>JBBQDK010000146.1:0-6187 GCA_038319625.1 Gammaproteobacteria bacterium
TGCTACCCTGACGCGGCCATGTCAACCGATCCCTTCAGTAGTCTACTGCTTGCCTGGTTCGTCCGCCACGGACGCAAGGATTTGCCCTGGCAAAGCGAGCCGAATCCGTATCGGGTCTGGGTCTCAGAGATCATGCTGCAACAGACCCAGGTGGCGACGGTCATTCCATATTACCAGACCTTCATGGCGCGCTTTCCGGACGTACGCCGACTCGCGGCAGCGCCACTGGATGAAGTCCTGCATTTATGGTCGGGCCTGGGCTATTACGCACGGGCCCGCAATCTGCACCGTACCGCCGGCCTGGTTTGCAGCGAACATCAGGGCCAGCTGCCGCACCAGCTGGCGGCACTCGAGGCGCTGCCGGGCATAGGCCGCTCGACCGCAGGCGCAATCTTGGCGCTGAGCGCGGATCAGCGCCACGCCATTCTCGACGGTAACGTCAAACGCGTACTGTCCCGTGTCTACCGCGTCGAAGGCTGGTACGGTCGCAGCGAGGTGGCGAAGCAACTTTGGGAACTGGCTGAGCGCCACACCCCCGAGACACGGGTCGCGGCCTACACGCAGGCGATCATGGACCTTGGCGCGACGTTGTGTACCCGCAGCAAACCGGACTGCGCGCGCTGCCCGGTGCACGATCTGTGTGGCGCCTGCCGTGATGGTTGCGTTGCAGCTTATCCCCAGCCCAAGCCAAGCCGCACGCTGCCAGTGCGCGAGTCGCGCGTGTTGCTGCTGTGCAATAGTGCGGGTGAAGTGCTTCTGCAACGGCGGCCGCCGGTTGGCATCTGGGGCGGCTTGTGGAGTTTTCCGGAAGTCCCCGCGGATCTGGATGCACGGCAGTGGTGCCGGACGCAGTTGCGCTGCCGCGTGCAGCGCATCGAAGAGTGGCCTGCGCTGCGCCACACCTTCAGTCATTTCCATCTGGACATGCGGCCATTGGTGGCCCGGCTTAAAACCCTTGAAGCTGCGGTGTTGGAGGGCGCGGACCGGGTCTGGTATAACAGCGTGCAGCCTGACCGTATCGGTCTGGCCGCGCCAGTGACGCGCTTGCTGGCCAAACTGCGGGCGGATCCGGCATGGCAAGTCGATTAAGACCGCGCTTGTCCACTTAAGTGAGCTCTAACTGATTCTTTGAGGTAAACCCCCGGCTCTACCGGAGGGCTGGATTAGGTTTGACCGGTACGGCGGTCGGTAGTAAATGAATAGGCGTAACGAATAGCAGGCGGCTGAAAAGGAAGTCCCTGCACCCTTCGCGCTTCGCGCTCTTCCCTCAGGGAGACGACTGCATGGATGCAGGAGGTAGTGCAACGCCGGGAGCGGTTGCCGAAGGCCAGGATGAGGGGATTAAAATCAATGCGCGAATCTGATCCCCTCACCCCAACCCTCTCCCTGAGGGAGAGGGAGTGATAGTGGCAGATTTGCCGCCCTCAGGCGGCGCAAGGTTTTAGGAGTGCCTTTGAGGCGCTAGCAAAATGACCCCCCCGGCTCTGCCGGTGTTCATTGAGGAAAACAGCATGGCGCGTAGAGTACAGTGCATCAAACTCGGCAGAGAAGAAGACGGATTGGATTTTGCACCTTATCCGGGTGAACTCGGGCAGCGCATCTTCGCCCAGGTTTCAAAGCCGGCCTGGCAGATGTGGCTGAAACACCAGACCATGCTGATCAACGAAAACCGTATCAGCGCGATCGATCCCAAGGGGCGCAAGTTCCTGGAAGAGGAGATGGAGAAGTTTTTCTTCGGCGCGGGTTCGTCGACGCCGATTGGTTTTGTTCCGCGGTAAGGTGCGCTGGCCGTCCTTTTGTGGAGAGTGGTATTCCGTTTGAAAATTATGCCGTGTTAACGAGAGCCTCGTAGGTGTGAAAAAAAGTCCCCTCTCCCGGAGGGCGAGGGGACTTTCCTTCTGAGTGGTGAATCAATCGGAACTTCCCGGGGTGGCGGATTCGTATTTCTTCAGCAGCACGCCTTCCTCCCCGCAACAACTGGCGGCGCACTTTTTGACGGCGTGCAGCGCCGTCGGGTCTTGCGACAGATAATTGTCCACTGGCAGGTTCTCCTGGGCGCAGTCGCAGCCTTTGTCGTCGTAGACATAAACGTTGGTTAGGCCGACATCGCGTGCGGCATCGTGCGCGGCCCACAGTGTCTCGCTCGGCGTCGGTGGTACATTGCTCAACTGGTAGGCCGGGAAAAACTTGGTGATATGCCAGGGGCTGTCGGCGCCGAGATGATCGCGGATCCAGATGGCGATGCGACGCAGCTCGTCGGGGTCGTCGTTGCGGCCGGGGATGATGTTGGTACGGGTCTCGACGTGGATGCCGAGCTGCTGCGCCCTGGCGACCGACCCCAGCACCTGCTCGACGTGGGCCACTTTGCAGATCTCCTTGTAGAAATCGTCGCGCATACTTTTGATGTCCGAGCACAGCACATCGACATGCGGCGCCATCATTTCCAGCGCCTCATCGGTCACAAAGCTGTTCGAGACATAGACCGTGTAGAGCCCGGCCGCGTGTGCTAACTGCGAGACGTCCACGACATACTCCAACCACACCGCCGGTTCCGAGTAGGTGAAGGCGATGCCCTCGACACCATGGCGCAGAGCAGCGGCCACCAAGTCCTCGGGTTTCACATAGGCCGCCGTCGAAGCACCGCGCGCCAGATCGTCGAGTGACGATACGCCCCAGGAGATCTCCAGATTGTGGCAGCCGCCGCAGCGGAAGTTGCAGCCATAGCTGCCCACCGACATCACTCGGGTGCCAGGTCGGTAGTGCCGGACTGGCTTGCCTTCGATCGGCCCGATATCGATAGCGGATAGGATCCCGTAGGAGAGATTGTAGAGCGTGCCGTGCCGGTTCACGTGGGCCTGGCAAAAGCCGCGTTGGCCATGGCCAAGCTTACAGCGCCACAGGCACAGATTGCAGACAGTGGTGCCGTTGGCAAGCCGCTCCTGCAGGCGGGTCTCGACCAATTGATACTGCTCGGGGGCGGGACGGGGGTCGGTCATAAAGCGGACTCCAAGGCTGAAGGTCTACCCTAGAGCACTGGGGCCCAACACTCAAGCCCATAGAACAAGGGCTTTTTACTCTCCTGACACAAGGTTACGGTGTCGCAGGGGCACGGGTTTGCTTGACTCACGCCCCATCTCCCGGTGTAATACGCATCCCTCGAGGCTAGGTAGCTCAGTTGGTAGAGCAGGGGATTGAAAATCCCCGTGTCGGCGGTTCGATTCCGTCCCTGGCCACCATTCTTTTCAATCAACTACAACACTTCCTTTCGCAATCCAAGAGTCATGCTTGAAGCACTATTTTGAGCCAAGAAAATCCCGTAATAGCGGGTGCGGTTCCGCAGAATTGTCGTTGGCTCAATATCTTCTCCTTCCTGTCGATGTAATAATACCCAAATACTTACAGGTATTTCTCCCTGCCCCAACAATTAATATGCGCGCTGAATTTCTTGCGGATGTACGTAACATCACTAATGAGAAAGACATTTTGATATGGACCATTTAATTGAACCGCATGGCGGCGTACTCCGCGACCTGATTGTCAGTGAAGAGCGGTCTGACCCGCTCAAAGCCGAATCCGGTGGGTATGCATCGATCACCCTCTCCCAGCGCCAGCTCTGTGACCTGGAATTGCTTATGAACGGCGGCTTCTCGCCGCTGACCGGTTTCATGACGCGTGCGGAATACGAGTCGGTGCTGGCCGATCTGCACCTGCCCGATGGCACGCTCTGGCCACTGCCCATTACCCTGGAAGTGCCGGCACCTCTTGCTGAAAAATTGCAGAATGGGCAGCGTCTGGCGTTGCGCGATGGCGAAGGTTTCATGCTTGCGGTGCTGACGGTGCAAGATGTTTGGCGCCCCGACAAACACTGCGAGGCGGACGCGGTATTCGGCACTACCGACCTGGCGCATCCCGGCGTGCGTTATCTGTTCGAGCAGGTCCACGACTGTTATGTCGGCGGCACTCTAGAAGGTGTGCAACTGCCTTCACATTACGATTTCGAGACGTTACGCAATACCCCTGGCGAGTTGCGGCATCTGTTTGACAGGCGCGGCTGGCGCCGAGTGGTTGCCTTCCATACGTGTAAACCGATGCATCGGCTGCATCGCGAAATCACAATGCGTGCCGCCAAAGAGGTGAAGGCATCTATCTTGATCCATCCCACCGTTGGCATGACTAGGCCCGGTGATCTCTATTATTTTGCGCGAGTGCGCTGCTACCAAGCGCTCCGTCGTCACTATCCCCATGACCTGGCCATGATCTCTTTGCTACCCAGTGCGGAGCGGATGGCCGGGCCGCGCGAGGCTGTTCTGAATGCCATCATCCGGCAAAACTATGGCTGCTCACATATAATTATCGGCCCGGATCATGCCGCACCGCCTAATGTGCGTGAGCACGGCCCGCGTTTCTACCCGACCTACGCGTCTCAAGAACTCGTGGCGCGTAATCAGAAAGAATTGAAGATACAGATGGTGGCGGTCAAAGAAATGGCCTATGTGTCGGCTAACGGACATTACATGGAGATGGAGAAGATACAAAAGGACGGCCTGCGCAGTGTGCAATTTACTATGAGCGATCTCATGAGATCGCTTTCTCATGGATTGGACCTGCCGAGTTGGCTATCCTATCCCGATGTGGTTGATGAGTTGCGTAAGGTTATCCTGTCACGCCGTAAGCAGGGCATTACATTGTTCTTTACAGGGCTCTCGGGGTCAGGGAAATCGACGCTTGCCAAGATCATTTTTGCCAAGTTCATTGAGGAGGGAAGTCGGCCGGTGAGTTTACTGGATGGCGACATCGTGCGCCAGCATCTATCCAGTGAATTGGGTTTCTCGAAGGTGCATCGCGATTTGAACGTGCGCCGCATCGGCTTCGTGGCGAGCGAGATCACCAAAAACGGCGGTGTGGCAATCTGCGCACCGATTGCGCCCTACGCCGCCACCAGGCACACGGTGCGCGAGATGATCGAAGTGTATGGCGCCTTTATAGAAATACACGTCGCCACGCCGCTGGAAGTGTGCGAAAGCCGTGACCGCAAGGGGCTGTACGCTAAGGCGCGTAAAGGCATCATCCCGGAATTTACTGGTGTCAGTGATCCTTATGACGTTCCGCAACATCCGGAGATGCGCATAGATACCACGGACCTCACGCCCATGCAGGCGGCGCAGGAAGTGTTTTTATACCTGTTGAGTGAAGGGTATCTGGATGATGACGGGTCGGACGAGAATGGGGCCACGCAGTGACGTGGTTTCAACGCAGAGTAGTTTGAAATTGAAAATGAGAGCACCTCTCCCTCCGGGGATAGGGTGAGGGGGTGACAATTTCAGCGCTCTGCTCCCCCTAAACCCAGCCTCTTTAGTAATGAGAATTTATAAGGAACACTAAGATGAATGTAGTGATGATAGGTTCCGGCTATGTAGGCTTGGTATCCGGTGCCTGTTTCGCGGAATTCGGCGCGCACGTAACCTGTGTGGATGTGGATGAATCAAAAATTTCACAGCTTAATGCTGGCAAGATTCCCATCTACGAGCCGGGTCTGGAAAGTCTGGTGGTCCGCAATGTTGCGTCGGGGCGTTTATTATTCACAACGGATCTGGGCAAGCATGTGGCTGAAGCCAATTTGGTGTTTATCGCGGTCGGCACGCCGACACGTCGAGGTGACGGACATGCCGATCTTAGTTATGTATATGCTGCTGCTAAACAAGTCGCCAAGTTCCTTTCCGGCTACACAGTGATTGTCGACAAGTCTACTGTCCCAGTGGGGACTGCACGCCAGGTGCAACGTATCATTAAAGAAGAAAACCCTGCCGCCGATTTCGATGTCGCATCGAATCCGGAATTTCTGCGCGAAGGTGCGGCAATCAGTGACTTCATGCGGCCAGATCGCGTTGTTCTCGGTGTCGAAAGTGATCGGGCCGTGGCCTTGCTGCGCGAGCTTTACCGCCCCATCAATCTCATTGAAGCGCCGATTATGGTGACAAATCTCGAAAGTGCCGAGTTGATCAAATATGCCTCAAATGCCTTTCTTGCTACCAAGATCAGCTTCATCAATGAACTGTCACCGCTTTGCGAGATGATTGGCGCTGATGTGCATGCGGTTGCAAAAGGCATGGGTCTGGACGGACGCATAGGGAAAAAGTTTTTACATGTCGGCCCGGGTTATGGCGGTTCATGCTTTCCAAAGGACACC
>JBBQDK010000147.1:0-6005 GCA_038319625.1 Gammaproteobacteria bacterium
CCATTACCTGCGGCCGCAGTTGCTGCGCCTGCGCGAGGATGCGCTCCACCGAGGTCTCGGTGAGCATGAAGATATTTTCACCGGGCACGCCCAATCGCTGCGCACGCAGCGACACCTGCTGCAACGATTCCTCGCCGGTGACGTAGAGATTGGAAAGCCGCGGCACCAGGCCGGCCAGTGTTTGCAACAACACCGTGGATTTGCCGATCCCCGGATCGCCACCCAGCAACACCACCGAACCCGGCACCAGCCCGCCGCCCAGCACGCGGTCCAGTTCGCCGATGGTGGTCGGCACTCGCACCGCTGCATCGGGCGCGACAGCCGTCAGATTCTGCACTCGCGCTTCGCCGGCCTGACCATAACCTGCGAAGCGCGCACTGCGCCCGGTGCTCGCCGCCTCGGCGATGGTTTCCACCAACGTATTCCACGCTCCGCAGTCCGCGCACTGCCCCGCCCACTTGGTGGCTTGCGCGCCGCATTCAGTACAAGCATAGAGAGTTTTTGATTTGGCCAAGCATGGCTCCATTAACAATAACCAACCGATAAGTTAAATGACCCTCGGCAAAGTCGGGGGCTTATTTTGCTAACGCCTCAAAGACGCCCATAAAACCTTGCCCCGCCTGAAGGCGGCAAATCTGCCACTGTAACTCCCTCTCCCTCCGGGAGGGTTGGGGTGAGGGGATCAATGTCGCGCATTGATTTTAACCCCTCATTCTGGCCTTCTCCCTGAGGGAGAAGGGATTTTCTTTTCGGTCGCCGTGCTATTCGTTACGCCTGTTCATTTACTACCGACCGCTACCGACCGCCGTATCAGCCAAACCTAATCTAATCCCCCGGCAGAGCCGGGGGATTACCTCAAAGAATTATCGCCGAGCAAGAAAGTCCCCTCTCCCGGAGGGAGAAGGAACGTTCTTCCAAACCTCGGTGCTTAGCGAGCCTGCGGCATAAGTTCTAAACAGAATGCAGCACACCCCTAGCAATCTGCTAACCCCACAAAAAGGCGTTCATATAGCCTGGCTGGGCACGTAGTTCAAGCAGCCCCTGTACACAGTCAAACCCTCAGTAACTACTCCGCACCCGCGCACTCACTCCGCACAGCAACTGATAGGCGATGGTCCTTGCGCATGCGGCGATTTCCTCCACCGGCAGGCCTTCTCCCCACAACACCACCGGCGTGCCGATCTGCGCATCCGGCTTGGCACGCAGATCGAGCGTGATCATGTCCATCGAGACGCGCCCGATCAGGGGAACGCGTACGCCGTCGATCAGCACCGGCGTGCCGGTGCGCGCGTGGCGCGGATAGCCGTCGCCGTAGCCGATGGCGGCGACGCCGACCGGCATGTCCTCGGGGCATTGCCATTCGCCGCCGTAGCCGATCGCGTCGCCTTTGCGGTAGCGGTTGACGGCGATGAGGTGCGCGCTGAGGGTCATCACGGGGCGCAGATTCTCATCCTGCGCGCGACCGTCGCTGAACGGTGATACGCCATAGAGCATGATGCCGGGCCGCACCCAGTCGGTGTGGGTTTCCGGCAGCGACAGGATGGCGGCGGAATTGGCACTGGAGCGTTCACCCTGCAAACCTGCGAGCGCCGCGCTGAATTGCGTGATCTGCGCGGCATTGCGCGCATCGCCGCGCAGATCGGCATTGGCGAAGTGCGTCATGAAGCGAATCGGTTTGGCGACGGCGTCGCAGGCCTGCAAGCGCTGCCACGCAGTGGCCGCCTGGTCGGGCGCCAGCCCGATCCGGTGCATGCCGGTGTCGATCTTCAACCAGACGGTTATGGGTTTCTGCGTGCGGTTCTGTTCGAGCAGCGCGATCTGCGCGTCATTGTGTACGACGGTGTCGAGATCGAACTGTGTCAGTGGCA
Organism: Gammaproteobacteria bacterium; assembly: GCA_038319625.1. Classification (GTDB taxonomy): domain Bacteria; phylum Pseudomonadota; class Gammaproteobacteria; order JBBQDK01; family JBBQDK01; genus JBBQDK01. The sequence goes on from JBBQDK010000147.1 coordinate 1,869, forward strand.
GCAGCTCGCTGGCACCGGATATGCCTTCCAGCAGCACGATGGGCTGTTTGATGCCGGCCGACCGCAGGCTCAGTGCTTCGTCGAGTCGCGCCACCGCGAAGGCATCGGCGTCATCCAACGCCTGCGCCGCATGCAGCATGCCATGTCCGTAGGCATTGGCCTTGATCACCGCCATCACACGGCTTTGCGGCGCGCTCTGGCGTACTCGTTGGAAATTATGTCGCAGTGCGGAGAGGTCGATGCGCGCCTCGGCGGATCGCGTCATGAAAAGCCTCGGCCGGAGTAATCGTCGTAAGCGAGATTCTCGAAGCGGGTGTACTGGCCAAGGAAGGCCAGATCAATGCTGCCGATAGGACCGTTACGCTGTTTGCCGATGATGATTTCGGCCTTGCCCTTGTCGGGGCTGTCTTGGTCATAGACTTCATCGCGGTAGATGAACACAATCAAGTCGGCATCCTGCTCGATGGCGCCGGACTCACGCAGATCGGACATCACCGGGCGCTTGTTGGGGCGTTGTTCCAGGCTGCGATTGAGCTGCGACAGCGCCATCACCGGCACGCGCAGTTCTTTGGCAAGCGCCTTGAGGTTGCGCGAGATCTCGGAGATTTCGGTGGCGCGGTTCTCGCGCGTGTTGGACACCTGCATGAGTTGCAGGTAATCGATGACGATCAAACCGAGCCCGCCGTGTTCACGCTTCAATCGCCGCGCGCGGGCGCGCAGTTCGGTGGGCGAGAGCGCCGGCGTATCGTCGATGAACATCGGTGCTTCGGCGAGGATGCTCACCGCCGAGGTCAGGCGCGGCCAGTCGGCGTCGTCGAGCTTGCCGGTGCGTACCTTGTGTGCATCGATACGCCCCAGCGAGGACATCATGCGCAGTGCCAGTTGCTCGCCGGACATTTCCATGCTGAACACCGCCACCGGCTGGCCGCCGCGGATGGCGGCGTGTTCGGCGATGTTCATGGCGAAGCTGGTCTTGCCCATGGACGGGCGACCGGCGACGATGATCAGATCGCCGGGTTGCAGGCCAGCGGTCTTGTGATCGAATTCGGTGTAGCCGGTGGCGATACCGGTGATCGGATCGTCGCGTTGGAACAATTGGTCGATGCGATCCACCGCGCCGGTCAGCAGCTGCTTGAGTCCGACGAAACCCTGCTGGGAGCGGCCGCCCTGTTCGGCGATGCGAAATACCTGCTGCTCGGCGCTTTCGAGCAATTCCTTGCTGCCACGGCCGTCAGGCTGGAAGGCGTCGTTGGCGATGTCGGTACCGACGCGGATCAGCTGGCGCAGCACTGAACGTTCGCGGACGATGTCGGCGTAGGCGCGGATATTGGCGGCGCTAGGGGTATCGCGCGCCAGAGCGCCGAGGTAGGCCAGGCCGCCGGCATTGTCGAGCTCGCCACGCTTGTCCAGCCACTCGGCCAGGGTCACGACATCGCATGGGCTGCCCTTCTCAACCAGTTCGGCGGTGGCGCGGAAGATCAGGCGGTGATCGCGTCGGTAAAAGTCTTCTTCGTTGACCTTGTCGGCGATCTGGTCCCAGGCGGTGTTGTCCAACATCAGGCCGCCAAGCACGGCCTGTTCGGCTTCGATGGAGTGGGGAGGAATCTTCAGCGCGGCGGCGGCGCTGGTATGAGCTTCGACCGGATGGGCCAATTCAGGCATGTACACTTCCCATCAGCATGTTGTTGTCAGAATCATAGCAGGTTAGCGCAGCGCGTACGGGTCTGCAATGCATAAGACACGGGATAAGCGGTGCATAACCGGGAAAAGATTTTTTGCGCCAATCGAACGGCCAAGTGCGACCCTGAAACCGGCACGAAATTATCAGCGTGGCAGGATGCGGAGAAAAATAATTCGGTATGAAATGGAGCGAGTCAACACGGAGCGGAGACTCACCTCTACGTTACTCTGAGTACAGGCATAGTCCGGGTTGAACACAGCACAACCCGGATTATATTTGTTACTCGGCGATGATGACCAGCTTGAGCGTGGCGTTCACATCGCTGTGCAAATGCAGTTCGATATCGAATTCGCCGGTATGACGGAACGGGCCGGCAGGCAGGCGCACTTCATGCTTGGCGAGCGGCTGACCCAGGGCCGTGACGGCTGCGGCGATGTCGAAGGTGCCGACCGAACCAAACAGCTTGCCTTCGTCGCCGGAGTGGGCGGCGATGGTGATCGTCAGGCTTTCCAGTGCGGCACGACGCTGCTCGGCGGCACTGATGGCCTCGGCGGCGATCTTTTCGAGCTCGGCGCGGCGCGCCTCGAACTTGGCGACATTGGCCGTGGTGGCCGTGGTGGCCTTGCCCTGCGGAATCAGGAAATTGCGGCCGAATCCGGCACGTACTTTGACCTTGTCGCCGAGGTTACCGAGATTTTCGACCTTCTGCAGCAGTATGACTTCCATCGTTATGCCCTTTCACAAATTCGGTTGAATGTCTGGTGGGTTACGGCGCTGCGCGCCTGACCCGCCCTACAAAAATATTATTGCGCGTCGGTGTACGGCAGCAGTGCCAGGAAGCGCGCCCGCTTGATGGCGGTGGCGAGTTGGCGCTGGTAGCGCGCTTTGGTCCCGGTGATGCGGCTCGGTACGATCTTGCCGGTCTCGGTGACATAGCCCTTGAGCGTCTGCAGATCCTTGTAGTCGATCTCTTTGGTCTTTTCTGCGGTGAACTTGCAGAATTTACGGCGGCGGAAAAAGCGTGACATGGTATTCCCCTCAATTCAGATATGCGTGATCGGACAGGACCGGGCCTCAGGCCTCGGCATTGTCTTCAACAACCTCGTCGTCTCCGGCGGACGCGTCATCGACGACCGGCGCGGAGTCATCGTCCGAGTCGGAGCGGCGATCTTCGCGGTCGTCCTTGGACTTGACCAGGAATGACGGCTCGGTGACCGCTTCGTCGCGGATCAGGATGAGGTTGCGCAACACGGCGTCGTTGAAACGGAACGCGCTGTTGATTTCGTCCAGGGTGTCCTTGTCGCACTCGATGTTCATGAGCACGTAGTGCGCCTTGTGGACTTTCTGAATGGGATAGGCGAGCTGGCGACGGCCCCAGTCTTCCAGGCGGTGGATGGCGCCGCCCTTGGATTCGATCGTGGCGCGGTAGCGCTCGATCATGCCGGGCACCTGTTCACTCTGGTCAGGGTGGACCAGAAACACGATTTCGTAGTGCTTCATGAAAGCTCCTTACGGGTAGCAGCCTGCCGCGCGCGCGATCAGGCAAGGAGTTAAGCAACGCCGGGGCGTCGCAGGGAGGCGTATTCTACTTGAGGGGCGCCGGGCAGGCAACCGCTGATCGATAATACATCGCTCCCGGCCGACCGGAGACTGGAAAGCGCCCTGCCAAGTTATTTGATCCAGCCGATTTCCCGTGCCGTGGCCATGCCGATCCGGGTTGTCGCCAGACTCAAGGGGATGGTGGCCAGCGCTGCACTTTGGGGCAGCCGTCCCGCCATCAGCTCCGCGTAGCGTTGCGGGTAACGCGGCACCCGTTGCGGTTCGGCATAGCCGTCCGGATAGCGTGGCAGACTGGTGGCCGGGTCGTATTTGTCGGTGGCACCCACCGTGTGCAGCAGTTCATGCGCAATCACCACCTGATTCGAGCCGGCCATCGTGCGGTCGGCGAAGACATTGGCGATGCCGATCATGCCTTCCTTGAGCCCCAGGGAATGTTCCAGGCGGGGCACTCGGGCCGGATCGTGATAGCGCAGAAACAGCCGCACGTCGATAGGCGGGCCATCGTAGGCGGCGGCCGCGCGCCAGGCCCACCAGCGCAAGCGCAGACTCCAAGCGACCACTTGCAACACTGAACCGTCGCGGGGCGGCGTGGGCGGGCTTTCGTTCAGATGCGGCCCGAGGCGGATTTCCAGCGGCGCGGTACGCATCAGGCCATAACCGCGCGCCTGTTCGGTCAGATAGCGTTCAATGGGCGCGAAGCTTTCCCGCGTCAGCGTATCGGTATACGCGGAGGTTGCTGCGCTGTCGTCCGCGTTGATGGGAAAGGCTACGACCCACAACGGATGATCCCAGGCGGCGACGCGATGCCGCGTCAACCAGGTACTCAGCGCCGTCATAGCCAGCACTACGCTCAACAGGCCGATACGCAGCATCCGCCACGTGATTGGGCGTGGAGC
>JBBQDK010000148.1:0-5976 GCA_038319625.1 Gammaproteobacteria bacterium
GTACCAACTCATTAAGGTAGTAACCGCTCAGCAGCGCACGTCCACCGAGGGTCAGGGCAACGTACTGGGCCTCGGCATCGGTCAGCGTGCCCAGATCACCGCGCCCCAGCCAGGACAGCAACAAGGGGCGGAACGGCTGTAGCACACCACGCAGCTTGGACTTGGCGCCGCGTGCACCGCGCGCCACCAGGCCGAGCCGGCCGTTCTCGCGCGTGAATACCTCCAACAAGGCGCTGGTATCCCGGTAAGGGCGGGAATGCAGGATGAAGCCGGGTTGCAGGGCGATGCGCGACAAGATGGGTTCCTTTCGATACTGTTATTACAGTACCTGATACTAATCTTTATCAGTATATCCCAAACTGTGCAATGCCCTTTCATCGTCCATCCAGCCTTCCTTGACCTTGACCCAGGTCTGCAGAAATACCGGGTGGCCGAACATCTGTTCCATGTCTTTACGTGCGGTCTGGCCAACGGTCTTGAGGCCTTCGCCATTCTTGCCGATAACGATGGCCTTGTGTCCGTCGCGTGCGACCCAGATGATCGCATCGATATGCAGTACGCCGTTTTGCTCACGGAAATTTTCGATCTGCACTGTCAAGGAATACGGCAGTTCCTGGCCAAGACGCCGGAACAGTTTTTCACGGATCAACTCAGCGGCCAGGAACCGCTCACTGCGATCGGTGAGTTGGTCTTCCGGGAATAGCGGCGCAGCGATCGGCAGTAGTTTCAGAACTTCCGTTTGCAATACGTCGACGTTATGGCCATTGTGCGCGCTCATCGGAATCACCTGGGCGAAGTTGCGGCGTGTCGCCAGCACCTGGAGATGCGGCAGCAAGCGGCTTTTGTCTGCTATGTGATCGACCTTGTTGACTGCCAGAATTACCGGCGACTGTGTCGACGCCAGACGCACCAGAACGCGCTGGTCCTCGTCGGTCCAGCGCAGACCCTCCACCAGGAAAACTACCACATCGACATCGTCGATAACCGAGCCGGCAGCGCGGTTCATGTAGCGGTTCATAACGTGTTTACCGCCGCTGTGCAGGCCCGGCGTATCGACATAGACAATCTGGCCGCCGTCGACGTTATTGATGCCCAGCAACGTATGGCGTGTGGTCTGCGGTTTATGCGAGGTAATGCTGAGCTTCTGGCCCAGCAGTTTATTGAGCAGTGTGGACTTGCCCACATTGGGTCTTCCGACCAGCGCCACATAGCCACTGCGCGTCATGATGTCAGTCATGCAACAACCGCAGCGCATTGCCGGCGGCCTCCTGTTCGGCCTTGCGGCGGCTGCTGCCTTGACCGCGTGTGGGCGACGGCAGGCCTTCGGCCTGGCACTCGACGATAAAGGTCTGGGCATGTGATTCCCCGCTCACTTCGATGACCTGATAGATCGGCAGAGGGCGTTTGCGCGATTGCAGAAACTCTTGCAATTGCGTCTTTGGGTCCTTGAGGTCAGCGACGGCGGGCAAATCGCTCAGGGTGTCATGGTAGAGTCGCAGAATCAGTTGGCGGCAGGCTTCGAAGCCGCCATCCAGATACACCGCACCGAATACCGCCTCCAGGGCATCGGCGAGGATGGATTCGCGACGGAAACCGCCGCTTTTCAATTCGCCCGTCCCGAGTGTCAGGCACTGGCCGAGGTTAAGCTCGCGCGACAGCATCGCCAGCGCCTGCGCATTGACCAGCGAGGCGCGCAATCGGCTCAATTCGCCTTCGTCGGCCTGGGTGAAACGTTGATAGAGTTCCGCGGCGATGGTGAAATTGAGTATGGCATCACCGAGATATTCCAGCCGTTCATTGTTGCGGCTGCCGGCACTGCGGTGTGTGAGCGCATCCTCCAGCAACGTGGCCTGGGTGAATCGGTAGTCCAGGCGCCGGCACAGTGCTGCGAGTGGCTCACTCAATGAGCCACGACCTCAATGGATTTTTTGAAACTGCTCACGGCATCGACATTACCCAGAATTGGCACGCGCACCTCGTATTCGGCGGTAATAGTGGTCCTGCCGCTGCTCTGCACGATCTTGACATCCTTGGCCTGAATACTATCGATGGCATTCACGTCGATGCGGCGTTGCAGCAGGCTACGGATCTCCATGGGTGTCTTGTTGCCAAGATAGGGCTCTTGCTGCAGTGATTCGATGACACTCTTGACTTTGTAGTATTCCAGGTAGCCTGGCGCCAGGCGCAAGACCAGCAGCACGAAGAAAGACAGAATTCCCAGCACGATCAGCCAACCGATGGCGGTCATGCCACGCTGCTGCTTGACAAGTTTGTTCATTCTTTGTTCTCCCCTGATGGATTAATTGATGCGTTGACCAATTCTGTGCCAGTCGACGCCACCGTTGCTCGAATCCCAACTCATCCAGATCATGAATGCCTTGCCGATCAGATTCTTTTCCGGCACCGTACCCCAGTAACGACTGTCGTTGCTGTTGTCACGGTTGTCGCCCATCATGAAATACTGGCCTGGCGGTACCGTGAATTCACCCTGCACACCCGGCAAATTCGGCACCACTAGAATCTGATGCTTGACCGTGCCGAGTTGCTCGACGCGCAGGCTGGCGCCGCTCATCTGCACTCCCTGGCCGATCCCGGCATATTCGCCGAGTTTCTGCTGCGGCATCGGCTTGCCATTGATATAGAGGATTTTGTTGTAATAGGCAAGTTTGTCGCCGGGCAGCGCAACCAGGCGCTTGATGTAATCGACGCTGGGATCCTTGGGGTAGCGGAACACCACCACATCGCCGCGGTGTGGCTCATTGATGTCGATGATCTTCTTGTTGATCACCGGCAGGCGCAGGCCGTAGGTGTATTTGTTGACCAGGATGAAATCGCCGACCAGCAGGGTCGGCATCATGGAGCCCGAGGGAATCCGGAATGGTTCGACCAGAAACGAGCGTAGCAGCAACACCGCCAGAATGACCGGGAAGAAGGACTTCGAATACTCGACATACCAGGGTTCCTGGCAGCTCGAGGCGGTGTCGGTCAGCGCCGAACCGGAGGTTTGATACTGTCCGGCTTTATTTTGCCGGCGTGAACGCAACACCAGGACATCGAGCGCCCAGATCACGCCGGTTACCGCAGTGGCCAAAACAAGAATTGTTGGGAAGTCTAGGTTCATGGTCTATCAGCTCTTATCGGTTGTCTGAACAGTGAGCAAGACTGATGAATATGCACAAGAGAGTTTGCATCATTCATTGTTCACCATTCATCGTTCAATTTCCGTTACTGCTTTTTCCCGACCTGCAGCACCGCCAGGAACGCCTCCTGCGGGATCTCCACCTTGCCAACCTGCTTCATGCGTTTCTTGCCGGCCTTCTGCTTCTCCAGTAGTTTGCGTTTACGGCTGATGTCACCACCGTAGCACTTGGCCAACACATTCTTGCGCAGCGCCTTGACCGTAGTGCGGGCGATAATGTGCGCGCCGACCGCCGCCTGGATGGCCACCTCGAACATCTGCCGCGGAATGATCTCTTTCATCCGCTCGGTCAGATCACGGCCACGGTACTCGGCCTGGTCGCGATGTACGATGATCGACAGGGCATCCACGCGTTCACCATTGATCAGCACATCAAGCTTAATTAGCGGCGAGGCCTGGAAACGCTCGAAATGATAATCGAACGATGCATAACCGCGACTCACCGACTTGAGGCGGTCGAAGAAATCCATCACTACCTCGCTCATCGGCAACTCGAAACTCAGCGCAACCTGTTTGCCATGGTACTGCAACTTGCGCTGCACGCCACGCTTCTCGATACATAATGTCATGACCGCGCCCAGGTAATCCTGGGGTGTGAGAATATTGGCAAGGATAATTGGCTCGCGCACCTCGGCAATGTAATTGACCGGCGGTAGCGCGGCCGGGTTGTCGATCTCGATGAGATCGCCCTTAGTATCCAGTACCTGATAGACCACGCTCGGCGCGGTGGTAATGAGATTGAGGTTGTACTCGCGCTCCAGCCGCTCCTGCACGATCTCCAGGTGCAGCATGCCCAGGAAACCGCAGCGGAAGCCGAAGCCCAACGCCGTCGATGTCTCCGGTTCGAAGTGCAATGCCGAGTCGTTCAGGCAGAGCTTCTGCAGGGCTTCACGAAAGGCTTCATAATCGTCGGCATCGACCGGAAAGAGACCGGCGAACACACGCGGCTGCACCTTGCGAAAACCCGGTAACTGTTGATCCGAGGGCCGATCGGCGCGTGTCAGCGTATCGCCGACCGGCGCGCCGTTGATTTCCTTGATGCCGGAGAGCACATAACCGACTTCGCCGGCGCTGAGCTGCGGCGTATCGCGGCGCTTGGGCGTGAACACGCCGACTTTTTCCACTTGATAGCTACGACCGGTAGACATCACCATCATCTTCTGCTTCGGCGCGATCACGCCTTGCATGACGCGCACCAGCGAGATGACGCCGACGAAATTGTCGAACCAGGAATCGATGATCAGCGCCTGCAGTGGCGCGTCTGGATCGCCTACCGGAGGCGGTACGCGCCTCACCAGCTCTTCGAGCACATCCTCGATTCCGATACCGGTCTTGGCGCTGACACGCACCGCATCGGTGGCCTCAATACCGATGATCTCCTCGATCTCCTCGGCGACACGCTCCGGCTCGGCTGCCGGCAGGTCGATCTTGTTCAGAACCGGGACGACTTCAAGGCCCTGCTCCATGGCCGTATAGCAATTGGCCACCGTCTGCGCCTCGACGCCCTGCGAGGCGTCGACCACCAGCAATGCGCCCTCGCAGGCAGCCAGCGAGCGCGACACCTCGTAGGCAAAGTCTACATGTCCGGGTGTGTCGATAAGGTTGAGCTGATAGGTAATGCCGTCGCGCGCCTTGTAGTTCAGTGCCACGCTCTGGGCCTTGATGGTGATGCCGCGCTCGCGCTCGATATCCATGGAATCGAGTACCTGGGCCGACATCTCGCGTGCGCTAAGGCCCCCGCAGAGCTGGATAAAACGGTCGGCGAGTGTGGATTTACCATGATCGATGTGCGCGATGATGGAGAAATTGCGGATATGCCGCATGTCAGTCATGAGGTATGTATCTGGTGCGACGCGGCAAATGCGACGCTGTTGTTGTGAGGGTGATAGCAAACGATTCCGCGTTGTCGGCGCCGCCGGGCAAGCCCTGCCGCACTGTAGCCGATGAACCCCGTAGGGGTGGAAAAAAACCTGTGGCATTATAGCCGTAAAACAGATCGCCCGATAGCACGGTTTGGTCCCGGACAGGCCGATAAGCCGTTCAGCTTCGGTGTGGCGTCTGCCGCACGAGCCATTCTCGCAACCCCGCTTCGTTCAGATGGTAATGGCACAGTTCCACCGTACTGGCCATCAGTGTCGGCACCCATTTCCCGTAGCGTGCTTCGAATTCGGGATGATCTTCGAGGTCGACGGTCTCTATGCTGAACCGCCATTCAGCGGCGAGCCGCGCCAGTTGCTGCTCCATCGCCTGGCACAACGAACAGCCGCTACGGGTGTAGAGGGTCAGCGACGGCATGCTATCGGAACGGCCCGAATAACAGAGGGCACCGGGGACTGCTCCCCGGTGCCCTGAACGTCGTTACAGCGGCTATCACTTCTTGGCGGGGACCTTCAACGCCAGGAACATCGGACCGCTGCGGCGCTGGATCAGCACCGGCACCGCCTTGTCGGCCGGCAGATCCTTGATGAGACGCTCGAACTGCGCGGTGGTTTCGAGCTTCTGGTTGTTGACGCTCATGATGATGTCGCCCTTGCGGATGCCCGCTTCCAGGGCCGGGCCCTTGCTAATGTCTTCCACCACAACGCCGTATTTCTTGATATCCAGGCGCTGACGCAGTTCCGGGGTCAGGTCGGCCACACTCACCCCCGCACGGTTGGTGCTGACGTGACTGGGTGTTTCGCTGGCCTGTTTGGTTTCTTCTTCTTCCGGCAATTCGCCCAAGGTGACGCGCAGGGTCAAGGTCTTGCCGTTGCGCAGCACCTTGAGCGGCGTGCTGC
>JBBQDK010000149.1:0-5870 GCA_038319625.1 Gammaproteobacteria bacterium
GCAATCCGAACAACGTGGTCCGCGCCACTCTGGCCGGCCTGAAGGCGATGACCTCGCCGGAACAGATCGCCGCCAAGCGTGGCAAGTCGATTGAAGAGATATTGGGTTAAAGACATGTCCGCACAGAAACAAGTAAAGCTAACGCTGACGCGCAGCCCCTTCGGGCGCCTGCCGAATCACAAGGCCTGTATGCTCGGGCTCGGTCTGCGCCGCATGCACCGTAGCGTTGTGGTCATCGATACGCCGGAAACACGCGGCATGATGAAAAAGATCTCCTACATGCTCAAGATCGAGGAGGTCTGATCATGCGCCTGAACTCCATCAAGCCGGCAAATGGCAGCAAACAGAATCCCAAGCGTGTCGGTCGCGGTATTGGCTCCGGCACCGGCAAGACCTGCGGACGCGGTCACAAAGGTCAGCATTCACGCAAGGGCGGCTATCACAAGGTCGGTTTCGAAGGCGGCCAGATGCCGATTCAACGTCGCCTGCCCAAGTTCGGTTTCAGATCCATGACAGCCGGCGACAACGCCGAGCTGCGTCTGCACGAACTGGCCAAGGTCACGGACGCCGTGGTTGATCTGCTGGCGCTGAAGGCGGCCGGGTTGATCGGTGAGGAAATCAAGAAGGTCAAGGTGATCCTGTCGGGCAAGATCGACAAGGCCGTAACGGTACGCGGCTTGGCCGTGACCAAGGGTGCGCGTGTGGCGATCGAAGCTGCCGGCGGCAAGATCGAGGAATAAGTGGCGGGCCCTGCTGCAAATACGCTCGGAACGCTGGGCGGCATCGGCAAACTGACAGAGCTGCGTTCGCGCCTGTTGTTTCTGCTCGGCGCGCTGATCGTGTTTCGCATCGGATCCTTCGTGCCGGTGCCGGGCATCGACCCGCATGCCCTGGCCGCGATGTTCGAGCAGCAGAAAGGCACTATTCTGGACATGTTCAACATGTTCTCGGGTGGCGCGCTGAAACGATTGAGCCTGTTCGCGCTAGGTATCATGCCGTACATCTCGGCATCGATCATCATCCAGCTGCTGACGACCGTCGTACCGACGCTCGAGCAGTTGAAGAAGGAAGGCGAATCGGGCCGCCGCAAGATTACCCAATACACGCGCTACGGCACGGTATTTCTGGCGATGTTCCAGTCCATCGGTGTGGCATCGGCCTTACAGAGTCAGACGGTTGCCGGGTCGAGTGTCGTTATCAATCCGGGCATCGGATTTATTTTCACGGCGGCGGTAACGCTGGTGACCGGAACCATGTTCCTCATGTGGCTGGGCGAGCAAGTGACCGAGCGCGGCCTGGGCAACGGCATCTCGATGATCATCTTCGCCGGCATCGTCGCCGGTCTGCCGTCAGCGGTCGGTACCACGCTGGAACTGGTGCGGACCGGTGAAATGCATGCCCTGACCGTCATCGCGCTGTTCGCGATCGCGATCGGTGTGACGGCTTTTGTGGTGTTCGTGGAACGCGGGCAGCGCCGCATCACGGTCAATTACGCCAAGCGTCAGCAGGGCCGCAAGATGTACGCGGCGCAGACCAGCCATCTGCCACTGAAATTGAACATGTCGGGCGTGATCCCGCCGATCTTCGCCTCGAGCATCATTTTGTTCCCGGCGACGCTCGGCAACTGGTTTGGCAGTACTGAAGGCATGACATGGCTGAAGGATTTCGCCTCCAAGTTGTCGCCGGGTCAGCCCTTGTACGTGTTACTATATGCGTTGGCGATTGTGTTTTTCTGCTTCTTCTACACGGCCCTGGTGTTCAACTCAAAGGAAACCGCGGATAACCTGAAGAAGTCTGGCGCGATCATCCCGGGTATCCGGCCCGGCGGTCAGACCGCGTCATATATTGACAGAGTGCTGACCCGTCTGACGATGGCCGGTGCAATTTACGTGACAATGGTGTGCCTGCTGCCGGAATTTTTGATTGTTTACTGGAATGTACCGTTTTATTTCGGCGGCACCTCCCTGCTGATTATCGTGGTGGTGGTCATGGATTTCATGGCGCAGGTGCAGGCACACATGATGTCCCACCAGTACGACAGCCTGTTGAAGAAGTCCAATCTGAAAGGGCGTTCCCCGTTGCTGCGTTAATCGCCGGTGTCTGAGCGGAACTCTGAAGTTTTTGTATTTATTGGTATTATTTGTCAGGGCAGTAAGTACCCTGTGCGGAGTGATAGAAATGAAAGTGCGAGCATCAGTGAAGAAAATCTGCCGCAACTGCAAGGTGGTGCGTCGCAAGGGTGTAGTGCGCATCATCTGCTCTGAAGCCCGGCATAAGCAGCGTCAGGGTTGATGGCAGTCTGTGTGATTTGATTTTTTGGCTAACGTGAGATAAATTTCCGCGCTTTCCCCGGACTAGACCCGGGGGCGCTGGTTGGAGTCAGGGTACATGGCCCGTATTGCAGGTATAAACATCCCGGTTCAGAAACATGCGGTGATCGCCTTGACGTCGATCTTCGGCATCGGCCGCACGCGCGCCAAGCAGCTTTGCGAAGCCGCCAAGGTCAAGCCGGACGTCAAGGTGAAAGATCTCACCGAGGCCGAAGTCGAAGCGCTACGCGTCCAGGTCGCGAAATTCACAGTCGAAGGCGATCTGCGCCGCGAAGTGTCCATGAACATCAAGCGTCTCATGGATCTCGGTACTTATCGCGGTATGCGCCACCGTCGCGGCCTGCCGCTGCGCGGTCAGCGCACCCGTACCAATGCCCGCACCCGCAAGGGCCCGCGCAAGCAGGTCAGGAAGTAACGAGTCGCCACGGCGACACTTTCGCATCAGCAGTCTCATCAGGATATAGAGTAAGGTATGGCCAAACCAGCGAGCACCCGGACCCGTAAGAAGGTCAAGAAGAATGTTGTTGACGGCGTGGCGCACATTCACGCCTCGTTCAACAACACCATCATCACGATTACCGATCGTCAGGGCAACACACTGTCCTGGGCGACCGCCGGTGCGTCCGGATTCCGCGGCTCGCGCAAGAGCACGCCGTTCGCGGCCCAGGTCGCGGCGGAAAAGGCCGGTGCTGTGGTGCGCGAGTTCGGCATGAAGAATATCGAAGTACTGGTCAACGGTCCTGGACCCGGTCGCGAATCCGCGGTGCGTGCCCTGAACTCGGCCGGCTTCAAAATCACCAACATCACCGATGTTACCCCCATTCCGCATAACGGATGCCGCCCGCCCAAGCGGCGTCGCGTCTAAGCCGGGAGGCTTGTTGTGGCTAGATATATAGGTTCGAAGTGTCGTCAATGTCGTCGTGAAGGAATCAAGCTATTCCTGAAGGGCGAGAAATGCTACACCAGCAAGTGTCCGATCGAGACCCGTCCGTTCCCGCCAGGCCAGCATGGCCAGCGTCGGACACGCCTGTCCGATTACGCTACACAGTTGCGCGAGAAGCAGAAGCTGCGCCGTACCTACGGCGTGCTGGAAAGCCAGTTCCGCAGCTATTACGCGCAAGCCGCCAGCGGCAAGGGCGCAACCGGTGAACGGCTGCTGCAGTTCCTGGAAGGACGCCTCGACAACGTCGTGTACCGCATGGGCTTCGCCGCCTCGCGCAGCGAATCGCGCCAGTTGGTACGCCACAAGGCAATCACCGTGAACGGCAAGCGCGTCAATATTCCCGCGTACCAGGTACAGCCTGAAGATGTGATCTCGGTTGACGAAAAGTCGCGCAAGCAATTGCGTATCCAGTCGGCACTGGAGCTCGCGCAACAACGCGGCTTCGTCGATTGGATCCAGGTGGATTCGTCCAAGATGACCGGCGTGTTCAAGTCTCGTCCGGAACGCAGTGAGTTGTCCCCGGAGATCAACGAGCATCTCGTGGTCGAGCTGTATTCCAAGTAAGCAAGCGTAATTAAAGAGGATCCGCCATGCAGGATCATGTCAGTGAATTTCTGAAACCGAGCAAGGTCGATGTCCAGGTGTTGAGCCTGAACCGTGCGAAGGTCACCTTGGAGCCCCTGGAACGCGGCTTCGGTCACACCTTGGGCAATGCGCTGCGTCGCATTCTGCTGTCGTCCATGCCGGGCGCCGCCGTGGTCCAGGCGCAGATCCAAGGCGTGCTGCACGAGTACACCACCGTGGAAGGCGTGCAGGAAGATGTCATCGACATCTTGCTCAACCTGAAAGGCCTCGCAATCCGTATGCACGGCCGCAATGAAGTCACTCTGACCTTGAAAAAGAAGGGCCCGGGACCGGTCACGGCCGGCGACATCATGCTCGATCACGATGTGGAAATCATTAACCCTGACCTCGTCATCGCCAACCTGACCAAGGCCGGCGAACTAAACGTGACCTTGAAGATCGAAAAGGGCCGTGGCTACGTTCCGGCCACGCAGCGGATCCTGCCGGAAGGTGAGGAACGGCCCATCGGTCACTTGGTACTGGACGCCTCGTTCAGCCCGGTGCGCCGTGTCACCTACACTGTCGAGAGCGCGCGCGTCGAACAGCGCACCAATCTCGATAAGCTAGTCATCGACATCGAGACCAACGGCACTATCGATCCTGAAGAAGCGATCCGTCGCGCCGCCAATATCCTGCAGGAGCAGTTGTCGATCTTCGTCGATCTGCAAGGCAAGGAGTTCGCGCAGCCCAAGACCAAGCAGGTCGAGATCGACCCGATCCTGCTGCGTCCGGTGGACGACCTGGAACTAACCGTGCGCTCGGCCAATTGCCTGAAGGCGGAAAGCATTTATTTCATCGGTGATCTGATTCAGCGCACTGAAGTGGAGTTGCTTAAGACTCCGAATCTCGGCAAGAAATCACTCACTGAGATCAAGGACGTACTGGCCATGCACGGCCTGTCCATGGGCATGAAGCTGGAAAACTGGCCGCCACCGGGCCTGAAGGATATCGACAAGGATAAGCAGACGGCCTGATCGATTACGGTACGGTACGCAGGGTGCGGGTCATGCATAGCAGGTCCGCACACCGGCATACCGGCCATCGCAACTGAACATATAACGAGTATCAACTATGCGTCATCGTAACTCCGGGCGGCAACTGAGCCGCGACAGCAGTCACCGCAAGGCCACTCTGCGTAGCCTCGCCACGGCATTGCTGCGTCATGAAATGATCAAGACCACCGTTGCCAAGGCCAAGGAACTGCGTGTCGTTGCCGAGCCGTTGATTACGCTCGCCAAGATCGACAACGTGGCCAAGCGCCGTCTTGCCTTCGATCGCCTGCGCGACCGTGAAGTGGTTACCAAGCTGTTCAATGAGCTTGGCCCGCGCTACAAGGCTCGCCCCGGTGGTTACCTGCGCATCCTCAAGTGCGGCAACCGCGCCGGCGACAACGCGCCGATGGCCTATGTTGAACTGGTCGACCGTCCCGAAGTGGTCAACGAACCTGCTGCTAGCTGATTGCTGACACTTTTTTTGCAAAAAAGCCGGGCATTGCCCGGCTTTTTTGTGCCTTGCGCGCGGCGGATGCCATATACCGGAGACATGCCGGTGCCGGGGCGCCCTCAAGGAGAGTTACCGCTACTTCTGTTACACAAGACGTCCATAAACGTACTATCCTTTTCTAGGTATCCAGTCTCACCGTCAACAGGGAAGGCGACGCAATGATCCGCAACGTGTTTCACTGCAGACATGCGCTGATAACGATGGCCGTTTGTTTAGTTGCCTGCTCCGGCGCCGCCACTGCTTCGGGCTTCGCGCTGATAGAGCAAAGCGCCAGCGGTCTCGGCAACGCCTTCGCCGCCGGTGCGGCAGCCACGGACGACGCCAGCGCACAGTACTTCAACCCCGCATCCATGACCGAATTATCAGGCACTCGGATCTCGTTGGTGGGTCACGTCATCCTGCCCAACGCCAAGCTGAACAACGCCGGTGCGTCGGTGGCGACACTCGGCGACATCCCCACGACGGGGGGT
>JBBQDK010000150.1:0-5704 GCA_038319625.1 Gammaproteobacteria bacterium
TTTTTGTAAACCGTATGCCGCAAATTACCTGGGGTGGGGTTTGTTTTTACACGTACTCAGGGGGTAATTCGGGGCTCGCCTGGGGGGGGGCCCCCCCGCCCCCCCCCGCCTGTTTGAGCTTGTTGGAAGACCGTTGCTTGCAAGCCCTGTGGTATCCTCACGCATTAACTCACGACGTAGCAGGAACTGGCTATGAACGAATACCTGCCCGGTCTGCAGGGCGTGCCGGCCGCAAAATCCAATATTTCCAATCTGGACGGCCAGACCGGCATCCTCACCTATCGCGGCTACCGGATCCAGGAGCTGGCCGAACAGAGTAACTTCGAAGAAGTGGCGTTGCTGCTGCTCGACGGTGCATTGCCGACCAGTACCGAACTGGATTCCTTCGACGTGCAGTTGCGCAAGAATCGCCCGGTCAAATACAACATCCGCGAGATGATGAAGTACCTGCCGGTTTCCGGTCATCCCATGGACCTGTTGCAGACTGCGGTGGCCAGTCTCGGCATGTTCTATCCCGGGGACGATTGTTTGACCGGTGAAGGTTTTTGTGCCGACCTTAATTACGTGCACAACATGTCGGTCAAAATCATCGCCCGTATGCCCACGCTGGTAACGATGTGGGAGCACATCCGCAATGGCTACGATCCGATCGTGCCGCGCGATGACCTGTCCTACGCCGAGAATTTTCTGTATATGCTGCACGGCAAGGAGCCCGACCCATTTCTGGCCAGCATTATGGACACCTGCCTGGTGCTGCACGCCGAACACACCATCAATGCCTCGACGTTTGCCGCCCTGGTCGCGGCGTCGACACTGGCCAGTCCCTATCTCGTGGTCGCCGCGGCGATCGGCACGCTGGCCGGCCCTTTGCACGGCGGTGCCAACCAGCGCGTGGTGGAAATGCTCCGGGAGATCGGGTCACCCGACAAGGTCAAGCATTGGGTGGATAAGAAGCTGGCGGCGAAGGAAAAAATCTGGGGCATGGGGCATCGTGAGTACAAGGTCAAAGATCCGCGCGCCATCATTCTGCAGAAACTGATGGAAAAGCTCGTGAAGCATCGTGGCGGTAGAATCAGCCCGATATTCGAGACGGCCCTGGCTCTTGAAGCGGCCTGCGAGGCGCAGCTCGCGCCCAAAGGTGTGTATGCCAATGTGGATTTCTACTCCGGCATTCTCTATTCCGAGATGGGCATCCCGCCCGATCAATTCACTTCGGTTTTTGCGGTGGCGCGTTCCGCTGGCTGGCTGGCGCATTGGCGCGAGCAATTGGCGGACAATCGCATTTTCCGTCCCACCCAGGTCTACATCGGCGAAGACATTCGCCAGTATGTCCCGATAGGACAGCGATAGCGGTCTTTGAGATGCGGTAGCAGGGTCTCGCGAAACTACTGAGTACAGTGAGCGTTCTGTTACTTGACGCCCGCTGTGTAAATCCCGCCCAGCACCACCGGCGCTCGTGCACCGGTCACGCCCGGCAGATTGCCCGGCTTGCCTGCCAGCGTCAGTTTGGCCAGCCAGGCGAAGGCCAGCGCTTCCACCCAATCCGGGTTCAGGCCCAGACTCAGTGTCGATGCCACGCTCAGCCCCGGCAGGGCATCTGTCAGCTGTCGCATGAGTGTGTCGTTGTGTGCGCCGCCTCCGCAGACCAGGGCCCGCTGCGTAGTGGGCGCGAAATGCCGGATTGCGGACGCGCAGGATCGGGCTGTCAGAGCAACCAGACTGGCTTGTACCTCAGCAGGGGTCGGTTCGGTATCGAGTTGTGCCAGTATTGTTTCCAGCCATGCCATGTTGAAGTGCTCGCGCCCTGTGCTCTTGGGAGGTGGGCGCTGAAAATAGGCATCGCTCAGCAATGCCACCAGCAGAGGCTCATGATGTGGCGCACTGGCGGCCCAGCGGCCCCCGTTATCCAGCGGTACGTCCTTATGCCGCGCGATCCAGGCATCCATCAGCACATTACCCGGGCCGGTGTCGAAACCGGTCACGACCTGCTGTGGGTCGCGTGGCAGTACCGTGATGTTTGCCATGCCGCCAATGTTCAGTACCACGCGGTCTTCATCGGGGTTGCGCAACACCGCGGCGTGAAAGGCCGGTACCAGCGGCGCGCCCTGACCGCCTGCCGCCAGGTCGCGCCTTCGGAAATCCGCGACGGTGGTGATGCCGGTACATTCGACGATGACATTCGGGTCACCGATCTGCACCGTGAAAGGTGTGGCGCCATCGGGCACGTGACGCACTGTCTGGCCATGGCTGCCAATCGCACACACTGACGAGGCCGACGTTGCCGCATGTTGCAGCAATGTGAGCGCGGCTTCAGCAAACAAATGGCCAAGACGCACGTCGAGTTCGGCCATTTGCCGCAATTCATCCGCGCTACCGCCATGACAGAGCGCCAGCAATTGCGTGCGCAATGCGGCGGGGAGCGGGTGGCTGTGTGTGGCGATCTGATGCGGCGTGGGTGACGCCAGATCGACCAGGACCGCATCGATGGCATCCAGGCTGGTGCCCGACATCAGGCCAATGAAAAGTTCAGGCATAGAGTGGGTTGAGTACCAAGCTTGAAGTCAGCCAATGGTAGCAAGTGGCAGGCGGTGGTGGTAGGTGCGCTGCCGACTGCTGTTGGTGGAGAGCCACTGGCCTGTGACGAACAGTGGGATAGAGCGCGATCAGGGCTGCCGGTACGCCACCATCACATGCTCCAGCAGGTTGAGCTGTGACAACATCGGCTGGGTCTTGGCAAGGAAATCCGGCCGGTACTTGGCGAGAATAGGTTCTGCGATGATGCTCTTGATGGTAAGTGGATTGCGGTATTGCCCGTCGATATGCACTTCATAATGCAGGTGAGGTCCGGTAGCCAGACCGGTCATGCCGACAAAGGCGATGACCTGCCCCTGATTGACGCGCATGCCGCGATGCAGACCTTTTGCAAAGCGCGACAGGTGACCGTAGAGCGTGCTGATGTGTTTGTTGTGCTGCAATTCGACGACGTTACCGTAGCCGTGCTTGGTGCCGACGAAGGTGACCACGGCATCGCTGGTGGCCTTTACCGGCGTGCCGATCGGTGCGGCGTAGTCCACACCCTTGTGCGCGCGGATGCGGTTCAATATCGGATGCATGCGGGCCAGACTGAAACCCGAGCTGATGCGAGTGTATTCAACCGGTGTGCGGAGCAGCGCCTTGCGCAGATTACTGCCGTCGGGTGCATAGTAGGCGACTTGACCGTTGGAGTCTTTGTAGCGCAAGGCGCGGTATGTCTTGCCGCGGTTCTTGAATTCGGCGGCGAAGATATCGCCGTCACGGACCTTCTTGCCGTCGACGTAATCTTCCTCGAAGACCACGGCGAAACTGTCGCCGTCACGGATACCGAGTGCGAAATCGACATCCCAGCCGAAGATCTTGATCAGTTTGAGTGTGATGTTGTCCGCCACGCCGGCGGTTTGGGCCGCCTCAAACAGGGAGGAGTGGATCACCGCACTGGCACGTGCCAGGCGATGGTCAATGGGGCGTTCGACCATAGTGGAATGAAAGCCGTCTTGCTTGCTCACTATCTTCAGAATGTGCACGGCATCGGTGTCGTAGGTCAATTCCTGGAGCTGACCCTTGGCGTCGACCTTGAACTTGAAGGACTCGCCGGGATGCAGGTGCTTGAGGTTGGCAGTGTCCGAATTCAGGTCGACTATTTGCTGTAGCTGGTTGGCGTCGACGCCGATGCGGCTGAAAATTCCGCCCAGCGTATCGCCGGATTTGACGCTGACAGTGAACCACTCAGCGTCCGGCGCGTCGTTGCCCGTGGTGACACTTTCGGCACTGTTGTCGGGGCTTGTCTGTGGCAAGGCCAGGGGCAGCGTGATGGCATTATTCGCTGTCAGATCCTGTGGCAGCTTGCTGGAGACTGCTGCGGTGCGCGTTGCGTTGGCCTGATGCGACATTCCCCCCAGCAGTAGGGAGGTGATGATCAGCGAGCTGCCCAGTGCGAGTAGCCAAAGTCTACGGGAGGGGTGCTTGGAGGGCGTACTTCCCGGGCCATCCATTGTGGCTTTGTGATTGTTTAGCAAGTAGTTACCCACAATATTCCCTCAATGAAATCGCGCCGCCGTACCTTAGCCCGTGAGGCTGGAGGGGTCAAGAATTTTTCCCCTATAGACTTGACGGCACTGTGATCTGGAATTTGTCATCAATGTGCTTGTTGCAATGAACGTGCCTTTAGCATAACTGCTGGCCGCAGCTGCTGTATGTTAACCTTGTCACATTGATGAACTTGCTGTGGAGGGCGCTATGGCGTCGGCTGGAGAAGCACTGGCGCTGATCAAGCGCGGTGCTCAGGATCTGTTGTTGGAGCATGAATTGGTGCAGAAACTGGCGCGCGGCACACCGCTGCGCGTGAAGGCCGGATTCGACCCCACGGCGCCGGATCTGCATCTCGGACATACGGTCCTGATCAACAAACTTCGCCAGTTCCAAGACTTGGGACACCATGTTTTGTTCTTGATCGGCGATTTTACCGGCATGATCGGCGATCCTACCGGGAAAAACGTCACCCGCAAGCCCTTGAGTCGCGACCAGGTCCGCGACAATGCCAAGAGTTATGAAGAGCAGATCTTCAAGATTCTGGATCCGGAAAAGACCGAGGTGCTGTTCAATTCCAGCTGGATGGGGACGATGAGCGCCGCCGACCTCGTGCAATTGGCGGCCAGACATACCGTGGCGCGGATGCTGGAGCGGGATGATTTCGACAAGCGTTATAAAGAAGGTCAGCCGATCGCGATCCACGAGTTCCTCTATCCCTTGATACAGGGCTATGACTCGGTGGCCATGCGTGCCGATATCGAACTTGGCGGCACCGATCAGCGTTTCAATCTGCTGATGGGGCGCGAACTACAGAAACAGTATGGCCAAGAGCCACAGGTGGTGCTGACCATGCCGCTGCTCGAGGGATTGGATGGCATCAACAAGATGTCGAAGTCACTGGGCACTTTCATCGCCATTACCGATGCGCCTGACGACATGTTCGGCAAATTGATGAGCATTTCGGATCAACTCATGTGGCGCTACTTCGAATTGTTGTCCTTTCGCGCGTTGAGCGAGATTACCGCGCTGCGCGCTGCGATTGCCGCCGGCCGCAATCCGCGCGATGTAAAATTCGAATTAGCGCGCGAACTGGTGGCGCGCTTTCACGCCCCCGCCGCCGCCGAACGTGCGCAGCAGAATTTCACCAGCCGTTTTGCCGAAAAAACCCTGCCTACGGACCTGCCGGAAGTGGCGATTTATTGCACTGCGGGAGAATTGGGCATGGCCCTTGTAGCCGCCCTCACCAGTAGCGGGGTACAGCTGGCGGCAAGTCGCAGCGAAGCCCGCCGTAAGGTGGCCGAGGGCGCGGTGCGCATCGATGGCGAGAAGGCCACCGACCCCCAGCTGCGGCTTGCTGCGGGGGCGGCCTATACCTTGCAGCTTGGGCCGCGGCGTTTCGCCCGCGTGTCTATAAAGAAAAGTCAATAACAACAAATGGATAAGCCCAAAAAAGGCTAAGTTGTTGCAAAGCGTTGACAGGGGCTGCACCGGCCCTATAATGCGCGCCCTCAGCAGATAGCGCGCCGCGGGCCCCGCGGAGGCGCATCAGCGTATGTTTGTCATGTTGACGGGGAGAGCCGCAGGGCTATACTCCTCGGCCCTTTCTTCGGCCCTAGAGACCGAAGTGCTGTTTAAAAAT
>JBBQDK010000151.1:0-5703 GCA_038319625.1 Gammaproteobacteria bacterium
GGCTGATGGGTTACGGCGCAGACAACGTGCCTCCATCATCCTGCAGCTGCGGAGAATCCAGCTAGCTATGTGCCATTCCGGTCTGATCTCAGTGTTGCTTGCCGCGTTGTTACCGGCGCTTGCGGCCGCGAGTGATTTACATATCAAGCCTGATGGCACTGCCTTGCAATCGGTTATCGCGCAGGCCCGGCCTGGAGACCGCGTAATCTTGGCGAGTGGCATTTACCATGGCAATTTTCTGATTGAAAAACCGTTGACCTTGCAAGGCGAGCCAGGTGCCGTAATAGATGGCGATGGCAAGGGTGATGTGCTGCGGGTGCGTGCACCGGATGTAATGGTAAGAAGGCTGATTATCCGCAATTCCGGCAACAACCTCACCGACATGAATGCAGGCATTTTCGCGGAGAAAAGCGCGGCACGGCTGCGGGTCGAGGACAATGAGTTGACGCGCAATGCGTTTGGAATCTGGGTTGACGGAACGCCGGATGTGCGGATCTACAGAAACCGGCTCCAGGGTCGTGTCGAGGTGCGTTCCCAGGATCGCGGCAATGGTATTCACCTGTTCAATGTCACCGGTGCGGATGTCGTCGGCAATGAAATCTGGGAGACGCGCGACGGTATCTACATCGACACCAGCAATTACAATACGCTGCGTGACAATAACATGCACGATCTGCGCTACGGCATTCATTACATGTACGCCTATCACAACAAGGTTATCGGCAATCGAACGCACGATACCCGCACCGGTTACGCACTGATGCAGTCAAAATACCTGACTGTTACCGGCAACCGCTCGGAGCATGACGAGAACTACGGCATACTGATGAACTACATCACCAACTCGACAATTGCGGACAATATTGTGCTGAATGTGCAGCGTGGTGGCGACTTCGGTGGCAAGGTTACTCATGACATCATCGGCGCCGAAGGCAAGGCCATTTTCATTTACAACTCGTTGTTCAATAAAATTTTCGGCAATGTCTTCGCGGGCTCCGAGATCGGTATTCATCTGACCGCCGGCTCCGAGGACAATGCCTTGTATGGCAATAGCTTCATCAATAATAAAACCCAGGTCAAATACGTGGCCAACCGCCCACAGGAATGGTCCAAGGACAAGCGCGGCAATTTCTGGAGCGATTATGTCGGCTGGGACCTGGATGCCAACGGTATTGGCGACCGCAGTTACGAACCCAATGATTCGGTCGATAAGTTGCTGTGGAAATACCCGTTGGCACGCATGCTCATGAACAGCCCGGCGGTGGAGACCTTGCGCTGGGTGCAGGTGCAATTCCCGGTGCTGCGACCGCAGGGTGTCAAGGACAGCTACCCCCTGATGAAAGCGCCACATACGGCGGGGGATCACGCATGAGCGAGGCCGTCGTCGAATTGCTGGGTGTTGCCAAACGCTATGGCGCGGTGCACGCGGTGGACGGTGTAACGCTCGATGTGCAGGCGGGCGAGATCCTCGGCCTGCTCGGTCACAACGGTGCCGGCAAGACCAGCACCATGAAGCTGATTCTCGGTCTCAGCCCGCCGAGCGCGGGCAGCGTGCGCGTGTTCGGGCGCGCGCCGTACGGCGGACACACGCAGGACTTGCGTCTCAAACTGGGCTACCTGCCGGAAAGCGTCAGTTTCTACGAACAACTCAGCGGTCGTGAGGTGCTGGTCTATTTCGCGCGACTCAAAGGCGTGCGCGGCAAGCAGCTCGGTGACCTGCTGGAGCGCGTCGGGCTCAGCGCCGCCGCCGACCGGCGCGTGAAGACCTACTCCAAGGGCATGCGTCAGCGGCTCGGACTGGCGCAGGCGCTGCTCGGCCAGCCCCGCCTGTTGCTTCTCGATGAGCCAACGGTCGGCCTCGATCCCATGGCCACGCGCGATTTCTACGGGATGCTCGATGAACTCGGCAAACAAGGCGCGACCGTGATTCTGTCATCGCATGTGCTGCCTGGCATCGAAGCGCATATTCATCGCGCCGCGATCATGGGCAAGGGACGCCTGTTGGCGGCGGGCACGCTCGATGAATTGCGCCGGCAGCGCGGCTTGCCTTGCACCATCCGCGCCCACGGCCATTGGGCGGAGGGCACCTGGGAACCGCGCCTGCAACGTCCGGATATCAGCGACTACAAGGTCAATGGCACCAGTCTGGAATTGTCGAGCACGATAGCGGCGAAGCTGGACGTCATACGTATGATACTCAGCGATCCGGGCGTGCAGGATATTGAGTTGTCGCCACCGTCGCTTGAAACGCTATACGCGCATTTCAGCAATGCCGGCCCGGAGCGGACTGCGTGAACGCCGTACTGATCGTTGCTCATAAGGAATTTCGCGACGGCCTGCGCAACCGCTGGGCCTTCGCCATCACCGTGATCTTCGCACTGTTCGCGCTCGGACTCGCCTACTTCGGCGCGGCAGCATCCGGGCAGGTCGGTTTCACGTCCCTGGCGACCACCATCGTCAGTCTGGCGAGTCTGGCGATTTTTCTGATTCCACTGATCGCCCTGCTGCTGGCCTACGACAGTATCGTCGGCGAAGAGGAACGTGGCACCTTGCTGTTGCTGCTCACCTATCCGCTCGGTCGCATGCAACTGATGGCCGGCAAATTCCTCGGTCACGCGGCGATCCTGGCACTGTCCACCGCGCTCGGCTTCGGCGCAGCCGGACTTCTGATCGGGCTGCTTACCGGTGCGGGGACCGATCTGCAGCTATGGAAGGCCTTCGGTTTATTCATTGTATCGGCAACCCTGCTGGGTTGGGTGTTCGTGGCCTTTGCCCTGCTGATCAGCGCGAGCGTCGGTGAAAAATCCCGCGCCGCCGGTCTGGCGCTGGTGGTTTGGTTTCTGTTCGTGCTGGTGTTCGACCTCGGACTGCTCGGGGCGCTGGTGGCGACCGGTGGCGGCGTCGGTTCGGAATTCTTTCCGTATCTGCTGCTGTTCAATCCAACCGATGTGTTCCGTCTCGCCAATCTCGCCGGTTTCGAGGCTGCGCAGGCCTATGCCGGCCTGGTCGGGGTCGCCTCCGCGAAATTTTTTGACCCGGCCGTGCTGTTGGGCGTATTGATGCTGTGGGTGACCGTGCCATTGACGCTGGCCTTGTGGGTCTTCAATCGGCGGCGCGCCTGATGCGGCGGTCAGGCGTGCGTGGCAATACGATGTCCCTGTCCGGCCTCAGCCGCGGGTGGTGGCTGTGGCTTGTCATCATACTGCTACTCGGCGCCTGCGGACGCAGTCAGCAAACATCGACCGCCCATGTCCTGGAGCCGATTGCGCCGGGCGATGAATGTTATGTCTGCGGCATGGAGATCAGCCATTTTCCCGGTCCAAAGGCCGAGGTATTCATTCGCGGTGAAGCGCACCCTCTGAAATTCTGCTCGACGCGCGATCTGTTCGCTTTCCTCCTGCAACCTGAATCGGCCGCCATTGTCGAACAGGTATTCGTGCAGGATATGGCAGCGACCGATTGGCAGCATCCCGGCGACCGGCACTTTGTCGACGGCCGCAGTGCCTGGTATGTGGTTGACCAGCCGCTGCCGGGCGCCATGGGCCCGACCCTGGCATCGTTTCACGAACGTGCGGACGCGGAGAGTTTCGCGGCCAAACACGGCGGTCGGATCATGTCGTATGCGCAGATCGATCTCGACGTGATGGAGGAGTTGAACAAGGCAGTGGCTGCGGCGGGCGGCGAGCCGCCGCATCATCACGCACCGCCTTAACCGGTGTTGCGCATCCCCGCCGAGATGGCGTTGATGCTGCGCAGCAGCGGGTCCAGCCAGATTTGCTGCTGCGCCTCGCTGAGCTTTGGATCGCGGTAGCGTTGCAGCAAGGCGATCTGGATGTGGTTGAGCGGGTCCATGTAGGGATTGCGTCGTGACAATGACAGGGCGAGCTGCGGATTTTCCTCGATCAGTGTCTTGGCATTGGTGACGTTCAATACCTGCGTGATGGTGCGCTGGTATTCGCTGCTGATGAGATTGTAGATGCGCTCGCCGGTCTTCGGGTCCTTGCACAGATTCGCGTATTCGCGCGCGATGCCCATGTCGCCCTTGAACAGTGACATCTGGGTATTGCTGAGCAGCGAGCGGAAGAACGGCCATTGCGCGTACATGTGCTGCAGTTTGACCAGTCGTGTCAGGTCATTGCCGCGCCAGGCTTCCAGCGCGCTGCCGATGCCGTACCAGGCCGGCAAAGTATGACGGGATTGTGCCCAACCGAACACCCAGGGTATGGCGCGAACCGAATATTTTGAACGATCCTGTGTGGCACGGTGCGAGGGACGCGAACCGATGTTGAGCAGGCCGATCTCGCTGACCAGCGTCGCTTCGTAGAAATAATCGAGAAACCCGTCCGCGCGTTCCGTGAGGTCGCGGTAGGCCAGTTCACCGGTGCGGGTCAGCTCGTCCATGATGCCGAGGTAATCGTTGCAGTCGTCGGCGGTGTCGTGCACCACGCCGCGGCTGGCCTTCATCAGGCCGGTGATGCCCATGGCGAGCTCGTAATGCGCGGTCTCGCTGTTGCTGTATTTATAGGACAGCACTTCGCCCTGTTCGGTGAATTTGATCTCGCCGTGCACCGTGCCCGGCGGCTGCGCCAGGATCGATTCATAGGTAGGGCCGCCACCACGGCCGATGGTGCCGCCGCGGCCGTGGAACAAGCGGCAACCAACGCCGTGCGCATCGGTCAGGCGGATGATTTTTTTCTGTGCTTCATAAAGATTCCAGCCGGAGGCGAGGATGCCGCCGTCCTTGCAGGAATCGGAATATCCCAGCATCACTTCCTGCATATTGCCCGAGGCCTTGAGCAGTGCGCTGTAGGTCGGATCGTCGAGCAGCGCGCTCAGTACCTGTTCGACATGCGCCAGATCCTCGATGGTCTCGAACAGCGGTGAGATGCGTATCGAGCAGAACCAGCCCAACACGCTGCGGCCGGCCAGTCCGGTCAGGCGTGCCAGCAGCATGACTTCCATGACATGGCTCGCCGCATGGGTCATGGAGATGACGTAGGTGCCGAAGGCGTTCGGACTGATCTCTTCGCGCATCTCAACCATCATGTTGAAGACTTCCAGTGTCTCGTGCGTCTGTGGCGACAGATCGGAGTGGTCGATGTCGGGCAGTCCCGGCTCGGCGATGGCGGCGGCCAGTGTGTGCAGACGCTCCGCTTCTGAAAGAGAGGCGTAATCGATCTGGCCCGGCAGGCGCCTGAACAGTTCGGTCACGGCGGCGGTGTGGCGCGATGACTCCTGGCGCAGGTCGAGTTGTGCCAGCGCGAAGCCGAAGGTTTCCACCAGACGGATCAGGTCCTGCAATTCGGCATTGGCGATGTTGATGTCGCCGTGGCTGATCAGCGAGTCGCGGATCAGGTACAGATCATTGAGAAATTCACGCTCCGAGTGATAGCCGTGATCGGTGCCGGTGGGTTCCTGGCCGGCGAGCCGCTTGCGCATGCCGCGCAGGCTGCTTTCCAGGCGCAGGCGCATTACATACAGCTTGCGCCGGTAAGGCTCGTGGCTGAAGCGATTCGGACTTTCGCTGAACAATTGCTCGTTGATCAGGTCGTTTTCGGCTTCCAGGCTGGCGAGCAGTTCCGGCGATGGCTGGCACAGCAGGCTGGAATAGGTCAGTTGATGCGACAGCGCGGTAATGCGCACGATGTATTCGGCGAGTGCCTCGCGGGCCTGCAGGCGCAGTGCCAGCACCGTGGTCTCGGG
>JBBQDK010000152.1:0-5677 GCA_038319625.1 Gammaproteobacteria bacterium
CGGTCGACATGACTCTCGGCGGCAAAATTGATGATCGCCTGCGGACAGTGTTCGGCGAGCAGTCGACTCACCAATGCCTGATCGCCGATATCACCGTGCACGAAGACATGATCCGGGTGCGACTTGATCGATCTCAGGGTATCGAGATTGCCGGCGTAGGTTAGTGCATCGAGATTGACAATTCGGATGCCTCCAGTCCGGACTAACCCGAGGACATAATTACTGCCGATAAACCCCGCGCCACCGCTTACCAGCCAAGTCTTCATGACACCCACACCCAGCGACAACCGACGGCTATCGGGTAATTCAGATAACTCATGGGGCAATCCCTAAAAGGGGATATCGTCGTCGAAATCCGGCGCGTCACCGGCGGGTGCCGACGGTGCAGCACTGCTGCGCGCGGGTGAGGAATCTTCACGACTGGTGTAGCTGGCACCGCCGCTCCCCTGCTTGCTGCCGAGCATTTGCATCTCGGAAGCGACGATTTCGGTCGTGTAACGGTCCTTGCCTTCTTTATCCTGCCACTTACGGGTACGAAGGCTGCCTTCGACGTAGGTTTGGGCGCCTTTCTTCAGATATTCGCCGACGATCTCGGCAAGTTTGCCGAAAAACACCACGTTATGCCACTCGGTGCGCTCCTGTTTGTCGCCGGATTGTTTGTCTTTCCAACTCTCGCTGGTGGCGATCGTGACATTGGCCACGGCCGAGCCGCTCGGCAGATACTTGACCTCCGGGTCTTTGCCCAGGTGTCCGACCAGAATTACTTTATTGACGCCGCGTGACATAGTGAATTCCTCATTGGTTTGTGCAGTCCGTTGTCTTCAGTGTTCAACGGCCAGTTTACCCTTCCGCAGGAGAAAATTCACGTAAGGCATCGAAGTCAAGCACCTGCTTGTCGACCTTCAGGTAGGCCACGCCCTCCGCCGCGACAA
Organism: Gammaproteobacteria bacterium; assembly: GCA_038319625.1. Taxonomy (GTDB): domain Bacteria; phylum Pseudomonadota; class Gammaproteobacteria; order JBBQDK01; family JBBQDK01; genus JBBQDK01. The sequence goes on from JBBQDK010000152.1 coordinate 933, forward strand.
CCACCGCCTCGGCGACGCCCGGTACCAGGGTCAGGCGCGTGGAGAGATCGCGCGCCTGCACTTCGTCGACAGCACCGATATTGAGCAGATGACTGGTAAGTGCACGCGGATTTTTCATGGTGAATGCAGTCACGAACCAGAGCAAGGTCACCACGGCACAAGCCTCGAACACCCCGGACAGGCCCACCTGACCATGCAGCCAGCCGCCGAGCGTACCGCCCAGAAATGCACCGAAAAATTGGAAAGTAGAATAGAAACCCATGGCCGTACCCTTGCGGTCCGGCGGCGCCAGCTTGGACACCAGTGAGGGCAGTGTCGCCTCCAGCAGATTCACTGCGGTGAAAAACAGCGTCAGCATGGCGGCCAAGCCCCAGAGGCTGCTGTGAAATTCCACCATGCCCAGTTCCGAGACACCCAGCGCGGCGACCGCCGCCAGGAAAATCGGCCTCAGCTTCCGGTATTTTTCCGCCACGATCACGAACGGCGTCATGAACACCAGGGACAGCACCATTACCGGCAGATAGACATGCCAATGCTTCGATGCATCCAGACCGGCGACGTCGCGCAGCGCCAGCGGCAGCACCACGAAACTGGCGGTCAGCACCATCTGCAGGAACATGATGCCGAAATTAAGCCGCAGCAGTTGACCGTCGGCCAGCACGTCCTTGAATTGCGCCGGCACTGCTTCCGCGTCGCGGTGCACGCGGCTGTGGATATGTTTTGGAATGCCGATTTCGAAGGCGACAATGCCGAGTACGCCGCACACCGCCGTGAACCAGAAGATGCCGGACAGCCCGATCCAGTGCGCCAGTATCGGTCCGCCCACCAGGGCTACGGCGAAGGCCATCCCGATGCTCATGCCGATCACCGCCATGGCCTTGGTGCGCTGTTCTTCCCGGGTAAGGTCGGCGGCCAGCGCCATGATCGCGGCGGCGATACTGCCTGCGCCTTGCAGGGCGCGACCGAGAATCACGCCATAGATCGAATGCGAAAGCGCCGCCACCATGCCGCCGATCGCGAACATCCCCAGACCGAACAAGATGATGGGCCTGCGCCCGAAACGGTCCGACCAGATGCCGAAGGGAATCTGCAGGATCGCCTGGGTCAGTCCGTAGGCGCCAAGCGCCAAACCGATCAGCAGCGGCGTGCTGCCGGTCAGATCGGGGGCATACAGTGAAAACACCGGCAGGATCAGGAAAAGTCCCAACATCCGCAAGGCGAATAATCCGGACAACGTGAAGGTGGCGCGCCGCTCGATGGAGTTCATGGCGCTACTGCTAGGTGATTTCGTCACTCGTGTACCCTAATCAAAGAGATGGCGTGTCAGTTGTCATTAACCGCCCGAATGGAGACCGCCCCGGCACGGTAAAGTTCGCCCTTTGCCTCAACCCGAACCAACACCGTATAGTAGCAGGTTCCACTTTCAGGCATAAACCGGCATGGACTTCATCCGCATCCGTGGGGCTCGCACCCATAACCTGCAGAACATCGACCTCGACCTGCCGCGCGACAAACTGATCGTGATCACCGGCCTGTCCGGCTCGGGCAAGTCCTCGCTGGCGTTCGATACCATCTATGCCGAGGGCCAGCGCCGCTATGTCGAGTCGTTGTCGGCCTATGCGCGTCAATTCCTTTCGGTGATGGAAAAACCCGACGTCGATCACATCGAAGGGTTGTCGCCGGCCATCTCTATCGAACAGAAATCCACCTCACACAACCCACGCTCCACCGTCGGTACCATCACCGAGATCTACGACTACCTGCGCCTGCTGTTCGCGCGCGCCGGCACGCCGCGATGCCCAGAGCACGGCATCACCCTGGAGGCGCAGACCGTCAGCCAGATGGTCGACACCGTACTGGCTCTGCCAGAGAACGAGGACCGGCTGATGCTGCTTGCCCCGCTGGTGGCGGAACGCAAGGGCGAGCATGTCAGCGTGCTGGAAGAACTGCGTGCCCAAGGTTATCTGCGCGCGCGCATTGACGGCAAGGTCCATGAACTCGATCAGGCGCCGGCGCTGGACCTCCGCCGCAAGCACAGCATCGAAGCCGTGGTGGACCGCTTCAAGGTACGCGCCGATCTCGCGCCGCGTCTCGCCGAATCCTTCGAGACCGTACTGAAACTGTCCGGCGGTATTGCGCGCATCGCCTGGATGGACCAGCCCGAGCATACCGAACTGATCTTCTCCGCCAAGTTCGCCTGTCCGCATTGCGGCTACTCGCTGTCGGAACTGGAGCCACGGCTGTTCTCCTTCAACAATCCGGTCGGCGCCTGTCCAACCTGCGACGGCCTGGGTGTACAGCAGTTCTTCGATCCATCCAAAGTGGTCGCACATCCGCACTTGTCGCTGGCCGGTGGCGCGGTACGCGGCTGGGACCGGCGTAACGCCTATTATTTCCAGCTCATCAGCTCGCTGGCCGATCACTACGGCTTCGACATCGACACGCCTTTCGAGGAATTGCCGGAGAATATCGCCAAGGTGATCCTGCACGGCAGCGACACGGAGGAAATCGAGTTCCGCTACTTCAAGGAACGCGGCGGCTTCACCACCAAACGCCACGCCTTCGAAGGCATCATTCCCAACATGCAGCGCCGCTACCACGACTCCGGCTCGAATGTCGTGCGTGAGGAACTCGCCAAATATCTCAGTACGCGCGCCTGCCCCGAGTGCAAAGGCGCACGCCTGACTCTGGCCGCACGTCACGTCTATGTCGCGGACCACACCCTGCCGCAACTCACTCAGTTGCCGGTCGACAAGGCACAGCAGTTCTTCGCCACCATGCAACTGCCAGGCCGGCGCGGCGAGATCGCCGCCAAGATCGTCAAGGAAATCGGTCAACGCCTGGATTTCCTGGTCAACGTCGGTCTCGACTATTTGACGCTGGAGCGCAGTGCCGACACCTTGTCCGGCGGTGAGGCACAGCGCATTCGCCTCGCCAGCCAGATCGGTGCCGGCCTGGTCGGTGTGATGTACGTCCTTGATGAACCCTCGATCGGCCTGCATCAGCGCGACAATCAGCGCTTGCTCAACACACTCACCTATTTGCGCGATCTCGGCAACAGCGTTATCGTGGTCGAACACGACGAAGAGGCTATCCTGTCCGCCGATCATGTCGTGGACATGGGCCCGGGCGCTGGCGTGCACGGCGGTTGCGTGGTGGCGCAAGGCACACCGCAGGATATCCTCGCACACGCCGACTCACTCACCGGCCAGTTTCTGTCTGGCCGCCGCAACATCGCGATACCGGCACGGCGCACGCCCTTCGACAGCAAGCGTACGTTGCGTCTGCGCGGCGCCAGTGGCAACAATCTCAAGAATGTCGATGTCGATATTCCGGTGGGACTGATGACCTGCGTTACCGGTGTGTCCGGTTCCGGCAAGTCCACGCTTATCAACGACACGCTGTTTCGTCAGACGGCACGCGAACTCAACGGCGCCAGCGACGAACCCGCACCCTATAAGAGCCTCGAGGGTCTCGATCAATTCGATAAGGTGGTCGACATAGACCAGAGCCCGATCGGCCGTACACCGCGCTCCAATCCGGCCACGTATACCGGTCTGTTCACGCCGATCCGCGAATTGTTCTCCGGCACGCCGGAGGCGCGCGCCCGCGGTTACCAGCCGGGCCGCTTCAGCTTCAACGTCAAAGGCGGTCGTTGCGAGGCCAGCCAGGGCGACGGCGTCATCAAAGTATAGATTCACATCCTGCCGGATAACTACGTCGCCAGCGATGTCAGCAAAGGCAAGCGCTACAACCGCGAAACGCTGGAAGTACGCTATAAAGGCAAGAATATCCACGAAGTGCTGGAGATGACCGTGGAGGACGCACTGGAGTTCTTCAACCCGGTGCCGGTGGTCGCTCGTAAATTGCAGACACTCGTGGACGTCGGCCTTACCTATATCAAGCTCGGCCAAAACGCCACCACGCTCTCCGGCGGCGAAGCGCAGCGCGTGAAGCTGTCGCGCGAACTCTCCAAGCGCGACACCGGCAACACACTCTACATTCTCGACGAACCTACCACCGGTCTGCACTTCCACGACATCGAACAATTACTCGGTGTACTGCAACGCCTGCGCGACCACGGCAACACCATCGTAGTGATCGAACACAATCTGGACGTCATCAAGACCGCCGACTGGCTGATCGATCTGGGCCCGGAAGGCGGCGACAAGGGCGGTACCATCATCGCCATCGGCACACCGGAAGAACTGGCCGAGTCTGTGGGTTCGTACACCGGGCAGTATCTGAAACCCGTATTGGCGCGTCAGGCCGAAGTTACTATGGCGCGCAAACGCGGGGCCCGCAAGGCGCGTTAATCCCTCGGCACACCGTTATATTCCCCTCGCGATCGATACCGAAAATAAAATACGTCACGCGGTACGGCAGCGAACTGCCCGCGCTATCATAATGCCATGAACAACACCGATATCATCAAGCGCGACCTCTCCGTCGTCTGGCACCCCTGCACTCAGATGAAGGATCACGAATGGTTGCCGTTGGTGCCGATCCGGCGCGGTCAGGGTGTGTGGCTGGAGGATTTCGACGGCAAGCGTTATCTCGATGCCATTAGTTCCTGGTGGGTGAATCTGTTCGGGCATGCCAATCCGCGCATCAATGCCGCACTGCACGCGCAACTCGATGAACTGGAACATGTGCTGCTAGCCGGCTTCACGCATCAACCGGCGGTGACGCTGGCGGAACGGCTGATCGCGCTCGCACCACCGGGATTGTCACGCTGCTTTTAC
>JBBQDK010000153.1:0-5595 GCA_038319625.1 Gammaproteobacteria bacterium
ATCTACATGGCAGGCTCTGCCCACGCATTTGATCGCGGCTGGATGGCGCTGTTTCAGATACTGGCAGGCAAGCCTCTTGCCAACGGCAGTTTGCCGTACCCGTTTACCCGCGATCATGTTTATAGCTGATTCTGTCTTGCGCGAGGTGCGGGCTTCCACCTTTATCTATCGCACCGGTCTTTCGGCGTTTTCTGGCGAACCGCATTTTTCCGGTGGTGCGTTCTCGGCGGCATGTTGGGTGGCCTGCTGGCAACACCGTAGGCCGTGGCTGTCAATCAGCGTCCAAAAGTTTCCAGGTGTCAGCGGACGACACGGCAGGCACCATTCTGACGCAGGCTCCTGGTAACGGTGCATCCCTCGGCGGTTTGAAGGTGATTGCCAAGAGTAGATGGTTTGCGGCGCGTCCGTCCGGTATCGAAGACATCTATAAGATTTATGCGGAGAGCTTTGATGGCGCGGATCATCTGCGCCGCATCCTGGAGGAAGCACAGACCATTGTCGGTTCTGCGCTGGCGGCGCCCACACAGGAGCCTGGGATTGCGTCCGGAGAAATTACCAAGGAAAAGTCATGAGCGAACCAACACGAATCAGCCACCCCAAGCAGGTTATTGTCTCCTCGGACGTCGAGGGGTTCGATGTCCTGTCCGAGCTTGCCCTGGATCTGCGTTCGTCGTGGGATCATGCCACTGACCAAGTGTGGCGAAAGCTGGATACTGTGCTGTGGGAGCAGACCCAGAATCCCTGGGTCGTCTTGCAGACGGTGTCGCGGGAGAAGCTTCAGGCAGCGTTAACCGATCCCGCTTTCCGCCAGCAGGTTGATGATCTGGTGCAAGTCAGGCGCGCTGCGGCGGCAGCGCCTGCCTGGTTTCAGCAAACCTATCAGAACTCGCAGCTGAGTTGCGTTGCGTATTTCAGCATGGAATACATGTTGAGCGAAGCCTTGCCCATCTACTCAGGCGGACTGGGCAACGTGGCCGGCGATCAACTCAAGGCCGCCGGCGATTTGGGCATCCCGGTGATCGGCGTTGGGCTGCTCTACCAGCAAGGCTATTTTCGTCAGGTGATCGACAAGGACGGCGCGCAACAAGCCCTCTTTCCGTATAACGATCCAGGACAGTTGCCGATCACACCGTTGCGTAAGACGAATGGTGAGTGGTTGCGATTGGAGATAGCGCTACCCGGTTACTCGGTCTGGTTGCGCGCCTGGCAGGTACAGGTCGGTCGCGTGAAGCTGTACCTGTTGGACAGCAACGACGCGGCGAATTATCCCGCGCATCGTGGCATCACCAGCGAGTTATATGGCGGCGGGCCGGAGTTACGCCTGAAACAGGAAATGCTACTCGGCATCGGCGGCTGGCGACTCCTCGCGGCGCTCGATATCCAGCCGGAAGTCTGCCACTTGAACGAAGGGCATGCGGCCTTTGCCGTGTTGGAACGCACCCGCAGTTTCATGGAACAGAACGCGCAGCCATTCGAGGTCGCACTGGCCGTGACGCGAGCGGGCAATCTGTTCACCACCCACACGGCAGTGGCCGCCGGCTTCGATCGTTTCGCACCGGCGCTCATCGAACAATACCTCGGCGGTTATGCTGAGCAGAAGCTCGGCATGTCACGCCACGATTTTCTGGCGCTGGGCCGCCAGAACCCGAACGACGCATCTGAACCTTTCAACATGGCTTATCTGGCGATTCGCGGCAGCGGGGCGGTGAATGGCGTGAGCCGCTTGCATGGCAAGGTGAGCCGCCATTTGTTCGAGTCGCTCTTTCAACACTGGCCGGAGGAAGAAGTGCCGGTCGGCCACGTCACCAACGGCGTCCACATGCCGACCTGGGATTCCGCTGCCGCCGATACTTTCTGGACGGAAGCGTGTGGCAAGGATCGCTGGCTGGGCGTAACAGACACGTTGGAGCAGGACATTCGCCGTGTCTCCAATGCAAGTCTCTGGAAATTTCGCACTGCCGCCAGTACGGTGCTTGTTGAATACGCGCGCGAACGATTGTCCAGGGAACTGGCCACGTCAGGGGCGTCGCCCGAGGCGGTCGACGCGGCGCAGCATTTGTTTGATCCCAATACATTGACACTTGGGTTCGCACGCCGTTTCGCCAGCTACAAGAGACCGAATCTGTTGCTCCACGATCCCGAACGACTGTTGCGCCTGTTGTCTAATCCGCAACGCCCGGTGCAGCTCATCATCGCCGGCAAGGCTCACCCCGCAGACGTTGCAGGGCAAGCACTGATTCAGCAATGGATACATTTCATCCGGCGGCTCGAGTTGCGTCCCCATGTGATCTTCCTCAGTGACTACGACATGCATTTGACCGAGCAATTGGTGCAAGGCGTGGATGTCTGGCTCAACACGCCGCGACGGCCCTGGGAAGCTTGTGGTACGAGCGGCATGAAAGTACTGGTCAATGGCGGCATCAATCTGTCGGAATTGGACGGTTGGTGGGCGGAAGCCTACTCACCGGAAGTGGGCTGGGCGTTGGGGGATGGCCAGGAACATGATAGCGATCCCGCCTGGGACGCTAGCGAAGCCGAAAAGCTTTATGACCTGCTAGAACACGAGGTGATCCCAGAGTTTTATACGCGCGATGAACAAGGCATCCCAAGCGCCTGGGTGTCGCGGATGCGGGAAAGCATGGCACGATTGACGCCGCGCTTTTCCAGCAACCGCGCGGTGCGTGAATACACCGAGCAACACTACCTGCCGGCGGCCGCAGCTTATCTTGCACGGGCAGCTGACAAAGGCAAAGTCGGCGCAGAGATAGTTGATTGGCATCGCACGCTGGACCGGAAATGGACCGCACTGCGCTTCGGCGGAGTGAAGATTGAAAGCGATGGCCGGCAGCATGTATTCGAGGTTCAGTTGTATCTCGATGATCTCGATCCGGAGGCAGTGCAGGTCGAGCTTTATGCCAATGGTGTTGACGGCGCGCCGCCTGAACGAGTGGTGATGCAGCGCGTGCGGCAACGGGTAGGCGCTGTTAACAATTATGCCTATCGCGCCGGGGTGCCAGTGGCACGTCCGGCGACTGACTATACGGCTCGACTCATACCAAGTCGTGAGGGCGTGGCGGTTCCGCTGGAAGCCGCCGACATCCTGTGGCAGCGGTGATTTCTTACAGATGGCGATGCGGAACGTATGAACACACCTGAACGTCCGCTGAATGATTATGCGGCAGAGGTCTCCGAACACACTGAAGTCCGCAGCGGTGTTCCTCTGCCCTTAGGAATCCATGAATCCGCGGGCGGCGTCAACTTCGCGATATTCAGTCGTCACGCCAGCCGCGTTCGGCTGGAGTTGTTCGATTCTCCTGCCGACGCGATGCCGGTAAAGGTGATCGATCTCGATCCCGCGCGCTACCGCACGGGCGACGTGTGGCATGTCTGGGCCGAGAGAATTTGTTCCGGCCAACTCTATGCCTACCGGGTGGACGGCCCGTACCAACCCGAGGAAGGTCATCGCTTCAATTTCAATAAACTGCTCCTGGACCCGTTTGCGACAGCGATCTCAGGCTTGCCTGACTGGGATTTCGGTCCGGCGCGCGGCTACGACCCGTTCGCGCCGGAGCAAGACCTGGTTATTTCGAGAGCGGATGATGCCGGGGCCATGCCGAAATGCGTCTTCACTCACGAGCACTTCCACTGGCATGACGACCGACCGCGCCGGCATCCCTGGTCAGAGACCATCATTTATGAAACGCATGTTCGCGGTTTCACTATTCATCCCAGCGCCAACGTCGAACATCCCGGCACTTACCGCGGCCTGATGGACAAGATTCCCTACTTGAAAGAGCTGGGCGTGACCGCCGTGGAACTGATGCCGGTGCACGAGTTCAACGAATACCAATCGACAGGTGTCAATCCGCAAACCGGACAGCCACTCAGAAACTATTGGGGTTACGATCCCGTCGCTTTCTTCGCCCCCAAAGCCTCTTACAGCAGTTCGGGCGGTATGGGCCAGCAGAAGCTGGAGTTCAAGGAAATGGTCAGGGCTCTGCACGGTGCCGGCATCGAAGTCATCCTGGATGATATTGGCTTGCGCGCAAGTACCGGCGGGGCTTCAGGTCGCTCATGTGCGACCATGTCTGAGCTCCGGAAACGGGTCGGGCCAAAACCTGGGTGCTTCAAGGCCGGAACAGTCGGGGGTGGTATGGTGAGGTGGCGCTTCGACGTCTCGTCACCAGCCGCAAGAGTCGATTTGAATGGAGAAATCCAGAAGGAAATCCATACATCCTGCGCGACGAGATGCGCCGTACCATCGAGTCGCGCTACGCTGACGTCGCCTTTGCTCTGAGCAGCACTTGAATGGAGAGCCGGATGCGTTGAGAGGCGCACGTCCGGTTCGGGGAGGATTCTTATGTGTGATATCGCACAGATAAAGTGTGCTTCTCGCGAGCAGACTGATTTTACGAATCTCTCGTGCAGCAAGTCGTGCATACGACAAATCGGAGAAGCCGCATGGATATGACTTCGATATGTATATCCTCATTCCGCAACGCACTGATCACCGCCGGTCTAGCCACTGTTCTTGGCGTTGGCACCACGGCAGCCGCCAGCAATGATGCGGCCGTGCCACAGGCGCATAGCGACAGCATCGGTGCAGCGGTCACCGACACCGCCATTACCGCCAAGGTGAAGGCCAAGCTGATGGGTGAACATGTCCTCCTGAAGAACGCCGAAGCCGGCGCAATGGACTACCATGAATCAGTCGATCAGCACGAAGCTGTAGTTTGAGCGGTAATGTCCGACTTCCGCTACGTTGTTCAACGCTCTTGAAGGAGAAGGATATATGTTACGCAGCATGAACGATCTGGAGAACTACACTATCCATGCGACCGACGGCATTATTGGCCACGTAACGGATTTCTACTTCGATGACGAAAGGTGGGTCATCCGCTATCTCGTTGTCGACACCGGCACCTGGCTTTCGAGTCGAAAAGTTCTGATCTCGCCTGTCGCGATCGGCAACCCGGACTGGACGGAGAAAATACTGCCCGTTTCGATTACGAAGGAGCAGGTGAAAAACAGCCCCAACATTGATACCGAGAAGCCGGTCTCACGGCAGCACGAAATACAGTACCTTGAGTATTATGGCTACCCGTTTTATTGGGGTGATGCTGGGCTCTGGGGCGGGGGAGTTTACCCGAATATGATGATGCCGAGCTACGCTAGCTTCGTATCGACACCGCTTACCGAACATCCAGAAGCGGAGGAAGCTTACGCACGAGCTGATGCGGCGCGGCACCAGGATGACGATCCCCACCTGCGCAGTTGTAAAGCGGTCATGGACTATCACATCCAGGCGGTCGATGGTGATATCGGCCACGTACAGGGCCTGCTCGTCGACGAAGAGACCTGGGCGATTCGATATCTCATCGTGGACACGAGCAACTGGTGGCTCGGCCACCTGGTGCTCATCGCGCCGCAATGGATCCAGAAGGTAAGTTGGTCCGACAAAACGGTGTCTGTTGACCTGACACGGCAATCCGTGAAAGACGCCCCGGCGTACGATGCGGCGGCACAGATGAATCGTGAGCAGGAAGTGAACATCTTCAAACATTACGGGCATCCCGGCTATTGGGAGGACGAGGT
>JBBQDK010000154.1:0-5594 GCA_038319625.1 Gammaproteobacteria bacterium
AGAACAAGGCCTATATCGTCACTGATCTGGGCATCGTCACCGATCTGAAGGAACGGCAGTTCAAGCGCGGGGAGACGCTGACCGTGACCGCCTGGCTGAACCGCAATGGCGAGATCGTCAAACAACCGGATATCCTGACCAATACCCGGTTCACGATTCGGATGCAGGGGCCGGGCGGCGCTGTCAACGAATTCATCATGCGCGATGGTGGACAACTCGGTGACAAGGTACCGAACGACGGCATCTACACCGCCACCGTGCCGATGATCGAGCCCGGGCAGCAAAAGTTGCATCTGGTCGCCAAAAGCGCGACCTTTCAGCGTGAGACGACACGCGATGTCGATGTGGTCGAGGCGCCGGTAGCAGCGCCAGCCGCGCCAGCGCCGCCACCGACCGCAGCCAAGCCTGTCGTCAAGCATGCCGCGCCGGCCGAACCCCCAGTAACACCGCCACCGCCACCACCGGCACCGGTCGAGGAGCAAGGGCCGAGCATGGTCTGGGTGCTGGGCGGTTTTGTACTTTTCAATCTGCTGGTCGGTGGTGGCGTTGTACTCTTCATCTGGTGGCGCCGGCGCCGCGCGGCTGCGCCGCCCCCGGCAGCGGACGATGCAGATGATGCAGAGGAAGAGGTTGAAGTGAAGGCGGGGTCGAAGTCCGCAAGGAAGCCTTAGTCTTCGCCATGCTCCGCATTCACGCACTGTTGTTTGCCACGGTGCTGGAACTGTGTGTAATCTTCATCGTTCTTTGGCTGGTGTGGTTCTTCAAGGCACGCACACTTACCCGCCGTATGACGGCGCTGCGCCTGAATCAGGGCGCACCGACCGCCGTTCCCGCCGTTACGGTGGATGGCGCGTATTTTACCGAAGAACTGCTGGCCACTCGCGCGCAAATGGAGGCTGAGGCCGGTATCGACCCGGCAGGGCCGCCCACACCATTGGCCTTGCGCGCCGCCTATCTGGAACTGGAGCGGTCGTTCGCTCAAGGCCAGCAGCGCGACGCGGCCTTCTGGGACCAGATGCGACATGAGCTCGGTGCCTTGCTGGAAACCTATACGCCCGCCGCGTCAGAGAGCATCACTGCAGAAGAGGAAAGCACTAAGGCGCCGGAAGACGACGCCCAGCCTGTGACACAGGCGTCCGTCCTCGAAGAGTTCAGGAATGCACTCGCCGACCTCTTGACAGACCAGCAGCAGACCCCGGAGACACGGGCGCATGCCGACAGGCTGATGCGCTGCAGTCGGGAACTGGCGATGTGTCTGTCAGTGCTCGAAGACGACAATGCGTTCCTGCGCGGGAAGCTCAAAGAGGCCGGCATCACGCACGAGTAACGGGCGAGCCTTCAGGTCACAGATATCGACCGGCCGCCGCCACGCTCACTACCGCCAGGCCGAGCAACAGATTGATCCCCACCATGCGCCGTATGCGTGCCAGTTGCGCGGCCGCGGCCGGCCAGTCCTTAGCATTCACACTGCGCCGCAGGCCCCGGTATGGCGCAAAGTACACATGGAAGTAGAGCAGCACCATCAGCAGTCCGATAGCCTGCATGAGATTCACATAGAGCGGGAAGGCAGCGAAGCTGCCGAACATCGTCAGCGCCATCCAGTAGCCGGTGGCCAACAGCAATAGCACGGCGAGCCATACCCAGACGAAGAATCGGCCCAGTGTGCCAACCCACAGTGGCAGGCGTTGCGGCGGGTCGAGCAGGCTCGCGGCGACCGGGCGCAATGCCTGGTGAGCGAAGAACATGCCGCCCACCCAGATGACGGCGGACAACATGTGCAGAGCAATGGCGATGGCATGCATGATTGATTCCTCGGGGTCGGTGAGACCGGTTCTGTGATAATAATGCCAATGTACTGTTCGCACGGCACGAAAAAAACCTGCGCAGAGGCGAGTCTCTGATACGCCTGGCAGGAGTGGTAGGGCGCATCGGGACCTGGTCGGGTCAGAAACCGTCCCCTGCAGGGTTCCGGTCTTTGGCGAGTGTAGTCGGGCAAGACCCGCCGCGGATAAGGATAGGCGATCAGGTCGGTCTGCAAAAGGCTGAAAATCGTCCGTCGTTCAGGTAAAGTTCCGGATTCGGCATTCAACGCCGCCCTTTTTACCACACATCAGCAGAGGTTATGAGTATGCGGGACTACAAGATCGCCCCATCGATCCTGTCGGCGGATTTCGCGCGCCTGGGGCAGGAAGTCGACAACGTCATCGCCTCCGGCGCCGACATCGTGCATTTCGACGTGATGGACAACCATTATGTTCCCAATCTGACCATCGGTCCGCTGGTCTGCGAGGCCTTGCGCAAGCATGGCGTCAAGGCCGAGATAGACGTACACCTGATGGTCAAGCCGGTGGACCGGATCATTCCGGACTTCGCCAAGGCCGGCGCCAGCTACATCACCTTCCACCCGGAGGCCAGCGATCACATTGACCGTTCACTGTCGCTGGTGCGCGAGCTCGGTTGCAAGTCCGGCCTGGTGTTCAATCCGGCCACGCCGCTCGATTATCTGAAATACGTTATGGACAAGGTCGACATGATTCTGCTGATGTCGGTCAACCCGGGTTTCGGCGGCCAGTCCTTCATTCCGGGTACACTCGACAAGCTGCGTGAAGCGCGCAAGCTGATCGATGCCAGCGGTCGCAACATCCGTCTGGAGATCGACGGTGGTGTGAAAGTCGACAATATCCGCGAGATCGCAGAGGCCGGCGCCGACACCTTCGTGGCCGGCTCCGCCATCTTCAGCGCCGCCAAGACCAGCGACCCGCAGCACTACAATACGGTAGTCAAGGCGATGCGCGACGAGTTGGCGAAGGTGAAGGTTTGAGGAACTCCAAATATTCCTAGAGACGCAAAGAAAAGTTACTTACGAGTGTGGCTAATTGTGGCAATGCGGTTTGAACCCGGGTCCCTTCTCCCTCAGGGAGAAGGACAGGATGAGGGATGTTATCGGATCCCCTCACCCCAACCCTCTCCCGGAGGGAGAGGGAAAAACACACGATTTACTGGCCTCATTAAGTAAAAAGGATATTCTTTGCGCCTTTGCGTGAAACCCGTTTAAAGATATGTCTATGAACAAACCTCAAATGATCCTGATCGACGTCGACGGCACACTGGTGGACAGCGTGCCTGATCTGGCCTACTGCGTCGATGAAATGATGCAACAACTGTCCCTGCCGCTACGCGGCGAGGCCTCGGTGCGTGACTGGGTCGGCAATGGTGTCGAACGACTGGTCAAGCGCGCCCTGGTCGGTCAGCTCGACGGCGAACCGGACGCCGCATTGTTTCAGAAGGCCTATCCGATTTATCTTGCGCTCTATGCCGACAATACCAGCCAGCGCAGCCTGCTCTATCCCGGTGTCCGCGAGGGGCTGGATTACCTGAAGGCGGCAGGTTACCGGCTCGGTTGTGTCACCAACAAGGTGGCGCAGTTCACACTGCCCTTGCTCAAAGACCTGGGTATCTACGACTACTTCGAGATCGTCATCAGCGGTGACACCCTGCCGCAGAAAAAACCCGACCCGGCTCCGCTGCTGCATGTCGCGCAATATTTCGGCGTAGCCCCGGTGGATGCCCTGATGATAGGCGACTCCGTCAGTGATGTGAAAGCGGCGCGCGCCGCCGGCTTTGACATTGTCTGCATGAGTTATGGGTATAATCACGGCGTCGACATCCGCACGGCCAAGCCGGATGCGGTGATCGATTCCCTGGTGCAGATCAAAGGGCTGCTGGAAGCAGGGGCGTAACCCTCAATGCACAACGCAAAGGCGCAAAGTACGCAAAGCACGCAAAGCACGCCAAGGCTATATGTGATTGCTTTAAAATTCTTTGCGATCTTCGCGTACTTTGCGCCTTTGCGTTGAACAATTATGACTCCCGACGATTTCGCTGCGCACGCCGCGCAGGGCTATAACCGCATTCCGTTGCTGCGCGAAGCGCTCGCCGACCTCGATACGCCGCTGAGTACCTACCTGAAGTTGGCCAACGGACCGTATTCCTATCTGTTCGAATCTGTGCAGGGCGGCGAGAAATGGGGCCGCTATTCCATCATCGGCCTGCCGTGCCGCACCGTGCTGCGTGTAACAGGCCGGCTCGTCACGGTGACCATGGACGGTGACGAAGTGGAGCGTATCGAGGTCGATGATCCGCTGGCGTGGATCGAAACCTTCGCCGCACGCTATCGTGTCGCACCGGTGACCGGCTTGCCGCGCTTCACCGGCGGCCTGGTCGGTTACTTCGGTTACGACACGGTGCGTTATATCGAGCCGCGCCTGGGGCCGTGTCAAAAACCCGATCCACTCAACACGCCCGACATCCTGCTGCTGGTCTCTGAAGAGGTGGTCGTGTTTGACAATCTCAGTGGCCGCTTGTATCTGGTGGTACACGCCGACCCCGTGCAGGACGATGCTATGGCGCAGGCCGAACGACGTCTCGATGAACTAGTGACTATGCTGATGCGGGCTACGCCGCGCCCCGCCAAGCGCCATGCCGTGCAGGTCGGCGAGGACGATTTTGTGTCCGGATTCACCAAGGCGGGCTTCGAGCAGGCGGTGATAAATATCAAGGATTACATCCTCGCCGGTGACGCCATGCAAGTGGTGATCTCGCAGAGAATGTCGGTGCCGTTCAGCGCGCAACCACTAGACCTGTATCGGGCCTTGCGCAGTCTCAATCCGTCGCCGTATATGTTCTATCTCGATCTGGGTGACTTTCATGTGGTCGGTTCCTCGCCGGAGATTCTGGTACGACTCGAAGCGGGTATGGTCACGGTACGACCGATCGCCGGGACCCGTCGTCGTGGTGCCGACGAAGTGCAGGATCGCGCGATGGAACAGGAACTGCTGGCCGACCCCAAGGAACGTGCCGAGCATCTGATGCTGATCGATCTGGGCCGCAACGACATCGGCCGCGTCTGCGAGATCGGTACGGTACAGGTCACCGAACAGATGCAGATCGAGCGGTATTCACATGTCATGCACATCGTCTCCAACGTCACCGGCCAATTGCGGAAAGGGCTCTCGGCCATGGACACGCTGCGTGCCACTTTCCCTGCCGGCACCGTCTCCGGTGCGCCCAAAGTGCGCGCCATGGAAATCATCGACGAGCTCGAGCCGGTGAAGCGCGGCGTCTATGCCGGTGCGGTCGGTTATCTGTCCTGGTACGGCAACATGGATACCGCCATCGCCATCCGTACTGCCGTGATCAAGGACGGCACACTGCACATCCAGGCCGGCGCCGGTATCGTTGCGGATTCGGTGCCGAAGTACGAATGGATGGAAACCATGAACAAGGGCCGCGCGGTGTTCCGTGCGGTGACGCAGGCGGAAGCCGGTATTGACGGCGTGCACCGGTAAACGTTGTTAATCGCAAAGGCGTGGAGCACGCAAAGAACGCAAAGAAATGCGATTTGGACGAGAATAAAATTTCTCAAGTGATTATTGGCGCGGCGTTGGAAGTACATCGTGCCCTTGGTCCCGGACTACTCGAATCAGTATGCCGCCAGTGCTTAATGCGCGAGTTGTCGCAGCGATCAATGCCAGTGCAGATGGAGGTGCCGATCCGAGCATGTTATAAGGGTTTGGAATTCGAGACGGCACATC
>JBBQDK010000155.1:0-5574 GCA_038319625.1 Gammaproteobacteria bacterium
GCCCCAGTGACGATAGGTGCGGCCGCAGCGATGTCCCGTGGATTGCTCAGTGCCATACTGATACCCGCCGCCGCCGCACGAGTCGGCTCAATCATGAAACTGTCGCCGGCACTCGCGGAACCGCTGGTGGTAATCGTCAGACCCGCGACGGTAAACGGCCCTGTGGCACCCAGGGTCTGGCTGGAATTGGAAGTGAGATTGGTCAGCTTGTAATTGCTGCCATCATACTGCAACAGGTAATTATCAGTTGTCAGCGCACCGACGTCGCTCGCTTGCGCCGTCACCGAGGCGGCGCCGGTATTGCCGCTTGAAGACAGTACCTGCGGCACGGGTGGCGTGAACAGATCCAGGCCAAGTTGGCCATTCAGATTCACACCCGCATGGTGCTGGTCATTGACGCTTTGCGCCATGCTGACCGCGATACGGCCCAGCGCGTTACGCGTCGGATTCAGGACCTGGTCGCGGAAATCGAGCAGACCACCGACCGTGCCGCCGGTGAGGCTGCTGGTTACCTTGGACGTGCTCGAACCAGTCGTCAGACTGATTTCCGCCTGTGTCGGGTCATACTGATTGGATGTCACCGACAGTGTCGTGGTCTGATTGCCGATCACCAAATTCAAACCGTTGCCGATGAAGATGTTCTTGGCGCCGTTATCCTGGTTGGTCACAGTCACGCCGATATGCTCTGACAGTTGCCGGATCAGATTATCACGCTGATCGAGCATGTCATTGGGCGGCTGCCCTCCCGATATGCCCGTGGCAATGACGATCTCGTTGTTGATCTTGGCGATCGACTGGGCAAGCGAATTGATACTGGTTACTTCGCTATTCAACTGAGTGGTTACGCCCTGATCGAGATTGCTCAGATTGCCATCGAGCGTATGGAACCTGTCCACCAGTGACTGTCCCTGTGAAAGCATGGTCTGCCGCGCCGGAATCGAGGTCGGATCGTTGGCCACATCCTGAATCGCGCCAAAAAAGTCTTGCAGGCCACTGGACAGTCCCGTACTGGGATCAGCCAGCATGTTATTCACCTGGTCGGTGAACTGGGAATAACTGGTCAGACGACTGTTGGCAGTATTGTTGACCAGCACCTGATTGTTGATGAATTCGTTGTAGACCCGGCTCACCGAAGAGACTTGCACACCGGTACCGATATAACCGGTGCTGGAAAACTGAGGCTGACTCGTTTGCAGGTCTACCCTCTGACGGCTGTAACCATCAGTGTTGACATTGGAAATATTGTGCCCGGTGGTCGCGAGGCTGCGTTGAAACGCGAGCAGCGCCGAAACACCGATGCCAAGCATATCGCCCGCCATGACTCAGCTCCCGCGCCCGTCGGTACGAAACCGGACAGTCGAATCGTTGGAATGGCAAGGATTTGAATTCATATGCATGCTAGGTACCCGTATCATGATAGCGGCCAAGTGCCAGACTGCTTGAGTTGCGCGATATCGGCCTGCTCTTTTATCTGCGTAACCGCGCCCTGCAGCGTATCGCCATTGACGATCGCATTGATTTTCCGCGCATAGGACGGGTCGGTGGCGTAGCCGGCCTGCTGGAGCGCCGAGGCGAATCCATTCGGATTGTCCGCCTGCGCCAGTGCATTGCGGTAACGCGGGTTATTCTTCAGAAAATCGACATAATCGCTGAAGCTGTCGGCGAACGAACTGTAGGCGCGGAATGTCGCACGCGTGCGTACCGGAACACCATCGGCATATTCCAGCGTCGGCACCGACACCTGTTGCCCATCCCAGGCCGGACTGGCCTTGATGCCGAACAGATTGTTGCTGCTGCGGCCATCTGGATGCTGCATTACAGAACGTCCCCAACCGGTTTCCAGCGCTGCCTGCGCCACCAGTACCTCAGGCTTCACTCCCAGCTCGCGTGCTGCCCGTTGTGCATGCGGCCAGATACTTTGCACGAATGCCTGCGGCGTACTGACATCGTCCGGCGTCGCGACGGACGATGCCGACGACGTTGTCAGTGCCGGAAGCATGCCCGTATAGCCCGGCAGCGCCACGGATCCGGATAATGTCGGCGCCTGCACTGCGGACTGCTGCATGCGCAGCGCCTGCAACGCCGGCGAGACAGTGGTCGTGCTCGACGGCGGCGCGGACGCGCTGTTGCCGCCGATCTGTTTCATGATCATTTCCGCCAGACCCAGACCACGCTGGCGTGTCAGTTCCAGGGATAGCTGCTTGTCGTACAATTCCTGATACATCGCACTCTGATCGTTGTCCGCGATACCGTCGCCGAGTTTGGCAGCACGCATGCTCTTCAGCATCATCTGCACAAGCATCGCCTCGAACTGCCGGGCCGCCTCGCGCATCGCGGCGGGCGACTTCTGCTGCGCCTCGCCACGCAGCTTGGCCAGACCCTGCATATCGGTATAGACACTGGCATCGGCCGTGACACTCATGACCAGTATTCCGACCTAAAGCACGGTATATGGGACGCAAGCCATACACAGGCGTGATCACACCGCCGCCATTTGCCTTGCATCTTGAATCCCGTCACATGCATTTACTATCGCCTATATCACGATCAATTCGGCGTGCAAGGCGCCGGCTTCCTTGAGCGCTTCCAGAATAGCCACCAGATCTCCCGGAGCGGCACCGACCTGATTGACGGCACGCACGATCTCGTCCAGCGACACGCCGGGATTAAACAGGAACATGCGGCTGCCTTTATCATCGACGGCCACATCGGAGGTCGGCACCACGGCAGTGGTGCCGTTGGACAGTGCGCCGGGCTGGCTGACGATGGGCTTTTCCGTGATGGTCACCGTCAGGCTGCCATGGGACACGGCGGCCGGCGAGACACGCACCTGGCTGCCGATCACCACCGTGCCGGTACGCGAATTTATAATCACCCTGGCGGGTGCCTCGCCCGGTTTCAGCGTCAGGTTCTCCAGCATTGATACAAAGCTGACGCGTTGCGCGCTGTCGGTAGGGGCATTAACCCGTACCGAGGCGGCATCGATCGCCTGCGCCGTCCCAGCGCCGATAGCATTGTTAATGGCGCCGGCCATGCGAGTGGCCGTGGTGAAATCTTCCGAGTGCAGATTCAGGACCAGTGGTTGCGTGCCGGCGAACGGTGTTGGCACCTCGCGCTCCACCGAGGCACCGTTGGGAATGCGACCGGCGCTGGGTATATTCACCGTCACCTTGGAACCGTCACTGCCGGACGCACTCAAGCCGCCGACCAGCAGATTACCCTGGGCGATGGCGTAGACATTGCCATCAGCGCCTTTCAGCGGCGTCATCAGCAGACTGCCGCCGCGCAGGCTCTTGGCATTACCGATCGATGCCACAGTCACGTCGATGGTCTGACCGGTCTTGGCGAACGGCGGTAGATCGGCGTGCACCATCACCGCGGCGACGTTTTTCAACTGCGGATTCACATTCGCCGGCACGGTAATGCCGAGCTGGCCAAGCATGCTCTTTAGGCTCTGTACTGTGAACGGAGTCTGACTGGTCTGATCACCGCTACCATCCAGACCCACCACAAGGCCATAACCAACCAGCTGGTTGCTGCGCACACCGGCGACCGAGGCCACATCTTTTATGCGTTCGGCATGCGCGACACCGACTGCAGCGACTAACGACAAGATGCAAGAAACAAGCACTGTTCCGGCCAGCTGGCCGTAGCCTGAAGTTGCCATATAGCTTGTACCTTGTTGCTTGTATTTCGCAAACATCTGCTTTCCTTAAAATGGCCAGAAACCGCTATTGAAAAACCGCGCCATCCAACCCATGGTATTGCTGTCATGCACCGCGCCCTGGCCGCTGTAGGAAATGCGCGCATCGGCAAGCTGCGTCGACAGCACCGTGTTATCGGACAGAATATCGACCGGACGTACGATGCCGGATATCTGCACGAACTCCTTGCCCTGATTCAGCGTCAGGCTCTTCTCGCCGCGCACGATCAGATTGCCGTTTGGCAGTACCTGTGCCACGGTCACCGAGATATTGCCGCTCAGACTGTTGCTCTGACTGCTGTCACCCTTGCCGGCGAAACTGTTGCTCGATGTAGCGTTGGCGCCCAGCACGTCTTTGCCGCCCAGGCTTACCGGTGCGCCAAGCACGGTCGGCGTGCCGATATCGACACTGGTATCCTTCGCGGTATTGGTAGTGGCGGTTTTGCTGGCGGCTGTCTTTTCCACCAGCACCACGGTCAGCACATCGCCGACATGGCGCGACTTGTTATCCTGAAACAGTGCGACGTCGTAGCCGGCCTGATAGATGGAACCAGTGCTCTGCGAACTCGGCGGTGGCGCCATAGGATAGGTCGGCGCGTATTTAGGGTCGTCGCGTACCGGCATATCCATACAGCCTGTCAGCAGCAGCGCCGCCATTCCGATCAGTATCCGAATTGTCGTTGTCATGTCATCGATACCTGGACTCAAGCATCAGTATCAAAGATTTTGATTGGTGTACTGCAACATCTGATCTGTGGTGGAAATGGCCTTGGAATTCATTTCGTAGGCGCGTTGCGTCTCGATCATATTGACCATTTCCTCGACGATGTTGACGTTGGAACTTTCCACCGAACCCTGCTCCAGCTTGCCGAGCCCGTTCAGTCCCGGCGTACCGCTCTGCGGCGAACCGCTGGCGGCGGATTCCAGATACAGATTCTCGCCTGCAGGCTGCAGGCCCGCGGGGTTGATGAAATCGGACAACTGTATCGAACCTATCTGAGTCGGTGACGCCGTACCGGCCAGGCTTACCGAGACGGTGCCGTCCGAACCGATGGTCACACTCTGCGCCGCCGCCGGAATCGTAATGGCCGGCTGTACTACGTAGCCACTTGAGGTTACCACCTGTCCCTGCGCATCGAGCTGGAATGTGCCATCACGCGAATAGGCCTGCGTGCCGTCGGGCATCAGCACCTGGAAGAAGCCACGGCCGTTGATGGCCGCGTCCATGGAATTGCCGGTCTGAACCAGATTGCCCTGGGTAAACAGCTTTTCGGTGGCCACCGTGCGCACACCGGTCCCCAGTGTCAGCCCGGAAGGCAACTGGGTATCCTGCGAGGTGGAACCGCCGACCTGGCGGATATTCTGGTATATCAGATCCTGGAATATAGCGCGGCCGCTCTTGAACCCCGTTGTATTGACGTTGGCGAGGTTATTGGAAATCGTCGCCATGCGGGTCTGCTGCGCATCCAATCCGGTCTTGGCGATCCACAATGCTGGATTCATATTCAGTACTCCTGTTCAAATTAGTAATCAGTTACGAGTAGCGGGTAAAGGTGATTCACCGAGTGGTTCTCCTGGCTACTCGCCACTAGCCACTCATAACTGCAGTTATCCCAGAGCCATCAACTTGGCCGAGTCGGCATCATTCTGCTGCGCTTCCTTCATGATCTTCACCTGCATCTCATACTGGCGCGAGAGTTCGATCATCGTGGCCATGGCATCCACCGTCGACACATTGCTGCCTTCGAGCGCGCCGGATACCAGATGCACCGAGGCATCCGCGGGCGCGCTGCTGCCGTCCTTGAGGCGCAGTTGTCCATCCTCGCCCTTGATCAATTGGTCGCCCGGCGGATTCACCAGCTTGATGCGCC
>JBBQDK010000156.1:0-5540 GCA_038319625.1 Gammaproteobacteria bacterium
TTCACCACATGCTCGGGTTTACCGGAAAACTTTTGCCGCAGCAACGGGTCTTGCGTGGCCACCCCGACCGGGCAGGTGTTCAAGTGGCATTTGCGCATCATGATGCAGCCTTCCACCACCAGTGGCGCGGTCGCAAAGCCAAACTCATCAGCGCCTAACAGCGCACCGATGGCGACATCGCGACCGGTCTTCATCTGGCCGTCGGCCTGCACCCGGATGCGGCTGCGCAAGCGGTTAAGCACCAGCGTTTGCTGGGTTTCAGCCAGGCCGATTTCCCACGGTGAGCCCGCATGCTTGATGGAAGACCAGGGCGATGCGCCCGTGCCGCCATCGTGCCCGGCAATCACCACATGGTCAGCCTTGGCCTTGGCCACGCCTGCGGCAATGGTGCCGACACCCGTTTCACTGACCAGCTTGACACTGATGCCGGAGTGCGGCGCCACGTTTTTCAGGTCATGGATCAGCTGCGCCAGGTCTTCAATCGAGTAGATATCGTGATGCGGTGGTGGCGAGATCAGGCCCACCCCCGGCACCGAGAAGCGCAATTGCGCGATGTATTCGCTGACCTTGTGGCCGGGCAACTGGCCACCCTCACCCGGCTTGGCGCCCTGTGCCATCTTGATCTGGATCTGATCGGCACTGCTCAGATATTCCGCCGTGACGCCAAAGCGCCCGGAAGCCACCTGCTTGATACGGGAACGCAGTGAGTCACCCGGCTGCAGTTCTATATCGCGCACCACGGAGGCGATGCGCGAGATCAAGGATTCGCCGGCCTTGATGGGCACGAAACGCTGCGGGTCTTCACCGCCTTCGCCGGTATTCGATTTGCCGCCGATGCGATTCATGGCGACTGCCAACGTAGTGTGTGCCTCTGTGGAGATCGAACCCAGCGACATAGCACCGGTGACGAAACGCTTGACAATTTCCTTGGCCGGCTCGACTTCCTCGATCGGCACCGGCGTGCCGGCGGGCTGCAACTCGAACAGACCACGCAAGGTCATGAGCCGTTCGCTCTGCTCGTTGATCAGGCGCGCATACTCCTTGAATGTGGCAGCGCTGTTGGTGCGTGTGGCAAGCTGTAGCTTGCTGATCGACTCGTCATTCCACATGTGCGCCTCGCCGCGTGTGCGCACGGCGTATTCACCACCGGCATCGAGTGCGTCGCGATACAATGGCGCATCGCTGTAGGCTTGGCGATGCCAGCGCACCGCCTCTTCGGCGACTTCGGCGGCGCCTATGCCTTCGACCTTGCTGGTCGTGCCGGCAAAATACTTATCCAGAAAGGCACTGCCAAGACCGATTGCCTCGAAGATCTGAGCACCACAGTAGGACTGGTAGGTGGAGATGCCCATCTTCGACATCACTTTCAGCAGGCCCTTGTTGATGGCCTTGATATAGCGCTTGCACAATTCAGCATGCGAGATTTCCTCGGGCAGCTGCGCGCGCAGCTCGGCGAGCGTTTCGAAAGCGAGGTACGGATGGATCGCCTCGGCACCATAGGCGGCGAGCAGGGCATAGTGATGCACTTCACGCGCCGAACCGGTTTCAATCACCAAGCCGGTGCTGGTGCGCAGTCCGGCATCGACCAGATGATGGTGCACGGCGGAGGTCGCCAGCAGTGCCGGGATGGCAATATGCTCCGCATCAGCCTCGCGGTCGGAGAGAATCAGGATATTGCAGTCCTCACGCACCGCCTGCTCAGCGGCGGTACACAGCGTTTCAAGTGCGACCGCCATACCGGCCGCGCCCTGATCCGCGGCGTAGCAGATACTGAAGCTCTGGGAGCGGAAGCTGCCGTCGGTGTGGTCGGCGATGGCGCGGATCTTTTCCATGTCGGCATGCGACAGTATCGGCTGCTGTACTTCGAGCCGCTTGAGCGGCTTGCTCTCGTCGAAGCCTAGCAAGTTGGGGCGCGGACCGAGGATCGAGACCAGCGACATCACCAGCTGTTCACGGATCGGATCGATGGGCGGATTGGTGACTTGCGCAAAGGTCTGTTTGAAATAGTTGTACAACGGCTTGGGTCGATTGGACAGCACCGCCAGCGGCGTGTCATTACCCATCGAACCGGTGGCCTCTTCACCGCCCATCGCCATTGGCGTGAGAATAAACTTGATGTCTTCCTTGCTGTAACCAAATGCCTGCTGACAGTTCAGCAGATTGCCCGCCACCGGTATCGGCGCGGCCTTGGCTGGCAGGTTCTCGAGTACGATCTGGGTATTTTCCAGCCACTCGCTATAAGGCCGCGCGGCGGAGAGCTGGCTCTTCAATTCGCCGTCGTCGATGATGCGGCCCTGCTCGAGGTCGATCAGGAACATCTTGCCAGGCTGCAGGCGCCACTTCTTGACGATCTTGTGCTGAGGGATATCGAGTACGCCCATTTCGGATGCCATCACCACCAGATCGTCATCGGTGATCAGATAGCGCGCCGGACGCAGGCCATTGCGATCGAGCGTAGCACCTATCTGTCGACCATCGGTGAACGCGACCGCTGCGGGGCCGTCCCACGGCTCCATCAGCGCGGCATGGTATTCGTAGAAAGCGCGGCGCGGCTCATCCATCAGCGGGTTGCCGGCCCAGGCCTCGGGAATCAGCAACATCATGGCGTGCGCCAGCGAATAGCCACCGGCCACCAGCAGTTCCAGCGCGTTGTCGAAACAGGCGGTATCCGACTGGCCTTCAACAATCAGCGGCCAGAGCTTGTCGAGGTCGTCGCCGAGCAACTTGGACGACATGGAGTAACGACGCGCTGCCATCCAATTGATGTTGCCGCGCAGAGTGTTGATCTCGCCGTTGTGCGCAACCAGCCGGAACGGGTGTGCCAGATCCCAACTTGGGAAGGTATTGGTCGAGAAGCGCTGATGTACCAGCGATAGCGCGGTGACCATGTCCTCGGCATGCAGATCGGGGTAGTATTCGCCGACCTGTCGCGCCAGCAGCATGCCCTTGTAGACTATCGTGCGCGCCGACAGTGACGGAATATAGAACATTTCGCCTTCACTGAGCTTGAGTCCGCGTACCGCCAGTTCGGCGCGCTTGCGCAACACGAACAGCTTGCGTTCGAAGGCATCCGTATCGACGCAATCGACTCCGCGTGCGATGAATACCTGACGGATCACCGGTTCGACGGACTTGACGCCCTCGCCCAGGCCACTGTTATCGGTCGGCACATCGCGCCAGCCCAACAATGTCTGGCCTTCGGCGCTGATCGCCGTCTCGATCTCGGCTTCGCAGGCGGCACGGCTGGCGGCAGTACGTGGCAGAAACACCATCCCGACGCCGTAATCGCCGGCGGCCGGCAGCTTGATGTCGATGGCTGTGCAAATCCGGCGCAGAAAGGTATCGGGTAATTGAATAAGGATGCCTGCACCATCACCCATCAGCGGGTCGGCGCCGGTAGCGCCACGGTGCGTGAGGTTTTCAAGAATCTGCAAACCCTGCGTGACCATGGCATGGGTTTTCTGGCCTTTGATATGCGCAACAAAACCGACGCCGCACGCGTCGTGTTCGTGTGCAGGGTCGTATAAGCCTTGTCGTGCGGGTCGTGCCGGATACACCACGGATTACCTCTTTCTCGCTGTTCCAGATATACCCCTGCCAGCGGTTTTTTTGAATTACACCGATGGTATAGGCTTCAAAATCTCGGCTTTACGTCACCGCGGGTCGGGCTGTGGCAAAAGGGCTAGGTAGTATACAGTTCGGGTCGGATGGGTTCAATTCAGGATACAGCAACGCACCTGGCGGCGCAGAGACAACGGGGCTGTGTGATCAAGGGCTGCAACTGCCCCAACGCGGCGCAAAGCGCAGCTTGCAGAGCCCCACACCTGTTCAGGGCTACTTGGCGATCTCACCCCGTACCGCAGTGAAACTGCGCGGCCAGGGTTTGGCGGCGCGCACAGTGGCGGACAATTGCGTCAGCGCCTGGCTGGCGGCGGTGCGGCTGGGATAAGCCCCGTACAACAAGATGTACCAGGGCTTGCCATTGCGCGTAGTGTGCAGAATCGTCGAAGGACCTGTCAGCCGATTCTCTGCCACGAACCGGCGTACGGCCGGTTCACGACTTCCACCCAGAATTTGCAGAGTGTAATCGCCCGGACGCTGGGCCTGCAGCCAGGCACTGCCGTGACTCGCCGTCACACTCTTGGCGGAGGCGGTCACGGCCGCCGCATGTAGCTTGGTGGCAGGTAAGGCTTTTGCTGCGGTGGGTGTGATCGCAATGGGCTTCTTTTCCGGCACCGCTGGCGCCGGTGTCGGGGCCACCGGGAGTGTGACCGTGGTCATTCGCGCCGTCGCGTGCGGGGACTTGTCAGCGACCGGGGGCGGCGAGGCCGCCTCAGGCGCGGGCACGCTGGAAACGATAATCTTGCCACTGGGACTGGTGGGCACCGGGTGCGCAACCTCCGGTCCCAGTGTCGGGACCGGCAGGGGCGTGGCGGCAGCTGCCGGTATCTGGGCCGCGGCACTTGCACCGGTTGCAGCAGGATTGGCAGCGGGCGAGATGTTCGGCAGGGTCAAGTCAACAGTCTTTTCCGGGACAGGGACGTCGGATTCAACTGCAAGGCCCGACGGCTCAGCGACGTGTTTGGCGGGCGCAGGCCAGAGGGCAATGACGATTAACAGTGCGCCCACGACGGCTGCCGCGAACAAGAGCCGACGCCGCAGCGGGTTCGGGCTGGTGGTGCTGGCGGTGCGCGCGCTGCCGGAGACACTGTGCCTGTCGATGAGTAATTGTCGCGCTCGGGCATTGATTTGTGCGGGCACGCCATGCGATACCTTGACGATACTCTTGACCTGCCCTGAGGTAAAAACTGCATCCTCTTGCAGGCCGGCCACTTTCAAACGGTGCTGCAGATATGCCGCCGTCTGCAATTCACTGAGCGGCGGTATGTTGAACACATGGGTATTGTCCGCGTGTTCAGGACTCAACCCGGCAATTTTTTCCTGCAACTGATCGGTGCCGAACAACACCAGACGCAGGCGCTTCTCGGTCTCGGCCGCCGCGCCCGACAATTCCAGCAAGGTCCGCAGCGCCGTATCCGGCAGGCGTTCGGCGTCGTCCACGACCAGCACCGCGAGTCTGCCCTGTGCCCGCAACTCGTCGAGCTGCGAGCGTAGTTGCGCCAGATCCGCGCCTGGAACATGAAAGCCGGTAGCGAGGTCCTCAACCAGATCATGGGCATTACCGAGATTGTCGGTCTCCAGATGACAAAGCTGCCAGTTATTGTTGGCGCGTTGCAGGTATTGCTGCAAGATGCTGGTCTTGCCCACGCCCGGCGCGCCGATGACCAGCAGCGTCAACATTCCGAACTCGGTGAGATTCTGCAGCATGTCAAGGCGTTGCATGAGCACGCTGTCGGCACAGAAGAACGCCGGGTCCGGCGCTGCGTCGAAGGGTTCGCGTTGCAACCCGAAGCGCGCCAGATAGTCGAGGGATTGCTGTTCAGTCATCGAATCGTTCATTCCGGTCTCTCCTGGCCTTGCGCGAACATCACGCGATAGCCACGTTTGAGTTGTGCATCGCGAGCCTGAAGCAGTGCGTT
>JBBQDK010000157.1:0-5485 GCA_038319625.1 Gammaproteobacteria bacterium
TGTACATCACGTGCTGGCGGACGACGGGATCGAATTTCTTGATCTCGAGCTTGTCAGGCATAGTGCGCTTGTTCTTGGTGGTGGTGTAGAAGTGGCCGGTACCGGCACTGGACACAAGTTTAATCTTGTCACGCATGAGTATTCCCCTTTAGACCTTGACGCCGCGCTCGCGCAGGTCGGCCAATACGGCTTCGATGCCGATCTTGTCGATCATGCGCATGCCCTTGGTGGACAGCCGCAGCCGCACAAAGCGGCGCTCGCCCTCGACCCAGAAGCGGTGCGTGTGCAGGTTCGGCAGAAAACGCCGACGGGTACGGTTGTTGGCATGCGAAACGTTGTTCCCGCTGACGGGACGCTTGCCGGTGATCTGACAAACTCTGGACATGACTGAATTCCTGGTCGCGATCGTCTCGCTGGACGGTCTGTGGATGTAAATGGAGCCGCGTTTTATAGCAGAAGCAGCTACAAGGTACAAGTTAAATGATACAAGTGGAGACGATTTCCACCCCGGGATATTCAATAATTAATTGTAATCACAATTAGTTACATATTTGCCTTGGATATTTTAAAGTAGGCCTCGCTCTGCGAACGACACACTGGCGCCATCGCCGATCACGATATGATCGAGTACCCGGATATCGACCAGCGCCAAGGCGTCCCGCAACCGGCGGGTGAGATGTTCATCGGCCCGGCTGGGCTCAGCGACCCCGGAAGGGTGATTGTGTGCCAGGATCAGCGCCGCTGCGTTATGCTCCAGGGCCTGCTTGAGTACTTCGCGCGGGTGTACGCTGGTGCCGTCCAGGGTGCCGTGAAACAGTTCCGCATAGTGAATGACGCGGTGGCGGTTGTCGAGAAACAGGCAGGCAAACACCTCGTGTTCATAACCGCGCAGCCGGGCACTGAGGTAGGCGCGGGTGTCGGCCGGGTTGGCCAGGGCATCGCCACGTTGCAGGGTTTCGCGCAGATGGCGTCGGCCCATCTCCAGCACGGCCTGCAACAGAGCGAACTTGGCGTTACCAAGACCGGGTTGTCGGCAGAAGCGCCGTGTATCGGCTTCGAGCAGAGGTCGCAGTCCACCAAAGGCAGCCAGCAGTTCGCGTGCCACATCCACGGCGGTTTTACCGCGCACGCCGGTGCGCAGGAAGATAGCGAGCAGTTCCGCGTCGGACAAGGTGTCCGCGCCGTGCAATAGTAGCTTTTCGCGGGGCCGCTCGGTGAGCGGCCAATCGGTAATAGGCATATGACGACCTCCGTGTCGTGATAACAATTCAGATCATGAGTATCGTCCTGTGCGGTGGCAGGATCAAGCCGCATTTGACCGTGTCCAGGACAGGCGGTCGCGGGCCGTGTTCGGCGACCATGGCATTTATCATGACGATAACTTATTACCATCATCGTGGATGATCGCCTGTATTTCAAAGCGGATACGGTTATGAGTAACGCATTCACAACGCGCGTTCTGATGCCATTCACCCGTAAGTGCGCGGCATGATGGCGACGTTGCATTCCTGCGAGATTCCGCCCGAAGCGTTCGAATCAAGCGAAGCTATGCGAACTTGGTGCTGCAGGCTGCCGAGGTAGCATTGCAGGCAAAAACCCCTGGGGGGACAGTGCCATGACTGAAAAAACCGCGTGGTTGAACACGCGTTTTCAAGTCCTTATCTGCTTGTCCGACGGTACGGCTTTACCCGCTATGGTGCGGATTTTTTGCTAAACTGCCAGTCCATGCCCGACCTGTCCAACAAACACATTCTACTCGGCATCACCGGCGGCATTGCCGCGTACAAGTCTGCTGACCTGGTGCGGCGGCTGCGTGGCGCCGGTGCGAGTGTACGAGTGGCGATGACGCGGGCCGCGTGCGAGTTCATTACACCGCTGACCTTGCAGGCCCTGTCCGGTCAGCCGGTACGGACGGAACTGCTCGACCCAGCAGCCGAGGCGGCCATGAGTCACATCGAGTTGGCGCGCTGGGCGGATGCGGTACTGGTTGCGCCGGCCAGCGCGGATTTTCTGGCCAAGCTGGTTCACGGTCGGGCCGATGATCTGCTCAGTACGCTCTGCCTGGCCTGTACCGTACCCCTGGCGCTAGCCCCGGCCATGAATCAGGCGATGTGGAGCAATGCCGCCACGCAGGACAACATAAGTACGCTACGCGCGCGCGGGCTGCATCTGTTCGGTCCGGGGCAGGGTGATCTGGCCTGTGGAGAATCCGGTCCGGGGCGGATGCAGGAACCGGAGCGGTTGCTGGAGCAGATCGCCGGGCTGTTCGAGACCGGCCTACTGGCCGGCACACGGGTACTGGTGACCGCCGGGCCGACCCGTGAAGGCATCGATGTGGTGCGTTTCATCAGCAACCGTAGCAGCGGCAAAATGGGCTATGCCGTGGCCGCCGCCGCCGCCGAGGCTGGGGCATTGGTCACGCTGGTGAGCGGGCCGGTGGCGCTGGCGCCGCCGGCGCGTGTGGAATGCATCACAGTGGAATGCGCGCAGGATATGTATGATGCTGTTCTGGAGCGGGCGGTGGGGTGTGATATCTTCATCGCCGCCGCTGCCGTGGCCGATTACCGCCCCGAGGCGGCCGTGCCCGGCAAGCTGAAAAAAACCGCCCCGGAACTGACGCTGAGACTGCGGCGCACACCGGATATTCTGGCCAGTGTCGCGGCATTGCCGGCAGCGCCGTTCACAGTCGGCTTCGCCGCCGAGACGGAGCATCTGATCGAGCACGCGCAGGCCAAGCGCACCGCCAAGGCCGTGGACATGATCGCGGCCAACTGGGTCGGGCGTGCGGACAATGGCTTCGACAGCGATACCAACGCCCTGCAGTTGTTCTGGCAGGATGGTGGTACCGATTTGCCCTTGGCGGGCAAGCAGCAGTTGGCGCGGGATTTGATCGGCGTGATCGCGCAGCGTTACCGCGCCACGCGTACGCCACAGTGAATAACGACAATAGAGCAACTGGCATGCAGACTATCCAAGTCAAAATCCTCGATCCGCGTATCGGCAAGGCATTGCCGCTGCCGCATTACGCCACCGACGGGTCCGCCGGCCTGGATTTGCGCGCATGTCTGGATGAAGCGTTACGCTTGGCGCCGGGCGAAACCCACCTGATCCCGACCGGTATTGCCATTCACATCGGCGATCCGGGGTACGCGGCGGTGGTGCTGCCGCGCTCCGGTCTGGGGCACAAGCACGGCATCGTGCTCGGCAATCTGGTGGGACTGATCGACTCGGACTACCAGGGTCAGTTGTTCGTATCGTGCTGGAATCGGGGCAGCGAGTCCTTTACTATCGAGATCGGCGAGCGCATCGCGCAGATGGTGTTCGTCCCGGTGCTGCGACCCGCCTTTGAAGTGGTCGAAGAGTTCAATGCATCGCAACGCGGGGCGGGTGGCTTCGGCCACAGTGGCCGGCAGTGAGTAATTGGATACGCTACACCGAGATGGAAATACCTTTGAGCCTGCCCTGCAGTATATGACGCCCGCATGAAAAAAATCCCCAAACTTCCTCGTATCAAGTTGCCCTTGGCGCGCCACCTGACCTCGGCCGACATGAGCCTGGGACGTATCGGCGTCTTGTTGATAGTGGCAGGCGCAGTGACGCTCGCCCTGCTCATGGGGTTTTACAACTATGTCTTCGTCGGCCTCATCGAGAGCGGCCGCCAGGCACAGGTCGACCTAGTGGTCGAGAGCCTGAAAAACAGCATTGAGACCCCGTTCACTCTGACCGAGGCGACCATGGACAGTCTGGTCAAAGACCCGCTGCTGGCGGAATTGATGGCAGGCAATGATATGCAGGCGCGCAAGGTCAAGGAACTCGAACTGCAAAATTATTTTCCCACCGCTCTGCGTGTGCGCTTGCTGTCACCGGGATTGGAGGATGTCGACAACAGCGGCCCCCTGCAACTCGGCTATGCCTGTCTCGCGTTGTTGCATGAGGCGGAGCTGAAGGAAACACCGCCGCCCGCCGAGGTGCATCTGTTCGGCAAGCCGCAACAGCATATCGATATCGTGCGCCGCATTCTCAGCGACACCGGCCGGCGCATCGTCGGCCATCTGCTAGTGAGTTATCCGGTGTCGATGCAGCAAAAGTTGCTCGACAAACTCAATAATCCCGTGGGACACATCGAGATCTGGCAGCCCACTCAGGACAGTAAGCATCTGGTGCTCGCCGCCCGAGGCGCGGCGCCCGGGGTGGACGATCCGGCACCGCACGTCGTCGATCTCGACGGCACGCGCTGGCAGTTGGCGTATTGGCCCAGTGTCGCGGCCAGCGGCGATGGTAGTGGTGTGCTGTGGCGCGAACTATTGGTATATGCGCTGCTGCTGGCATTGTTCGCCTCGGCCGTGCTGGTTCTTGTGCGGGTATTCGGCGGCGCGCTGCGTGGCGATCTGGTGAGCATCATCAACCTCGTAAAAGATCTCGGAGAGGGCAAGGTGCGTCGCGAGTATCCGGTACGCGTGGCCGATTGCAAAGGTACGGTCGAGCTGCTCACGCGCATGGCGCATGAATTGGCCATCACGCCGCAACTGCCGGTAAGCGGCACGCCGGGTCGCGGTGAGTTCCTTGCCGCAACCGCACCGGCGGCAACAGTGGAGCCGGTCGCCATCGATCCGACCATTTTCCGTGCCTATGACATCCGCGGCATCGTCGGCAAAAGCCTGACACCGACCACCGTTTTCGAGATCGGCCGCGCCATCGGCAGCGAAGCGACCGCGCGCGGCCAGCAAGGCATGATCGTGGCGCGCGACGGCCGACTGTCGGGTCCAGAACTTTCCGAATCGCTCAGCAAAGGCTTGCGCGCTGCAGGCATGAACGTTACCGACATCGGGCGCGTGCCCACGCCGCTACTCTATTTTGCTACCCACTATCTGGACAGTACTTCCGGCGTCATGCTGACCGGCAGCCACAACCCGCCGGAGTACAACGGCCTGAAGATCGTTCTGGCCGGCGAGACTCTGTCGGGTGATACCATCCAGGCGCTGCTGGCCCGTATCCAGAACCGCGACTACAGCAGCGGTGCCGGGACCTTGCAGACCGTGGATGTGGCGCGCGATTATCTCGAGCGCATCACCAGCGACGTGCGCGTGGCGCGGTCGATGCGTGTGGTGGTGGATTGCGGCAACGGCGTGGCCGGCGAGCTGGCGCCGCGCTTGCTGCGCGCACTGGGCTGCGAGGTCAGCGAGTTGTACTGCGAGATCGACGGCAATTTCCCCAATCATCATCCCGATCCCAGCCACCCGGAG
This sequence comes from Gammaproteobacteria bacterium, assembly GCA_038319625.1. Taxonomy (GTDB): domain Bacteria; phylum Pseudomonadota; class Gammaproteobacteria; order JBBQDK01; family JBBQDK01; genus JBBQDK01. The sequence continues at coordinate 5,244 of JBBQDK010000157.1, forward strand.
AATCTGCTCGACCTGATCAAGGCCGTGGAGGAGCAGCAGGCCGACATCGGTCTGGCCTTCGACGGCGACGGCGACCGGCTTGGCGTGATCAGCTCTGGCGGCAAGATCATCTGGCCGGACCGGATATTGATGCTGCTCGCCATGGATGTCCTGTCGAGAAATCCTGGCTGCGATATTATCTATGACGTGAAGTGCTCTCGGCACCTCGATCGCATCATCCGCGGTCACGGCGGCAAGCCACT
>JBBQDK010000158.1:0-5455 GCA_038319625.1 Gammaproteobacteria bacterium
CGGCGGCATTCAACTTCCGCAAGTGGCTGCGGAAGGTTATTTTTTGGCTTCGATTCTGGGGCATAGGTGCTTCCCGAGAAATCGATCCGCTTAATCTAGCCCCGCTACGGGGTGGGATTTGAGTATTTCAGCGTCGACTAAATAACCGTAGGGTGCTTACCAGTTACCGCTGTCATGGAAAAATGCAGTCCAAACCGCCAAGAACGCCAAGAAAATCTGCTTTACTTGTTCAGTTACCTGTTCACACGATCGGCTGATAGGTGGCTAAATCGAATTGATCGTTTTCCTTGGCGCTCATGGCGGTTCAACAGATTTTTATAGGTTTCCACATGACCACCTGGCCCGCACCCGCCAAGCTCAATCTGTTTCTGCATATCGTCGGACGGCGTCCGGACGGCTATCACTTGCTGCAGACCGTGTTCCAGTTCATCGATTTTTGCGACACGCTGACATTCGTGCCGCGCGACGACGGCGTGGTTACACGCAGCAGTGGCCCGGCGGATGTGCCGGCCGACCTGGATCTGAGCGTGCGTGCCGCCCGCCTGTTGCAGCAACAGGCCGGTATCGATGCCGGTATCGATATCCGGCTCAGCAAGCACCTGCCCATGGGCGCTGGCCTGGGCGGGGGCAGTTCCGATGCGGCGACCACGCTGGTGGCGCTGAACCGGTTGTGGCGAATCGACTGGGAGACTGAGCGTCTTGCCAACCTGGGCCTGCAACTGGGGGCGGATGTGCCGGTGTTCGTGCGCGGTCGGGCGGCCTGGGGCGAGGGTGTGGGTGAGGTCCTGACGCCACTGGAGCTGCCCGAGCCCTGGTACCTGGTGTTGATTCCACCGGTAAATGTCTCAACCGCTGCCATTTTCAGTGCGGTGGATTTGACACGGGATACCCCGCCCATCACAATATCCGACTTTCTTTCGGGGCGTGGGCGCAACGACTGCGAGTCACTGGTACGACGGACCTACCCCGAGATTAGCCGGGCGCTGTCCTGGCTCGGCGAACATGCCGCGGCGCGCCTCACCGGCACCGGCTCAGCCTTGTTTGCCCGCTTCGACACCGAAACGGCGGCGCGCACGCTGCTCGCGCAAGTGCCTGTCGCATGGCAGGGGATTGTAGCAAAGGGGATGAACCGGTCGCCTTTACTGGAGACAGTAGCAAGTAGCGAGTAGCAAGGTAAAAACCACGCTTCCTCGGTACTTATTTGGGGTGTAGCCAAGCGGTAAGGCACTGGGTTTTGATCCCAGCATTCCCAGGTTCGAATCCTGGCACCCCAGCCATTATGTGGTAGACGATGAAGGCGGCGTAAGTAGAGTTAGGTAGTGCCATGATGAGAACAACGGCGCGAAGCGACGTTGGCCCGCAGGGCGATGGCGCAGCCCGAGTAATCCTGGCACCGCAGCCAGTTTATTGGATGATGAGTGATGAACGATGAATTATAGCAGCCGTCCATGTTTCCATCATTCAACGGAAGTGAACCGGAGATGGTAGTGTCCGACAGCCGCATGATGGTGTTTACCGGCAACGCCAACCCGCAGCTGGCGCAGGATATCTGCAACTATCTCAAGCTGCCGCTGGGCAAGGCCGTCGTCGACCGTTTCAGCGACGGCGAGATTATGGTGGAGATCATGGAGAACGTCCGTGGCAAAGACGTCTTCATCGTGCAGCCGACCTGCGCGCCCACCAATGACAATCTGATGGAACTGCTGGTGTTGATCGATGCGATCCGCCGCTCTTCCGCGTATCGGATCACTACGGTGCTTCCGTATTTTGGCTATGCACGCCAGGATCGCCGGCCGCGTTCGGCGCGCGTGGCGATTACCGCCAAGCTGGTGGCGGACATGATTTGTGCGGCAGGCACCAACCGCGTGCTGACCGTCGATCTGCATGCCGATCAGATCCAGGGTTTCTTCTCGACCCCGGTTGATAATGTGTATGCCTCGCCGGTCTTGCTGGGCGAGATCTGGCGTCGGAAGTACAAGGATCTGATAGTGGTTTCCCCGGACGTGGGTGGCGTGGTGCGAGCCCGGGCCGTGGCCAAGCTGCTCGATGACGCGGACCTCGCCATCATCGACAAGCGCCGGCCCAAGCCGAATGTCTCGAAGGTGATGAACATCATCGGCGAGGTGGAAGGTCGCAGTTGCGTACTGGTCGATGACCTGGTGGATACCGCCGGTACCTTGTGCAAAGCCGCCGGTGCGCTGAAGGAACACGGAGCGGCGCAGGTCGTGGCCTATTGCACGCATGCCGTGCTGTCGGGCAATGCATTGAGAAACATCGAGAGTTCCGCGCTCGATGAACTGGTGGTGACCGATACCATCCCGCTCAGTCCCGAGGCGCGCGCTTGCAAGTGTATCCGCGTGCTGAGCGTGGCCGAGATGCTCGCCGAGACGATGCGCCGCGTGAACACGGAAGAATCGGTCAGTTCTTTGTTTATGGATTAATGGTCAGGGAAAAGATAAAAGGGGGAAGATTCGCATTATTCCCTTTCCCCTTTTATCTTTGCCCTTTTATCTGATTTTTATCCACCTCTGGTCGCGGGGGTGGTTTTGTGTGACAACCGAGGAGAGCCGTAATGATTAGCTATACATTGACCGCTGAAAAGCGTGACGCCATGGGCAAGGGTGCGAGCCGCCGCCTGCGTCGCACCAATAAAGTCCCCGGCATCATTTACGGTGCCGGCAAAGATGCCATGCCATTGATGTTCGACCATAATGAACTGGTACGCAACCTGGCGCACGAATCGTTTTATTCGCATATCCTGACCATCAAGATCGGTGCCAACGAAGAACGCGCCGTGCTCAAGGATCTGCAGCGACATCCCGCGCGCCCCATCATCCAGCACCTCGATCTGCAGCGTGTCAGCGAGACCGAGAAGCTGCGCATGCACGTGCCGCTGCACTTCAAGGGCGAAGATATCGCCCCGGGCGTGAAGACCGACGGCGGTGTCGTTTCGCACCAGATGGTCGAAGTGGAGGTCAGCTGTCTGCCCAAGCATCTGCCGGAGTTCATCGAGGTCGATGTCTCCGCGCTCGACATTGGCGATTCCCTGCACTTGTCGAACCTTGTACTGCCAGAAGGCGTGGAACTGGTCGATCTCTCGCATGGCGACGAGCACGAGCATGATCTGCCGGTAGTCAGTATTCACAAGGCGCGCGTCGCCGAAGTGGAAGAGGCGCCGGTGGTTGCTGCCGAGGCTGTTCCCACAGTGGGGACGCCGCCGGAAGAGAAATCCTAAGACCGTCAGCCTGCCCGGTAACGGGAATGACTGCCGTTGTCTGAGCAGGCGACACCTATCGCACTCATCGCGGGGCTGGGCAATCCCGGTCCCGAGCATGAGGGTGATCGCCATAACGCCGGCTTCTGGTTCGTTGATGAACTGGTGCGCCGTTGCGGAGAATCACTGAAGCGGGAAGCGCGTTTTCACGGTGAAGCTGTGCGCCTCTCCATCGATGGTCGTTCCTGTTGGGTCATCAAACCCGCCACCTATATGAATCGCAGCGGCCAGTCGGTCGCGGCGCTGGCCGGTTTTTACAAGATCGTGCCGGAGCAGATACTGGTGGTGCACGACGAGCTCGATTTAGCGCCGGGCACGGCGCGACTCAAATTCGGCGGTGGTCATGGCGGACACAACGGTTTGCGTGATATCGGCGCGCGGCTGGGCACGATGTATCACCGCCTGCGGCTCGGCATCGGGCATCCGGGACACAAGGATATGGTGACGGACTATGTCCTTGGTCGCCCACCCAAATCCGAGCGTGTGCTGATCGAAGAAACGATTGCCGTGGCATTGGCCGTGCTGCCCTTGCTGCTCGATGGCGAGGTGGGCAGGGCCATGAATCTGCTGCACACAAAGGGTAGTGATTGAATAGTGTCTATTACTGGGCACGCAAGCAGGCAGTTCACTACAGAATATATTACAAGGTCCCTTCTCCCTGAGGGAGAGGGAGCCTACTCAACATCAGGACAACCAATTTAACCATGGGCTTCAAATGCGGTATCGTCGGACTGCCGAATGTGGGCAAGTCCACTCTCTTCAACGCGCTGACGCGCGCCGGCATCGCTGCGGAGAATTATCCGTTCTGCACCATCGATCCCAATGTCGGCATCGTGCCCATGCCCGATCCGCGACTCGATGCGTTGGCGGCGATCGTCAAGCCACAACGGATTCTCCCGACGCACATGGAATTTGTCGACATCGCCGGCCTGGTCGCAGGTGCGTCGCAGGGCGAGGGCTTGGGCAACAAGTTTCTGGCCCATATCCGCGAGACCGATGCCATCGCACACGTGGTGCGCTGTTTCGAGAACGACGATGTAATCCATGTCGCAGGCAAAGTGGATCCGCTTTCGGATGTCGAAGTGATTAACACCGAGTTGGCGCTAGCCGATCTCGACACCGTCGAGAAGGCCATCAACCGTGTCTCTAAAACCGCCAAGACGGGTAATAAAGAAGCTTTGGCGCAGGTGCAATTGCTCGAGCAGGTGCGCGTACACCTCAATAACGCCAAACCGGCACGCTCGTTGGCAGTCGATGATGAGCAGCGCAAATTTCTGCGCGAACTCAACATGCTTACCAGTAAACCGGTAATGTACATTGCCAACGTCGCCGAAGACGGCTTCGAAAACAATCCGCGTCTCGATGCGCTGCGCACTCTGGCCACATCCGAAGGAACAGAGGCTGTGCCGGTATGCGCCTCCATCGAGGCCGATATCGCCGAGCTCGACGAGGCCGACAAGGCCGAATTTCTCAAAGAGATTGGTCAGACCGAATCCGGCCTGGATCGGGTGATCCACGCCGGTTACAAACTGCTCGGCCTGCAGACCTATTTCACCGCCGGCGTCAAAGAGGTGCGCGCCTGGACTATCCCGATCGGTGCCACCGCGCCGCAGGCCGCCGGCAAGATCCACACCGATTTCGAGAAGGGCTTCATCCGCGCCGAAGTCACCGCCTATGACGATTTCATCAAGTACAAAGGTGAAAACGGCGCCAAAGAAGCCGGTAAATGGCGCTTGGAAGGCAAGGACTATGTCATGCACGACGGCGACGTGGTGCATTTCCGCTTCAATGTGTAGAGTGTGCGGCCACTACAATCTGGACATTGGCGGTCCAAACCCCTAAAATTCCGCCTCCTCAACGCTGGCTCATCCGGCGGTCTGCAACACCCTAAAGGCTACGTAGCTCAGCTGGTTAGAGCGCGGCACTCATAATGCTGAGGTCGGTGGTTCGAGTCCACCCGTAGCCACCATATAATCAATAAGTTAATACGTTATTTCGCGACCAACATCCAATGAATTTAAACGTAAGTCCACAATAAGTCTTAGCGGTTATCTTTCAAATAAATGGCAACTGAAAAGCATGCTTTCAGGAGGGTGCAGGGTGGCAGGGCGGGGCATCAGCACGCTTCTGTTTCCGCCGACAATGGGACCCGTACCCCTCACTGACAAATACCAATTCACA
>JBBQDK010000159.1:0-5432 GCA_038319625.1 Gammaproteobacteria bacterium
TGCCACCATGTGCGGTTATACAGTCAAGGAAATCCCCACCGACTCGACCGGCAGCGTCAACATCGAAGCCTTGAAAGCCGCCGTCGGTCCTCACACGGCCGGCCTGATGCTGACCAACCCGTCGACGCTGGGCGTGTTCGAAAAAGCCATCTCCGAAATCCAGAAAATCGTCCACGATGCGGGCGGCCTCTCTTATTACGACGGTGCGAATCTCAACGCGATATTGGGCAAGGTGCGCCCCGGCGACATGGGTTTCGATGTAATTCACATGAACCTGCACAAAACCTTCTCCACCCCACACGGTGGCGGCGGTCCGGGCGCGGGCCCGGTCGGCGTGTCCGAGCGTCTGCTGCCCTTCCTGCCAATTCCGATCGTCGATTTCGACGGCAGCGATTACCGCTGGCTGAGTGAAAAAGACCGTCCGCAGAGCATCGGTCGCCTGTCCGCCTTCATGGGCAATGCCGGTGTACTGCTGCGCGCCTATATCTACGCCCGCCTGCTCGGCCGCGACGGCATGCACCGGGTGGCCGACTTCTCGACGCTCAATGCCAATTACCTGCTGGTACGGCTGCGCGCGCGCGGCTTCGACATCGCCTTCCCGCAGCGTCGCGCCACGCACGAGTTCATCGTCACGCTGAAACGCCAAGCCAAGGAACTCGGCGTTAACGCCATGGACTTCGCCAAGCGCCTGCTCGATCACGGCTTCCACGCACCGACCACGTATTTTCCGATGCTGGTACCGGAGTGTCTGCTGATCGAACCGACCGAGACCGAGGCCAAGGAAGACCTCGACGCCTTCGTCGAGGCCATGGCCGCGATCCTCGCCGAAGCGCAAACCAGCCCCGACGTGTTGAAAGGCGCGCCGCACACCCTGCCGGTGCGTCGTCTCGATGATGTACGCGCCGCGCGTGAACTGGATCTGGCGTGGCGGGCCTAACGGCAGGATGGATGGAGCGCAGCGCATCAAGCCGCTGCGATGGGTTGCGCTGCGCTCCATCCATCCTGCCAATGAGCGTTCATGTCTAGCCAGGGTCCCAAGGGCATCGAGCGCATCATCAAGGCCGCCGGTTACTCTCGCGCCGGCTTCATCGCCGCCTTCCGCAATGAAGCGGCTTTCCGGCAGATCCTGGCCCTGTTCGTGATCGGCGCCCCGCTCGGCCTGTGGCTAGGCAAGACCGGCGTCGAGCGCGCCTTACTGATTGGCAGCCTGTTCCTGCTGGTCATCGTCGAACTGCTCAACTCGGCCATCGAGGTCACCATCGATCGCATCGGTCTGGATCATCACGACCTGTCGGGACGTGCCAAAGACATGGGCTCGGCGGCACAGTTCGTGGCTCTGACGGCAGCAGCCACGGTCTGGGCGCTGGTATTGATGGGAAGCTGAAAGAGCAAAGATAAAAGGGAAAAGTGGCGACCTGTTCGTTCTCACCTTTGCTCTTTTATCTTTTCTCTTTCCCCTTTTATCCGAGATTGAAAATGACAGCACTGATCTGCGGTTCCTTTGCCTTCGACACCATCATGGTGTTTAACGACCAGTTCAAGAATCACATCCTGCCGGACAAAGTGCATATCCTGAATGTGTCTTTCCTGGTGCCGCAGATGCGCCGCGAGTTCGGCGGCTGCGCCGGTAACATCGCCTACAACCTGAATCTGCTCGGCGGCCAGGGTCTGCCCATGGGCACGGTAGGCCGCGACTTCGACACCTATGCACACTGGATGGACCAGTGCGGCATCAGTCGCAAGCATTTGCGCGTCATCGACGACAGCTATACCGCGCAGGCCTTCATCACCACCGACATGGATGCCAACCAGATCACCGCCTTCCACCACGGCGCGATGGGCGAGTCGCATCAGAACCATGTGACCAACAGCGATGGCGTCAGCATCGGCATCGTCTCCCCGGACGGCCGCCAGGGCATGATCGAACATGCCGCACAATTTAAGGCTGCCGGCATCCCGTTCATCTTCGATCCCGGCCAGGGCCTGCCGATGTTCAACGGCACGGAACTGACCGCCTTCATCGACCAGGCCACCTGGGTCACCGTCAACGATTACGAATGCGAGATGCTGCAGGAACGCACCGGCCTGACGCCGCAGGACATCGCCAACCGCGTCGATGCGCTGATCGTGACCCTGGGCGCGAAAGGCTCGCACATCTACACCCGGGAAAAGCGCATCGACGTGCCCACCGCCAAGATCGCCACCGCCGTCGACCCTACCGGCTGCGGCGACGCCTACCGCGCCGGCCTGCTGTACGGCCTGATGAACAACAAGGACTGGGAAACCACCGGCCGCATCGCCGCATTGATGGGCGCGATCAAGATCGAACACCACGGCACACAGAACCACAGGTTCGAACGCGACGAGTTCGCGGCACGATTCAAAGAAGAGTTTGGGTACAAACTGGAGATGTAAAATGTAACCCCGACAGCCTTACCACGCATTGATTCCACAGGAGACTTGGATGAATCGAAGCCATCACATAGTTGCAGCACTGGTTGTCTGCGCATTTTTCTCGGCGACCAGCGGGGCGAATGAAACCGCGCATGCCACGAAGAGCGCCCCCACCTCGACAGGGCAAAAAGTTGAGCACGCCTTGGTTCACGCCGCCGACGCGACCGAACGTGGGGTCAAGCACGGTGCCAAAGCGGCGTCACATGGGATAAAACGTGGCGCCAACGCGGTGGAGCGCGTCGCGAAAAGAACCGAAGAGAAGATTCACCATGCCATTGACTCGACGCGCCAGGAAAATGCGTCAGCGCCGTGAAGCCAGTCACGTAGGATAGGTGAAGCGTAGCGTAACCCATCACAACTATCTGAGTATGAGTACGTTGTTCATGCCCCCGCTACATCGAGCGCGTAGACTCTGTGCCAATCAGAGTGGGTTTGAAACTCGTCCTTACAAAAGCTTCTCCAACTCCACCAAACTGCTCACCGGTGCCTGACAAGTCATCCCCTGACAAATATAGGCAACAATTTCGCCCTGAGCCTTGCGCTCTCCCAACAACCCCGGCAACTCCGTTTCACACGCGGGAATCGCCCACACAATGCGGCCCGGCACATAGGGTCGCGCGCAGCGTGTGTGCCATTCACGCAAGACCGTACCTTCGCCGCGCAGCACGATGGTCTGCGGAGGTTCGATATATTCTTCCAGCGCGATGACCAATGCGACATGCGCATACGGCATCTCGGTCATGGCCGGCCATGCGGCCTTGAGGGTGCGTTCGGCGGCGTCGAGATAGCGCGTCTCGCCGAGGATGTGGCCGAGCCGGCCCAGCGCCAGTGCGGCAATGCCATTGCCGGCAGGCATGGATTCGTCGGCGAGTGGCTTGGGACGCTGGATCAGTTGTTCGTGATCGTCGGCGGTGAAGAAAAAGCCACCTTGCTCGGTGTCTTCGAAGTGCGCGAGCAGCACGTCGGCGAGTTGCATGGCGAAGTGCAGGTCGTCGCTGCGCCAGCGTGCCTGCAGCAATTCGATGATGGCATCGATGAGGAAGGCGTAGTCATCGAGGTAAGCGGGCAGATGCGCGTGGTCGTCCTTGTAGGTCGCGAGCAGGCGGCCGTCGTACCAGAGGCGAGTGTGAATGAAATCGAGTGCGCGTTGTGTAGAATTGATACAGTCATCGCAGTCGAGATGCCGGCCGGCGATGGCCATACCCCGGATCATCAGTGCATTCCAGGCGGTGAGGATCTTGTCATCGCGCCCGGGGTGGATACGTTGCGCGCGGGCGGTGAATAGTTTGCCACGCGCGCTGTCGAGCAGTGCGCTGACACGTTCGGGGCTCAGTGTGGATTTCTTTGCGAGGGTCTGTTCATCGACATAGCCGTGCAGATTCCAATAGCCTTCGAAATTGGCGGCGCGATCCAGACCGAAGCGCTGCGCGAACAGCGGATACTCCTCGGCGTCGAGCAATGTACGGATCTCATCGCCTGACCAGACATAGAACTTGCCCTCCTCGCCTTCCGAGTCGGCATCCAGCGAGGAGTAATAGCCGCCCTCCGGCGCCTGCATCTCACGCATCACCCATTGCGCGGTTTCCCGCGCGGTGCGCGCGAACAGCGCATCACCGCTGGCGACGGCCGCCTGACTGTATAGCGCCAGCAGTGGACCATTGTCATAGAGCATCTTTTCGAAATGTGGAATCATCCATTCGGCGTCGACGGAATAGCGCGCGAAGCCGCCGCCGAGGTGATCGAAAATGCCGCCCTGCGCCATGTGAGAAAGTGTCACACCGGCCATGACCAGACTGCGCTCCGCATCCTTGCCTTGCAGACGCTGCGCTGTGCGCAGCAGAAAATCCAGACTGCTCGGATGCGGGAACTTCGGTGCGTGACCGAAACCGCCATGCTGACGATCGAAGTGCTGTTCGAGTTCGCGCAGCGCGGCGGCAAGCGGTGTGACATCAAGCGCGTCGCTGTCCGACGGCGTGTGTGTCATACGCCGCAATACATCGCGCAGGGACTCATTCTGGATGGCGATGGCAGCGCGTTGCTGACGATAGGCCCGTTCGATCTGCTGCAGCAGGTCTTTGAAGCCGGGCAGCCCGTGACGCGGCTCAGGCGGGAAATAGGTACCGCCGAAGAACGGCAGGTGATCGTCCGGCATCAGGAACATGGTCAGCGGCCAGCCGCCGGCGCGTTGCGCCAGCAGTTGATGTGCGGTCTGGTAGATCTTATCGAGGTCGGGACGTTCCTCGCGGTCCACCTTGATATTGACGAACAGGCTGTTCATCAATGCGGCGGTGGCCGCGTCTTCGAAGGACTCATGGGCCATGACGTGACACCAATGGCAGGCCGAGTAACCGATGGAGAGCAGGATGGGCTTGTCCTCGCGGCGCGCCTTGTCCAGCGCCTCGGCACCCCACGGATACCATTCCACTGGGTTGTGGGCATGCTGTAGTAAATAAGGGCTGGTCTGCCCGATCAGATGGTTGCTACAATTCGTGTCGTCGCGCATGGTGCAGCGTCCGCCAACCCTGAGTCATCAGAATGATGGGCACAACTATAACTCAAACCACCGACTTGCCTCTGCATTCCTTGCCTGTTCATTACACACATTGAGCATGGATTTATCCTTGGTCATCCCGGTTCGCAACGAAGCGGAGAATATTGCGCCCCTGATCGCGGAGATTCGCGCCGCACTCGACGGCTGCTGCGACTATGAAGTGGTCTATGTTGACGACGGCAGCAGTGACGCCACGGCACGGCGCCTCGCCGACGCGCGGCGTGGCTTTCCGCAGCTGCGTGTTCTGCATCATCGCCGCAGCTGCGGCCAGAGCACGGCATTGCTGACCGGCGTGCGCACCGCGCGCGGTGCCTGGATCGCAACACTGGACGGCGATGGCCAGAACGACCCTGCCGACATCCACATACTGTTGGCGGCGCGTGCTGCCAGTGGTGACGATACGCTGCTGCTGCTTGCCGGCCAGCGG
>JBBQDK010000160.1:0-5385 GCA_038319625.1 Gammaproteobacteria bacterium
CGGTGTGTGCCTCCTCGACCAGTAGTGCCGTCTTGCCGAAATAGGTGTTGGTGCCGGTGGCATAGACCAGTGCGCTGCTCTCGCCCCGGCGAATGATCGAACCGGAATACACCGCATCGCCGGGTTTGCGCGTGGCGGGCAACGACTCTCCCGTCAGCGCGGATTGATCGACCGACAGGGGATCGCCGTCGAGCAGACGTGCATCCGCCGGCACGATATCGCCCAGGCGCATGCGAATGACATCCCCCGGCACCAGCTCACGTGCCGCCGGATTGATCCATTTGCCGTCACGTATGACCCGGGCCTTGATCGCCAGCTTGGCCTTGAGGGCCTCTATGGCGTTGCCCGCTTCGCGTTCCTCCCAGAATCCGACCACGGCGTTGGCCAGGAGCAAGACCAGGATGATGCCGAAGTCCGGCCAATGCTGGGCTACCGCCGAAAGGATCACGGCCGCCTCAATCATCCACGGGATCGGACCCCAGAAATAGGTAAGGAATTTCAGGAACGGATTGGTTTTTTTTTCTTCAATCTCGTTAGGCCCATATTGGATTAACCGCTTCGTCGCCTCTGCTTGACTGAGACCGTCCGGTGACGACCCCAGCTTTTTCTTCACTTCGGGCAGGGGTAGGGATTTCAGATCGTCCTTCGCATCGGGCTTCGATGCGGGATTCCTGGACTGCTTGTCATTGGCTTGCATACTGGTCATTCTCCTGACCTTGCCATACCGCAGCTTGCATGAGTATCGGAAGGCGTGTTGCCATACTCATGTCCCTACTACTGCGGCATAAAGTCCTTTTGTTCATGCCGTAAACCACTACTTTTCGCCTAACCACTCGCGCGCCTCGGCAGCGTCGGCGTGATCGAAGTAGCGTACCGTCGCTGTTGTGAACGGCTTGCTAAAGATCGCCATACCGTGCTGCCAACGATTTTCACCAACCATCGCCAGCCGCTCGATATCACTGAAGTGTTTAACTCCAAACTTGGTATCCTCCCACGCCGCACCGGCATCCCAGCCGTGGAAGCCCGTCAAATCTAACAGCAGGCGCAACTTGCCGTGCTGATGCAGGAGCCGCTCGAACTCAGGCACGAACTGTTCGTAATCCGCCTTCACCAGCTTGCCGCTGACGTGAACAACCAGCAGTGTGCCACCGTTTTCCTCAGTGAATTGAATGGTCATAGTTGATTCCTTCAATCGATTCCAGGTGAACGCCTTACTTCCCTGCCCTGTTATTCAGTGAGGCGCACTGAAATAGGATTGCCGAGCATTACACTCTCCGCATAGAGAGAATGTAACTTTTACAGTTTGCTGTCGTGGCGCATTCATCTCAAGCTCCATCACAATGTCATCCTTGCCACTTCCAGTTACGGATTTCAGGCATATCCTCACCGTGCTTGTCGATATACTGCTTGTGCTCGATCAGCTTGTCCTTGAGTCGCTGTTTCAGATAGATACCCTTATCGCCGGTCCCCGGCAAGCGGTCGATAACGTCTATCACAAGATGGAAACGATCGAGGTCGTTCAGCACAGTCATGTCAAACGGCGTGGTGATCGTGCCTTCTTCCTTGTAGCCGCGGACATGGAGGTTGTGGTGGTTGTTGCGGCGATAGGTCAGTCGGTGAATCAGCCACGGGTAGCCATGGAAGGCAAAGATGACATGTTTGTTCGTGGTGAACAGTGCATCGAATGCCGCCTCGCTTAGCCCGTGTGGATGTTCGCTCTGCGGTTCCAGCTTCATCAGGTCCACGACGTTGACCACGCGAACTTTCAGGTCGGGCAGGTGTTCGCGCAGAATGGATACGGCGGCGAGCGTCTCCAGCGTGGGTACGTCTCCGCAGCAGGCCATGACGACATCGGGTTCGGCACCAGCATCGCTGCTCGCCCATTGCCAGACACCGATGCCTTCGCGACAGTGCTTGATGGCCGCGTCCATGGTCAGCCACTGCGGTGCTTGATATTTTCCGGCGATCACGACATTGACGTAATGACGACTGCGCAAGCAATGATCCCAGACCGACAGCAGGCAGTTGGCATCCGGCGGCAGATAAACGCGTACGACGGAGGCTTTCTTGTTCACGACGTGGTCGATAAAGCCAGGGTCTTGATGCGTGAAACCGTTGTGCATTTGCTGCCAGACATGCGAAGCCAGCAGGTAATTCAACGATGCAATGGGCGCGCGCCACGGCAGGCCGGCTGTGACCTTGAGCCACTTGGCGTGCTGGTTGAACATCGAATCAATGATGTGGATGAATGCCTCGTAACAGTTGAAAAGTCCGTGGCGACCGGTGAGCAGGTAACCTTCGAGCCAGCCTTCGCATTGGTGTTCGCTCAACATCTCCATTACCCGACCATCGAGAGCGAGAAACTCGTCGTTGTCCTGCGTCCGCGCGTCCCACTGCCGGTTGGTCACCTCAAACACCGCGCTCAAGCGGTTGGAAAGTGTTTCGTCGGGACCGAAGATTCGGAAATTGCGTTGCTCCCGATTGAGCTTGGCCACATCGCGCAGAAATACACCGAGTTCGTGCGCGTCGGCGGCCTTGACCGAGCCGGGGGACGGCACGTTCACTGCGTATTTGCGAAAGTCCGACATGATCAGGTCACGCAGCAGCTTGCCGCCGTTGGCGTGGGGATTCGCCCCCATCCGCCGATCGCCCGTCGGTGCCAACTCGGCTAACTCCAGCATGAGTCGGCCATTGTTGTCGAACAATTCCTCCGGCTGGTAGCTCTTCATCCAGCTCTCGAGCAGTCCGAGGTGCTCGGGATGCGCAGCATCCACGGCAAGTGGCACCTGATGTGCGCGGAACGTACCTTCGATTTGCAGGCCATCCACCCACTTCGGCCCCGTCCAACCTTTCGGGGATTTGAGAACAATCATGGGCCAGCGTGGGCGCATGGTGTTGCCGTTGACGCGGGCTTCGTGTTGAATGCGTCGAATCTCCTCGACCACCTGATCCAGCGTTGCCGCCATGGCCTCGTGCATCAGCGCCGGCTCATATCCCTCGACGTAGTAAGGCGTCCAGCCATTACCGCGGAGGAATTGCTCCAGCTCCTCCGGTTCAACGCGCGCGAGAACGGTTGGGTTGGCGATCTTGTAGCCGTTGAGGTGCAGAATGGGTAGCACCACGCCATCGGTGACGGGATCGAGAAACTTGTTGGACTGCCACGATGTGGCCAGCGGTCCCGTCTCCGCCTCGCCATCGCCCACACAGCAGGCGACGATGAGATCGGGATTGTCGAACACCGCACCGAACGAATGACTGAGCGAATAGCCCAGTTCACCACCCTCGTGAATCGAGCCAGGGCATTCCGGCGAAGCGTGACTGGGAATTCCTCCGGGAAAGGAAAACTGCTTGAAAAGCTTTTGCAGCCCGGCCTCGTCCTGGCTGATATCAGGATAAATCTCGCTGTAAGTGCCTTCGAGGTAGGTGTTGCCCACGACGGCCGGACCACCGTGCCCAGGGCCGGAGACGTAGATCATGTCCAGGTCATATTTCTTGATAATCCGGTTCAGGTGTACGTAAATGAAGTTCTGCCCGGGCGTCGTTCCCCAGTGGCCCAGCAGCATTTTTTTCACATCCGCAATCGTCAGTGGCCGTTTCAGCAATGGATTGTCGTACAGAAATATTTGTCCGACCGAGAGGTAATTCGCAGCACGCCAATACGCGTTCATCTTGTGCAAAAGTTCCGGAGTAAGTGTCTCTGAATCTGTTTTCATTTTTCAGTTCCTTTGGTTGATGTGTCAATGTCGAGAACACGACTGACCGACCTTGCAATCATCAGCTCTTCGTTGGTATGGATAACACGTACCGTGACCCGGCCGGTGTCCATGGATATAACATCAGCGTGAGCCGAGTTACGCGATTCATTCAGTTCAATACCGAGAAACCCGAGTCCCGCGCAGATGCGAGCGCGAACCGGCGATGCGTTTTCGCCGATGCCACCGGCGAAGATCAAGGTATCGAGGCCGCCGAGCGCAGCGGCATAAGCGCCTATCCATTTCTTCACCTGATAGCAAAACAGCGCCACCGCTTCGGCCGCCCGGACATCGTCGGCTTCCATCGCGAGCAAATCCCGCATGTCGGAACTGGTCTCCGAGATACCGAGCAGCCCCGACTCGTGGTTGACCATATGGTAGAATTGCTTTGCGGTCATCTTCTCGGTTCGCTCCAGATACGGTGCCAAACCGGGATCCAGATCGCCCGAGCGTGTACTCATGGGCAGTCCCGCGGTCGGTGTAAAGGCCATGCTGGTATCGATACTTTGCCCAGCCTGTACGGCCGCCAGGCTCGCCCCGTTGCCCAGATGCGCAAGAATCACACGGCCTTGGGCCGCTTTAGCACCCGCTACACAAGACAGTTCTTCCATCAAATAAGCATAGGACAAACCGTGGAACCCGTAGCGCTGAACTCCTTTGGCGTCGAAACGTCGGGGCAGCGGCAGCAGCTTGGCGACACGCGGCATGGCCTGGTGAAAGGCCGTGTCGAAGCAGGCCACCTGCGGCAGCTGCGGATAACGCTGACGGAACGCTTCAATCAGTTCAATTTCGCGCGGCATATGATCCGGGTCATAGGGCCTGATACGATGCAGTTCATCGAGTAATTCCTGAGTGACCAGTTCGGGCTCGGTGTGTTTCATGCCGTGGACCACCCGGTGTCCCACGGCCGCGACTGCTGCGAAACCCTGCTGCTTTTCGAGCCAGTCAATCAGGGAATTGGCTGCCGACTTGTGATCGGCGGCGGCGAAGTCGAGACTCTCCTGTTGATTTCCATTCGCGTCCTTGAATGTCAGATTCGTCCCGCTCAACCCGATGCGATCAACTTTTCCATAAAGCCCTCGCTGTAGCGCCGCGCTTGTCTGATACAGCGCGAACTTGATGCTCGATGAACCGCCATTGATGGTCAGGATATATGGACAAGCTTGTTTCATGGTATGCCTTCATCTTCATTCTGCAAGATTTGACCGCTTGTACAAAATCACGCCAGTGTCTTTGTAGTCATAAAGCGCATGAGTATGTCATTTCTGATCCGCCACGTTCGAGTCTGACACCGGCCAATTCCGGATTTGCTGCCAAGTCTGCTCTACTGAGGGTGGCAGCTTGTCCATGTGCTTCAGGAAGAGTGCAAGCGTCCAAATCTCCTGATCAGTGAGGGTGTATCCGAACGAAGGCATACCTGTCAGACGAATCCCGTGCTTTATCTTCCAGAACGAAACGCCTTCCGGGTCGTCCTCAACCCCATCGGTCGCCAATTGCGGGGGCGGCGGATACTCGCCTTTCGCTATCGGTGATGGTGACGCATCTCCTTTCGCGGAGCCATGGCAAACCGCGCAATTCTGCGCGAAAAGATGCACGCCATCGAGAAGACTCTGCGCGGTCAGCGTCACCGGAT
>JBBQDK010000161.1:0-5322 GCA_038319625.1 Gammaproteobacteria bacterium
CAAAAACAATTCAGGGGTCAGCCGGTTGTCGATCAGGGGTAATCCGGCTGTCAGAGTGTTGACGGTAGAGGGCTGTCCAAACAGTTCCGTTAGCATTATCAGGCAGCTGAGTAGAGGATCTTCGCCGCGTTTATCCGCGCCAGTCAGGTCCGACGGCGGCACCGGGATGTTTTTGAAGTTAATTGTCGACATAAATAATAACTATATCCATTTGTTTTTCATAACTATACAGTAATCCATCCGGCAGCCGAAATATACTAAGATGCAGTATTATCACACCCTTGCGCCAGTTACTTCATCGGCCTGATCGGGGGCGATCTTAAGCCGCTGTCAGCAATGCGTCCGGAGACCTGAAATGCCCTTTGCCAAACGTGACGAGAACGGCACTGTCACTGCTCTGTACGACCAAGCCAAGGAGGGGCTGCTGACAGAGTTCCTGGATCCAGATCATCCGGATGTGAAGGCCTATCAGGAGCAGGCGCGGCGTATCGCCGCCGCCAAGAATCTGCTTTCATCCAGCGATGCCGAAACGGTGCGTGTCATTGAAGATTTGATTGAAGTCCTGGTGGATCGGCGATTGATCATGTTGACCGATCTACCAGCGCCCGCTCAACAAAAAATAATCAGCAGACAGAGCACCCGTCAGGCCCTGAATCGGCTGGATAATATGATAGTCGATGCAGACGACATACTCTGAGGCGTCAACCGATCAGCTCATGGCAAATGCGTTGCTGCGGAATGCGCTGACGAATTAGCTCAGTTGTACCGGCACGCCGGGCAGGTAGCCCTGTACACCATCCACGCCCAGTTCACGCAAGGTATCCCATTCGGCTTGACTTTCGACACTTTCCGCGATGATTTCGAGATCGATGCTGCGTGCCGTCTTGATGAGTGCCTGGACGAAGAAGCGTTTGTCTTTGTCAGTATCGATGTTGTGTATATAACTGCCGTCGATCTTGATGGCATGAGCCTTGATAGTGCTGAGGTAGCCGAACGAAGCGAAACCGCGCCCGAAGTGATCGATGGAGCAACGTGCCCCGTAGCGGGCGACGCGTTCGGTAAAGCGCCGCAAGGCCTGGATATCCGCCAGCACACCGTATTCCGGCAACTCGAACAACAGGCGGCCGGCAATCGGCGCGTGCTGTTCCAATTGTCCGCACAACCAATCGACAAAGGCCGGATCACTGAGTGCTCCGGCGGTCAGATTAACGGCGTAGGGCAGGGCTTGCGTGCCATGCGCCGTGAGATGCGATATGACCCGCGTCAGCATCAACTTGTCCAATGCGCGCCCCAGGCCCAGTCGTTCTGCCATGGGAATGAACAGGCCGGCGGTGAGCAGCGTGCCGCCAGCCGTCGGCAGTCGCATCAGTATCTCCTGGTGCAAAACGCGTGAGGCATCGTCTGCTGCCAGCACTGGTTGCGCATACAAAGTAATGGCGAAAGTACGCAATGCGTTGCGCAGAATTTCCTGCCACTCTCCGGCGCCGTAAATATCCTGTTGCACGAGCGTAGTGCTATCGTAGCGATGCCACGGTTCCGTGCCGGTCTGAGCGGCGCGCAACGCCATGTCGGTTTCAGCCAGCAGTTCCGACGCCGATTGCGCGGGATGCGCCAGCGCGATACCGACATAGACCGGTGTTGCCGTACCGGTCTGGGGACCAGCGTGCAACTGTACTAAGGCTTGGCAGATGCCTTGGCCGAGCTGTTCCGCATCGCCCGGCGTGGTCTGCACCGCAATCACTGCAAAATCAGCACCCCCCAGACGGCTCACCGAACAACTCTTTCCCGGTGCACAGCACGCACTGATCAGCGCCGCAGCTCGCTCCAACAAGGCGTCGCCGGCCTGGTAACCCTGACGGTCATTGAAACTTTTAAAATCATTGAGCTGTACCAGCAACAACGCACCTTGCCCGAATTCTTCCTGTGAGACCATCAGGTGCTGCAATTGCGTATTGAAGTAACGCCGATTGCCAAGACCGGTTACTGGGTCCTTGAAAGCTTGCTCCCGCAGGCGCTCGCTAGTCTGCGCCTGTTCGTCGAACATCAGCTTGACCTTGCTCGACATCCGGTTCATGGCATCGACAACACTCCGTAACTCGCGAGTACGCGGTAGAATGGCCTGCAGCCTGTAGTCGCGTGCGCAGATCGCCTCCGCCTGTGCTTCGACCGCGCGCAAGGGCCGCAACACCATGCGTAGCATCATCAGGCCGAGCGCCAGGGTTCCCAGTGCCGTTGCGCCGAACCACCAGAGAGTCTCCATGCTATTGCGCCACAACTCCGCGTAGGCGAAGCCGGGATGGCTGCGCACATGCACGGTGGCGGCCTGGCGCCACCCCGACATAACCAGCGCCTCTCCTTCCGGCGTACCAAGCGGAATCCGCTTTACGAACCATGCGGGTACACCTTCGATGCGTAACGGATTCATGCGCTCGATCAGAGTCGAACCGTCGATGCGTTTGATGGTTATTTCCTGGTAATACCCGCGATCGAAGATCGCATCGACCATCGAGTTCATGGTCGGCAGATCCTTGCTCGCCATGGGCGGTGACAGCGACAGTCCCAGTGACGTGGCGGTATCCTGGGCATGCGATTCCAGTTGCGTTATCAAAAAGTGCCGTGTGTTGTTTATACTGATAGCCAGCGTGCCCAGCAACCCGATAATGAACAAGGCCACGATGAGCGTTATCAGTTGCCGTGACAGTGTCATATGCATTTCTCCGTAATCGATGCCGCGCCGGTCTGCAAACAGGCGCAGTGAACAAAACCTGCCGCTACCGCTACAATAGATATCATTGTTGTTCCTCGTGCATGCGCGTCATGAGATTGCGCCATAAACCGATGCGACCCGAGCCACCCACCCGTTGTCCGGCACCGCGCGCCTTGGCAAGCCACAGGCCTTCACCGTTGAAACTGTACACCGGCAAAAGGTCCTTGCGCTGTGAGGCCGGCGCGATGCGTTCGATCAGATTATCGAGCACCAGTGGATCGGCATCGGGCGTCGGAAAATAGGTGACGACCATGTGTGACTGATTGAGACGCAAGGCCTTGACATAGGTCAGTCGCATACGCGATTCGGGTACGCCCATTTCCTTCAATGTGATGTATTTTGCGATGGAAAAATCCTCGCAATCACCGCCGTCGGAGGCAAGCATCTCAATGGGTGTTGCCCAGTAATCTTCCTTGCCCCAGTGTTCTTGGTCACTGACGAACGGCAGCCTGTTGAAGAATGCGTTCACAAGGGCAAGCTTTTTCGCTTCCGGCAGCGCGGCATCCTGATTAATCAGATCGCGCCATTGTTCTGCGCGGGTACGGGCTGCTACCCCATAGCGTTGGGTTATCTCGGCGAGCAAGTGATCGGAAAGCTGAAAATTGCCGGCCAGCGCGAGTGTCATAATGCCGCACAAAACCAGCAATACACACCAGTCGAAAATTACTGATTTGCAGCCAGCGGACAGACCCGGCAGGCAGCAGTGCGCGAGCCATGACTGCGACGCCCCGCGCGATCCAGCCTGCAAGCCGCGAAACCTGTTCATATCGGGCATGTACTGATATGCTTCCCCAACGGAGATAACCACTTACAATACCGAGCCCGTAGCCACACAGTATCAGCATGCGCCACGTCAACGCTCCAGAGCAGCGCGCATTGTATCAGACTGTTAACGTTCACAAAGGCAAGCCACGTATCGGACGCTAGCCCATATGCTAGAGTTAAACTCATCTCGAAGACTGGTACCTAGGTCCAATTGTGAGCCTGATTAAGCGCAGGTATCGTGCATTCAACCTAATTAAAGCAGCCACCATGACTCCCATCACCGTTGTCGTCATCGATCCGAACCGTCCCGGTGTTCCCGGCAGCGCAACCTGGCTTGAAGAAGACCAGGAAATACGCGTCACCGCACGTTCATCGCAATTGGATGAAAGTGGTGACCTGTGCGCTTCCCATCATCCCGATATCCTGCTGGTTTCCACCCACTGTCTGCGTGATTCCAGCCC
Source organism: Gammaproteobacteria bacterium (assembly GCA_038319625.1). GTDB lineage: Bacteria > Pseudomonadota > Gammaproteobacteria > JBBQDK01 > JBBQDK01 > JBBQDK01. The sequence continues at coordinate 3,994 of JBBQDK010000161.1, forward strand.
GGACTGGCTCAGTCACGTGCATCGCCAATGCGCCGCAACCCGCATCGTTCTGACCGATGATGCGCTGACTGACGATGCACTGGTTGATTGTCTGGGTACGGGCGCAGTGGGCTGGGTCGAACCGGGCCACGAATCGATGACGGGCAAAGCCGTCCATGCCGTGCATCTGGGCGAAGCCTGGGTATCGCGCAAACTGGCACGCCGGCTGGTCGACAGACTGATCGAACGTGAACGCGGTAGGGCAGGTTAGTACCTAGGTACCATAGATAATTACCAAGTATTTCCGCACACTATATCTCATCAATGGCATCACCCAGATAGGTAATTGCGGCTATACATTCCCGTCTAATGAATCACTCACATGCGCCGCTGTAACTGATTCAGGCATGTGGTCAACCGTAAGCAGTGGAGACAGTCATGGCCGCACAGAATATCGGTATCGTCAAGCAACTCTTCGGTACGGCAACAGCAGAAGGCCCGAACGGGATCACCCACACCTTGCACGTCGGCGACCATGTCAATGCCAATGATCTGATCGTGACCGGTGCCGCCGGGGTCATCCAGGTCGTCTTCACGGACGGTTCGCACATGGAACTGGGTCGTGACTCTCACCTGGTGCTCGACAGCGATATTTTCAATCCTCATCACAGCAATGTTGCCGGTGCTGACGCCGACGCCACCGTGGCCGCCATTCAAAAAGCCATTCTTGCCGGTGAGGACCCCAGCAAGGTAGCGGGTGCAACGGCAGCAGGTAACAACGGCAACAACGGCACCCCGTTGCCGGACTCCATCCATTCAGTCGTCCAGGTTGCACTGACCGGTCAGCAGGTCACGCCGACCAGCGGATATGAAACCACCGGGCTTGCGCATACATTTACCGAGGCACATCAAGATGTATTGCTTGCTCCAGGCAGTCCTTCCGTCATCTCGCTGGGTGATCCCAATGTGGTCGGCAGCAACAACGTCAGTCATCTTGAGGGCAACAGCGGCACCACCGGTTATGACTTCGTCCTGACCCGCAGTGGCGATGTGTCCGGCACCGCCAGTGTCAGCTACAACGTCAGTGGCAGCGGCGCCCACCCGGCCAATGCCGCGGACTTTGGTGGCACACTGCCGAGCGGCACCGCCACCTTCGCCGCGGGTTCCAACACCGCCCACGTCATCGTCACTGTCAGCGGCGACACGCTGATCGAGCCGAACGAGAACTTTACCGTCACGCTCAGCAACCCCAGCGCCAATGCCAGCATCGCCGCCGGCGCCGACACCGGCCTCGGTACCATCGTCAACGACGACAGCAACGTCATCTCGCTGGGTGATCCCAATGTGGTC
>JBBQDK010000162.1:0-5284 GCA_038319625.1 Gammaproteobacteria bacterium
CACAGCTATGCGCATTTGTATGGCCTGCCGTGTACCGGTTTGCGCTTTTTCACCGTATACGGTCCTTGGGGCCGCCCCGACATGGCACTGTTCAAATTCACCAAGGGCATACTGGAAGGAACGCCGATACCGGTATTCAATTCCGGGCGGATGATCCGCGACTTCACCTATATCGATGACATCGTGGAAGGTGTGGTGCGTGTTATCGATACCCCGGCGGTTGCCAATCCCGAGTGGCGTGGCGATGCACCGGATCCGGCCACCAGCTACGCGCCGTACCGCATCTTCAATATAGGCAACAATTGCCGTGTCGAACTGTTGCGTTATATCGAGGTATTGGAACAGTGCCTGGGGCGTAAAGCGCAGATGGACATGTTGCCCATGCAGGACGGTGACGTCACGGCTACCGAGGCGGATGTCACACATCTGGAAACTACCGTCGGTTATCGACCGGCGACGACAATAGAAAATGGCATAGCGCGCTTTGTGGAATGGTATCGTGACTATTACCGGGTTGGCCGCGCGGACAAGTAAAGCATCCACTGCGCACGGGACCGCTAACACAGGGCTATCACAAACAATCGCGGCAGAAAGCCAGAGTCACATCAGGAATCAGGAACGAGGATTTAGCATGCAGATCAGAAAAGCTGTATTCCCAGTGGCGGGCCTAGGCACGCGTTTCCTGCCGGCTACCAAGGCCAATCCCAAAGAAATGCTGCCTATCGTCGATAAACCGTTGATCCAATATGCAGTGGAAGAAGCGATTGCGGCCGGCATCCAGGAACTGATCTTCGTCACCAGCAGCAGCAAGCGTGCTATCGAAGATCATTTTGATAAAAACTTCGAACTGGAATTCGAGCTCAAGCAACGCGGCAAACAGGCCCTGCTTTCCATTGTCCACGACATCCTCCCGGAAGGCGTGTCCTGTGTCTACGTGCGCCAGCCCGAGGCCTTGGGCCTGGGCCATGCCGTGCTGTGCGCCGCCCCTGTGGTGGGTGACGAGCCGTTCGCGGTGATTCTGGCTGACGATCTTATCGACGGCGGCGAGACCAGTTGCCTGACCCAAATGGTCGAACTCTACGATCAGCACAAATGCAGTATTCTGGCCGTGGAAGAGGTACCCGTGGATGAAACCGACAAGTACGGCATTGTCAAAACCGCCGCCATCCAAAACCGTCATGCGCGCGTCGAGGCCATCGTCGAAAAACCGCGGCCCGAACGGGCGCCATCGACACTGGCCGTGGTCGGTCGCTACATTCTCACAGCACGCGTCTTCGATCTGCTGAAATCCACACCGCGCGGGGCCGGGGGAGAGATCCAGCTCACCGACGCCATCGCACTGCTGCTGAATGAGCAACAGGTCCTCGGCTATCAGTTCAAAGGCCGTCGCTACGATTGCGGCAGCAAGCTGGGTTATCTGCAAGCCACCGTGGAATATGCGCTCATGCATAATGAACTGAAAGACCAGTTCAGGGATTACCTGCAGACTTTCTGTCTGCCCGCGATCAACGGCAAATAGATCGTCGAGGCATGCTTCCTGAAGGGCATGGAGCGTATCGGAGCATGTCGGTGTAGGGTGTGCGTGACTTGACACACGCAACCTCACACGAAGTCGCAGAGCAAGAATATATATGGAATTGGCTGCTGAAATGGCTCACGGGACGGACTCGAAGAATATTATAAGATACTGTTATTAAATATTAATAAATCATTCACGATCATGGATACCGTCGTAAATACCGTCAAACAGGGTGCTTACCCCCTGCGATGAGACTAAGAATGCCATGTGCGTTTAGTAGGGTCAGGAGATTGCGGGGTAAGGCGGGGCAGAGTACCTAAACACAAATATCGGAGATAAGACCTAGTACTCCCAGCTCTCATGCCTCACAGGCAACCTATTAAGCTCATCCCTATAGAACATCCATTTCGGCATGAACTGATCCATCAATGACATAAAGCGGCTGTTGTGGGTCGGTTCAAGTATATGGGCCATCTCGTGTACGACTATGTACTCAAGGCATTCCGGTGGTTTTTTTGCCAGCTCAGAATTCAGGCGGATACTTTTAGTCTTGGGGTTGCAACTACCCCATTTCGTTTTCATCCGTTGGATAAATAATCGTTGTGTCTGAACACCCATCAGCGGTTGCCATTTCTCAATTAGAGGTTGGGCTGCCATTTTGATCTGCTGCCGGTACCACTCTTCCAGAACAGCCTGTTTCTTTTCCTCGTCGGCGCCAGGACGGACACTGAGTAGCATCTTGCTGTGTTTAAGCTCAACTGCCGGTACAGCGTCTTGCTCGACTACCTTGAGCAAATAGCGTTTTCCCCAGACATAATGACTTTCCCGGTCAAGATACTCGCGCGGAGCTTCCCGTGCCTGCTCGCGCAATTTCTGCCGTTGTTGCCTGATCCAGCCGAGTCTTGATATGGCATAGACCCGGATGGTGTCGGCATTCATGCGTAGCGGGGCCGAGATTCGCACCCGGCCGGCAGGCGGGTAGACACTCAAATGGATGTTCTTGATGTCTTTGAACACCACATCCGCGACGATGTCACCGAATTTGACTTGCTTGGCCATCAGTATTCCGGCTGCGCCTTGATAATGAGGAACAGGCGCTCGACAGACGGGACATCCATTAAGAGTTCATAGAGCGCATTTTTAATGATTTGCTCCCTTGCTTGGTAACCGCGCCAGTCATCGTTACGCACCTCTTTAACCGTTTCGTCTATCTGCAGGGCCAAGGAAAGCACAGCGGCGTGCAGTTTCTCGTTGCCATCCGGCCCTTCCTCTGCCGCCTTGTTGGCCGGCATCGCTTTGACAAGGTTGTTATATAAAGCCCGCTTGCCAGGGCTATCCAGCTCCTTGGGGGCATCCTCTGCCTTGCCGGTCTGCACTTTTTTGGCCAGTTCGGCGATACGATTCAGGTATTCTTCATAGGCGATGGCGTTGGCCTTGCGCGCGGCAATGATCTCGTCGAGCAATGCTGACATCTTTTCATAAAACGCCGGATCGTTGAGATGCTCCTTGATGATCTTGCTGCGAACATTGTTCTCGATGGTTTCGGCGACGGCGCTCTTGTTGCCTTTCAGTCCGCCAAGCTGCGCGTTGATCGCGCTGGCAATGCCGGACTTCACGATCAGCTCCAGCAGGCCCATGTTGTCGAAGGGCGATATCTTCCTCGGTTCATCGGCCTCGATGTAGGTGTCGATGAGGTGCCGCATGTCGGCCTCGTAGGCTTTCAGGTCGATGCTTTCTCCGCTGGCCATGCGGATGATCTCGCGCAGTTTCAGGTACTGATCGGTCTGTTGTTTAATGCGGGCGATGCCGGCGCTGTTGTAGCCGGCCTTCTCCAGGTCATCGGCGATATTGGCGTAGGCGCGGACCAGCACCACGGCCGCCTTATAAAGCGCGGTGCGCTGTGGCTCACGCTCATGCAAGTCGGTCGGGATTTCCGTGTTGCCGCAAAAGTAGTGGATATGCTCCAGCTCTCCCTTCGGCGGCTCAACCGGTTCGCAGAGCAGCACAAGGGCTTCGATGGCACTGTCGAGGCGTTCCTTTCCCTTCTTGAGACGATCCTGCAGCAACACTTCCGGATCCACCCCGCCCGTGCTGTGATCCAGCTCTTCGGTATACACCGCGATGGCGTTTTCGACCTTCTTGAACAGATCCTTGTAGTCCACGATGTAGCCGAAGTCCTTGTCCTCCCCGTCCAGCCGATTGGTGCGGCAGATCGCCTGGAACAGCCCATGGTCCTGCATGGACTTGTCTATATATAGGTAGGTGCAGGGCGGCGCGTCGTAGCCGGTCAACAGTTTGTCCACCACCACCAACAGCTTCATGTTCGCCGGCTCCTTGCTGAACAAGGTCTTTGCCCGTTCCTCATAGGTCTCGGTTTTCGACATGCCCGGCTTGGCATCGACGTCCTTGAGCAACTCGGTGTAGGTGTTGTAGATGAACTCCTTGTCCGTCTCGGTGTTCGCGCCGGTATCCTCCAGCGTGATGTCTTTGGTCAGCGGATTGTAGGAAGTCACCACGGCGCACTTGTTCTTGAACGGTGTCTTCTGGAACAAACTGAAATACTTGCACGCCTCGTAGATGCTGGATGCCACCAGGATGGCATTGCCGCGTTCATTGGACAGCCGTGGCTTAACGCTAAAATCAAAAACGATGTCGCTCACCACCCGGTCCATGCGGGCCTTGGAGCTCAAGACCTTCTGCATCGTGCCCCACTGCTCACGCAGCGCCGCCTTCTGCCACTCGTTCAGGCCCTTGGTTTTGGTCTCGAACCACGTATCAATCTTGTCTTGAGAACCCAGATGCTGGTCGATATCCCGCGCCTCATAGACGAGATCGAGGACCACACCATCTTCCACACCCTCGCTGAACTTGTAGGTGTGGATACAGCCGCCGAATACTTCATGGCTGGTCTGCCTGTCCTTGGCGAGCAGCGGCGTCCCAGTGAAGCCGATAAACACCGCGTTCGGCATCATCGCCTTCATGACCTTGTGTAGCTTGCCGCTCTGGGTACGGTGGCATTCGTCTACAAAGACGAACACTTCGCCCACCGTCTGGCTAGGCTGGGCCTCCAGCTCCTTGATGAAGGCGTCAAAGTCGTCCACATCTTTCTTGCCGAACTTGTGCACCAATGAGCACAGCAGGCGCGGCGTTGCCTGGCCAAGCTGAGTCATCAGGTCGCGGCCGCTGCTGGTGCGTTTGATGGCCTCACCCACCTCGGTGAAGACGCGCTCGATCTGCTTGTCCAGTTCATCGCGGTCAGTGATGATGGCAACACGGGCGTTCGAGTTGTTCTCAAGTATCCACTTCGCCAGCAACACCATGACGATACTCTTGCCGCTGCCCTGGGTGTGCCAGATGATGCCGCCCTTTTTCTGGCGGACTTCCTGTTGCGCCGCCTTGATGCCGAAATACTGGTGCACGCGCGGTAGTTTCTTCACACCGCCGTCAAACAGGACGAAGTCGTGCATCAGTTCGATCAGCCGCGCCTTGGAGCACATCTTGAGTAGATACTTGTCGAGTTTGAAACGGCTGTTATCCGCCTCATCCTCTTTCCACTTCAAGAAATACTTCTCCGGCGTGCCGATGCTGCCGTATTGCAGGCCCTCCGAGTCGTTCCCTGCGAAAACGATCTGAACGGTCGAGAAAAACCACTCGTTGAATTCTTTGCGCTGGTTGGAGCGCAATTGCCGGATGCCGTCACCGATGCTGACCCGGCTGTTTTTCAGTTCCAGCACGCCAATGGCGATACCGTTCACATAGAGGACC
>JBBQDK010000163.1:0-5235 GCA_038319625.1 Gammaproteobacteria bacterium
GGTACCGCGATGACGTGGAAGGCGAAGAAGCGATTCAGCGTGGCGTCGGCGACGACGAAGTCGCCGCGGATCCACAACGCCAGCGAATCGCCGATGCCGGGAATTGCCCCGAACAGCGAGATGATCACCTGCGCGCCCCAATAAGACATTTGGCCCCAGGGCAGCAGATAGCCCATAAAGGCCTCGGCCATTAGCGCCACATAGATGATCATGCCGAAGATCCAGATCAGCTCGCGTGGCTTCTTGAACGAGCCGTACATCAGGCCGCGGAACATGTGCAGATACACGACGACAAAGAATGCCGAGGCGCCGGTTGAATGCAGATAGCGGATCAGCCAGCCCCAGTTCACATCGCGCATGATGTACTCGACCGAGGCGAAGGCCAGCTTCGAGTCGGGCTTGTAGTTCATGGTGAGGAAGATACCGGTGATAATCTGGTTGACCAGTACCAATAGCGCCAGCGAACCGAAGAAGTACCAGAAGTTGAAGTTCTTCGGTGCATAGTACTTGGCTAGATGATCGTTCCAGAGCGAACTCAGCGGGAAGCGCTGATCGATCCAGCCCAACAGGCCCTTGTTCCACTTTTCTGCGCTATTGCCTGCCATCACGCCGCTCCTTCTTCTTCTGCTGCGCCGATAAGGACACGGGTATCACTCAAATAGCGATACGGCGGCACCACCATGTTCAGCGGAGCCGGCTGACCCTTGTAAACACGCCCGGCCAGATCGTAGCGTGAACCATGACAGGGACAGAAAAACCCACCTTTCCAGGTAGGACCCAGGTCGGGGGGCGCAATGTCAGGACGATACGTCGGCGAGCAGCCGAGGTGTGTACAGATACCGACCATCACCAGATACTCAGGCTTGATCGAACGGTCTTCGTTCTTGCAGTTTTTAGGCTGTTCCGACTGGTTCGATTGCGGATCGAGCAGAATGCTGTCCAGCGTGGACAGCGTGTCCAGCACGGTCTTGGGGCGATTGACGACCCACACCGGCTTGCCGCGCCATGCCACAGTCATTATCTGACCGAGCTCCAGCTTGCTGATGTCGGCCTCGACCGGTGCACCAGCGGCCTGCGCACGCGCGCTTGGCTCCATGGACGATATAAAAGGGACTGCCACTGCGACGACACCCACTCCACCAACAACGCTGGCGGCGGTCGTCAGGAAGCGGCGGCGTTTCAGGTCTACACCCTCAGCGCTCATTCACTTATCTCCCGCAAGATCAATATAGGAAAACCACGTAGGAACTGGAGGTGGCTGGAAACCGGCACATCGTTTGTTAACTTCTGCATCTAACTGCCAGACCGTAAAAATAGACGCGCATTTTCTTACATGCCCTGACTTTGGTCAAGGCATGATGCAGGTTCCGGAGAAGGTGACAGTCTTTTTGACCCACTCTTAACGAAAGAAGTCGTGTTCGCCGACCTGTGGCGCCGGTTTCCTGCATTCGCACCGGCGTGCTAGCTTAGACGCATGAAACCCGGAGCCTTGCTGAGCTTCTTGCTGAGATCCCTCATTGTCGGACTGGCAATGGCCTTTATTGCCGTGGTGTTGCACCCCGAGTGGTTGCGGCAGAACCTGCGCGTTGTGCAAATCCGGACCGCCGTACCCGCTACGCCCGATCGGGCAGTGGTCGGTATGCGGTCGTACGCCGATGCGGTGGCACGTGCCGCTCCGGCCGTGGTCAACGTCTACACCGCCAAGCGAGTGACACAGCGTGCCGACCCGTTCTTCGACGACCCCCTGCTGCGGCGCTTTTTCGGCAACCCGGGCGGCCGGACGCGCCAACAGATCCAGACCAGCCTGGGCTCTGGCGTGATCGTCAGTGCACAGGGATATGTACTCACCAACAATCACGTCATCGAAGGCGCTGAGGAAATCGAGGTCTTGCTCGCCGACGGTCGCAGCATCGAGGCAAAGGTGGTCGGCAGCGATCCGGAGTCGGATCTGGCGGTGCTCAGTATCGCACTCGATGCACTGCCGACCATCACTCTCGGCGACTCGCAGCATCTGCGTGTCGGCGATGTAGTGCTGGCGATCGGCAATCCCTTCGGGGTCGGCCAGACCGTGACTCACGGGATCGTCAGCGCCACCGGTCGCGACCGTCTAGGCATCAATACCTTCGAAGATTTCATTCAGACCGACGCCGCCATCAATCCCGGCAATTCCGGCGGTGCGCTGATCAGTGCGGACGGCACGCTGATCGGCATCAATACCGCCATCTACAGCCGCTCCGGCGGTTCGCAGGGTATCGGCTTCGCGATCCCGGTGAGTCTGGCGCGCGGGGTGATGCAGCAGATCATCGAGCACGGCAGCGTGGTACGCGGCTGGCTTGGCATCGAAACGCAGGATCTCACCCCGGAGCTGGCTCAGCGTCTCGGGCTGCACGATGACCACGGTGTGCTGGTAGCCGGCATCTTGCGCGGCAGTCCGGCGCAACAGGCCGGACTGCTCGCCGGCGATGTGATCACGCGCATCGATGACGCCCCGGTGACCGATGCCGGCAGCGCCCTGAAACTGATCGCCGCGCATACGCCCGGTTCGCCGATTCGCCTGCGCGGACTGCGGCGTGGCGCGGCATTCAATCTCGATGGCAAGGTAGGGACAAGGCCGGTGCAGCAATAATACAAGAACCGAATAGCTACTTCAGGGCTTGCCAGATTTATAAGGCTGCACGCAACCCGGCCAGCAAGGCATCATTCTCTTCCGGCGTGCCCACGGTCACGCGCAAACAATCGCTGAGCACGCCACCTGTGCCGTGCAGATTTTTGATGAGCACGCCGGCTTGTCGCAACGTGTCAAAGATGGCAGTGGCACGACCGGACGGCGCGCGCAGCAGAATGAAGTTGGCGCGACTCGGCCAAACCGTCAGTTCGGGCATGGCACACAGCGCGGCATAAACGCGTTCACGCTCGGTGCGAATACGTGCCGCCTGCTCGTCGAGTACCACCATATGACGCAACGCAAACACCACGCTGGCCTGGGTCAGCACGTTGATGTTATACGGCAGACGCACCTTGTCGAACTCGCTAAGCCAACCGTGCGCACCGATCAGCAGACCCAGGCGCAAGCCCGCCAGCCCCAGCTTGGACACCGTGCGCAGGATCAGCAGATTGTCGAACTCTACCAATACATCGAGCATATTGGCTTCGGCGAACGGCAGGTAAGCCTCATCCACCACCACCAACCCCGGAGCGATGCGGATCAGCTCACGGATCTGCCCGACATCGAACAGATTACCGGTCGGATTGTTCGGGTAGGCCAGAAACAACACAGCGGGCCGATGCTTTTCGATCGCGGTGCGCAACGCCGGCATATCGAGACTGAAGTCGTTGCTGTCGAGCGGCACCCCGACATACTCCATGCCGACGAAACCAGCGATCATCCGGTACATCACGAAGGCAGGCTCCGGCGCCATCACCACCCGGCCCGGCTGCGCCACCGCCATCAGGATCATCTGGATCAATTCATCCGAACCGTTGCCGAGCACTATGTCGGTTTCGGCGGGTATCGACATCGCACTGCGCAGCGCCTCCTGCACGGCGCGCCCGCCGGGATCGGGGTAACGGTTTAGCGGCACGGTGCGCAGTGTTTCCAGCCAGGCCTGCACCAGTTGCGGCGGCCAGCCGTAGGGATTCTCCATGGCATCGAGCTTGATCAGCGCACCCGGATCGGGCACGTGATACGCCGATAGCGCGCGGATCTCCGGGCGGACCAGGTTTGCAATGCGGTTATCAGTCGAGTTAGTCATAAGAAAATATTGAACCGCCAAGGACGCCAAGAGCACCAAGATTTTTTAAAGCGTTTATTGGCGTCCTTGGCGGCTCCAATCATTTAATTATCCGATACTCCGCCGAACGCGCATGCGCCGTCAGGCCTTCACCGCGCGCCAATGTCGATGCGGTTTTGCCGAGTTCCGATGCCCCGGCGGCGGAACAGCCGATCAGGCTGCTGCGCTTCTGAAAATCGTATACGCCCAGCGGTGAGGAGAAACGCGCGGTGCGCGAGGTCGGCAGTACGTGATTGGGTCCGGCACAATAATCGCCAAGCGCCTCAGCAGTGTAGCGGCCCATAAAGATTGCCCCGGCGTGGCGGATGCGCGCGGCCACGGTCGGGGCATCGTCGAGTGATAATTCCAGGTGTTCCGGCGCGATGAAGTTGGCGACATCGATGGCCTCGTCGAGATCGCGCACCGCGATCAGCGCGGCCCGTGCAGCCATGGATTTACCGATAATCTGGGCACGTTCCATACCGGGCAGCAGACGTGCGACGGCCTCTTGCACACTGTCCAGAAACGCGCTGTCCGGGCTGACCAGGATGGCCTGGGCATCCTCGTCGTGCTCGGCCTGCGAGAACAGATCCATGGCGATCCAGTCAGGATCGGTGCGGCCGTCGCAGACTACCAGGATTTCCGACGGGCCGGCGATCATATCGATGCCCACCACACCGAACACCATACGTTTGGCGCTGGCGACATAGATATTGCCGGGCCCGACGATCTTGTCGACATTAGGCACGGTTTCCGTACCATAGGCGAGCGCCGCCACCGCCTGCGCGCCACCGACGCTGAAGACACGATCGACACCGGCCACGGCGGCGGCGGCCAGTACCAGTTCATTGACTTCGCCATCGGGCGTCGGCACCACCATGATCAACTCCGCCACACCGGCAACCTTGGCGGGTATGGCGTTCATCAGTACCGAGGATGGATAGGCCGCCTTACCGCCCGGCACATACAAGCCGACACGATCGAGTGGCGTGACCTGCTGGCCGAGTACCGTGCCATCGGCTTCGGTGTAGCTCCAGCTTTCCAGCTTTTGATGCTGTGCATAGGCGTGGATGCGTGCCGCGGCCCGCTCCAGGGCGGTGCGTTGCACGGCGGGCAGTGCGACCAACGCCGCCTCTGCGCGCGTCAGAGGAATTTCCAGTTCGGACATGCTGGCGACGTGCAGTCGATCGAAACGATTGCTGTACTCCACCACCGCCGCATCGCCGCGCGCGCGCACATCGGCAAGAATATCGGCCACTGTCAGGTTCACCGCCGTGTTGGCCGAGCTCTCCCAGGCGAGTAGCGTTTCGAGGCGGGACCAGAAGTCCGGCTGTATTGTGGAAAGTCGTTTAATCTGATTCATAGCGCGGTGAAAAGCATTATAGGCTCGGAGGTCGCAGAGGCAGGCACCATTTCAACAACAGTTACTCTGCGCCTCTGCGGCAAGAAAAATTACGCAACTAGC
>JBBQDK010000164.1:0-5113 GCA_038319625.1 Gammaproteobacteria bacterium
ATCTCTCTGGAAGCTCTGGAGTACTGGGTTCTGCGCTTCTGGAATCATGAGATTCTGATCGGGGCAAAGGCCATTCCGGAGTGTATCCATCAGGCACTGATTAAATCCCCTCACCCCAACCCCTCTCCCTGAGGGAGAGGGAATTGTCACTATGAGACTTTACCTATCATCCGGTTTGCAGTAATACCCCGAAATAATACGTAGCCACTCTCTACGCGACATGAATTCAACTATACCATCGCAACTACAGCAAGTTATGAAGAACAGAATCGTCAGGTTACCCACTAATTCTGCGGAGGAGCCATCTTTTCTAGTGTGTGCTTCATAAATCCTGGAACCTGTTGCAAGTCACTGCTATCGCATATCCCCCTCTCTCGGAGGGAGAAGGGAGTTCCTGCAAGCCTCCACGCCTATCGAGCATCCAGCATATGTTCCAAATTATAGAATGAAGCAGTTCAGTTGGTACCTAAGGGCATGAGTGTCTAAGGTCGTTGGCGGCGATTCTAATTCAACCGCCGCCGATGGCCTGCACGATCTCCACGTGATCGCCCGCTTGCAGGCGTTGCGTGGCAAACAGACTGCGCGGGACGATCTCGTGGTTGATCTCCAAAGCCAATCGTCGACCGGTCAAGCCAAGAATCTCCAGTAAATCCGCCACATCGGTCTCGTTCGGGACCTGGCGCGAGGCGCCGTTGACGATAATTTCCATGTGCGATACCGATGGTAAGCGAGCCGGCGGGACTGCTCGACATTCTAGCGCAATTTCCCGATGAGTGGAGTGTCGCCGTATATTCTCGGCGCCCTTTGACAGGGCGGGTGAAAGCCATACAATGGCGCGACTTGCAGATTCCAGGCATGCGGGTGTAGTTCAATGGTAGAACGGCAGCTTCCCAAGCTGCATACGAGGGTTCGATTCCCTTCACCCGCTCCAAATACCATCTCAACGCCTCTTTCGGAGAATAACAATATGCATCTGGTCGACAGAGTGAAACGGTTGTTGCTGCAACCCAGGGAGGAATGGCAGGTCATCGATAAGGAAAGCGTCGATGTCGCGGATCTCTACAAGTCGTACATTGCTCCCCTGGCGGCCATCGGGCCGCTGTGCAGCGTGGTCGGCATGTCGGTTATGGGCACATCCCTCGCCGGGATGGGTACCTTCCGTGTTTCATTCGGTGGTGCGCTGGTTCAGGCGCTGGTAATGTTCGGACTCATGCTGGCCGGAGTCTATGTGATCGCGCTGATCATCGATGCCCTGGCGCCGACCTTCGGCGCGCAGCGCAGTAAATCCCAGGCACTCAAGCTGGCGGCATACGCCAGCACCGCCTCCTGGTTGGGTGGGGTCTTCACCCTCATACCCATGCTCAGCATCCTCAATCTGCTGACGGCCCTGTACAGCCTGTACCTGTTCTATGTAGGTCTGCCGATTCTGATGCGCGTGCCCGAGGACCGGGCCATCGGCTATACCGCCGTGGTGGTCCTCTGTACGATCGTCTTGTTCATCGTGATCGGTGCGGTTGTCCCGATGCCGACCCCGATGATGCCAAGCGGCGGATCGATCGGGCAATAATTCGCAGTCGTGCTCAGCCAGAGGTATAACGGCGGCACGGCGGCAGCAGGTTCTGCCGTGACAGATGGGCATGCAGATCCTGCGGCGGCAATTTTCCCAGATCTTTGGCGAACTCCTGAATGTGAACGCCGGCCTTCAGCAAGGGGTCGAGTGCATTGCGCATAAACCCCAACATGCGCTGTTGCGCTACGATGATGATATGTCGGGTATTGGTGGATTTGACCAGGCGCATCGCCGCTTCGGCGATGTCGCGGGCGAAGCGGCGCTCGAATTCGCCTTCATGCTGTGCGTGGTGGTCATCATAGCCGTGCGCCGGCCCGCCGCCGGGGGCGCGATTACGACCGGACTTGCCGGCACTCCAAAGCGTTCCCTCATGCGAGTTGTTCTCCGGGTTGATCAGATCACTGAGTTCGACCAGCCGTGGACCCGACTCCAGTTCGGGGATGTCTGCGTCTTCCAGGGTGAAGAATCGGGCGCGGCTGCCGCCCGCAACAATGACGCTGTAATTATTCATCGAGTGGCTCCTGTTTGGACTGAGGATTGAACGGGTGCCGGCCATCGCGCCAAGGTATGCGCCTTGACGCAGGGCGAGCGCTGGTTTGGAGAATGAAATCGAGTTGGCGATGGCCGGGTGTGTCATGTGCCACGCCAAGGATCGCACGTCATGTCCCACGCTGTGGACCGGTGCCGCGAAGCGAGCGATAAAGACGGTATGATGACATCACTTACGTTGCCTGATTGTGTCGCCGGATTCCGGTGACGGGATGGTGAGGCCACCCCGGGAAAACACTCCCTGTACTTTATACTGTAGCCACTAATTTGCAGTGTGCCAGACATTCGGCCGGGCCCGCTTCAGGTGTGCGGCATTGCTGCCCGACAACGCCCAAATGCACGAGGTGATCATGCGAAAATCGATGCGAGTCATTGCTGTAGTCGTTGCTGTTCTGGCGCTGATCGGGGTCGTTCTGGCCCTGGTAGTCCCGCATCTGCTTGATCCGAACGCGTACAAGGACCGGTTCAGCGCCATGGTCAAGGAGCGCACCGGCCACACCTTGACCATCGGTGGCGACATCAAGCTCTCGGTATTTCCCTGGGTGGCCCTGGAGTTGGGATCGGTGCAGTTGAGCAATGCGCCGGGTTTCGGCGCAACGCCGCTCGCGCAGGCACAACACGCCTCGGTGCGTATCAAACTGTGGCCACTGCTGCACAAGCAGGTACAGATCGACAAAATCAGTGTGGACGGGCTGCGCATGCAATTGGCGCGTAATGCCGGTGGGCAGGTCAACTGGCAGGGACTGGTTGTCTCCGGTGGTGACAAAACAGCACCCGACACAGCAGCTGCGGCCGGTTCGTCTTTGGCCGTGATGGAGGTCGGCGGGATCGAGCTGCGCAACGCCTCTCTGGTGTGGGATGACCGACGTGCGGGTAGTGCCTACCGAATCAGCGACATCAATGTACAGACCGGACGGTTCATTCCCGGCAAGTCATTTGCCGTCAGCATCGGCGGTGCGATTGCCGACGGTCTGAACGCTCCGCTTTATCGGATTCAGTTGAACAGTACTGTAACCGCCGACCCCGCGAAGCAAAGCTATCAGTTGCACAAGACCCGTCTGGAACTGGGCCTGCCGCAAGGCGGCACGGTCACGTTGAGCAGCGACATCGATCTCGACCTGGCGAAGCAGAACCTGATCATGCCGGCCATCGACCTCGACGCATACGGCCTCAAGTTGACAGGCAAGCTGCAAGGCAGCCGGATTCTCGACCAGCCCGATCTGCGCGGTGAATTTCTGCTGGCGCAATTCAGCCCGCGCGAACTCATGAAAGCGCTCGACAAGACGTTGCCAAAGAGTGCCGACTCCGCTGTCCTGAGCAAGGCTTCAGCCCGCTTCAGTGTGCGTGCCGGGCGTGACCAGATCGTACTCAAGCCAGTGTCGCTGACGCTGGACGACAGTACGGTCAATGGTGAATTGAGTATCCGCAACTTCGCCCAGCCACAGTATGGTTTTGCCTTGGATGTGGATGCCATCGATGTCGATCGCTATCTGCCAACACCTGTTGAGGCGCAGGCGGGCACACCCGCAACGGCCGCAGCGGCCGCACCCTGGCCGGTGGCGACTCTGCGGGCTTTGAATCTGGACGGCAGTCTGCATATCGGCCGCTTGCAGGCGTATCGACTGCGCAGTACCGACGTGCGCGTCACGGTCAAATCCCGCGACGGTGTACTGCGCATTCAGCCGGCCAGTGCGCAACTCTATCAGGGCAGTTACCAGGGCGATGTCGAAATCGATACCCGCGCCGCCGTGCCGCGCATCGCTCTGAACGAGAGCCTGAAGTCTGTGCAAATCGGTGCATTACTCAAGGATCTGCAAGGCGACGCGGCTCGCTTGTCCGGCACGGGCGATCTCAGCGCCCGCCTGCATGGCGCAGGCGTCGATCCGGCGGCGTTGCGGCGGAATCTGAATGGATCCATGCAGTTCGCATTCAAGGACGGCGCGATCCGCGGCTTCAATCTGGCCGCCAAGATTCGCCAGGCCAAGGCCGCGCTAAAGGGACAGACAGCAGCTGCCGCTAGTTACCCGGATAAGACCGACTTTTCTGAACTTACCGGTACCGCCACCATCACCGACGGGGTGGTGCGCAACAATGACCTGCAAGGCAAGTCGCCGTTCATGCGGGTCGCCGGGGCTGGTCAGGCCGATCTTGGCGCACGGGACCTGGATTATCTGCTCAAGGTCGTGTTGGTGAAAACCGGGGCGGGTCAGGGCGGTGCGGGACTGGAGGAGTTGAATGGTATCACCGTGCCGGTACGGATCAGCGGCCCGTTCGCGCAGTTGAGTTATCGCGTTGATCTCAACGCCGCCGTGGGCGAGGTGGCCAAGGCCAAGCTCGACGAGAAGAAAGAAGAAATCGAACAGAAATTAAAAGACCAACTCAAGAACAAATTAAAAGGATTATTTCGTTGATGTCGTTACGTGCATTGTGCTGCCTGTTGCCGTTGTCTGTTCTGCCTGCCGTTAGTCATGCCGAGACAGTCGTTACGCGTCTCGATCAGGATTCTTATTCCGTGCGTATGGAGGTGCAGATCAGTGCGCCTTCTCAGTATGTGTGGGCCTTGCTGACCGATTATGAACATCTTGGCCGCGTCAATCCCTCGATCCGAAAAAGTCAGTTGCTGGGCTCTTTCAAGCCGGGTCAGGTGCGGGTGCGGACCGTAACCCGCAGTTGCATCATGTTCATGTGTTTTGATATGAATCAGGTGCAGGATGTCGAGGTTCGTCCCGACGGTGAGATCATCGCCACCATCGTGCCGGGCAAGAGCGATTTCAAGGACGGCGTGGCACTGTGGCGCATCCTGCCTAACGGCACCGGTACGCACGTGGTGTTCGAGGCGCGCATGCGCCCGGCATTCTGGGTGCCGCCCCTGATCGGTATGTGGATGATCGAGCGCCAGATCGACCAGCAGTTGACGCTCACCGTGTCGAATCTCGACAAGCTCGGCAAGCAACTCGCGCTGCGTTGAAATACCCGCCGGTGTCAGCGCCTGGG
>JBBQDK010000165.1:0-5057 GCA_038319625.1 Gammaproteobacteria bacterium
TCCGATGTGAGGCTTGCTCACATACAGAATCTCTTCGGGTGCGCCGGCCTTGACGAATTCGCTGAGGACTTTGCGGCCGTGGTGTTTGGGGTCCTTGATCTGGCTATAGAGCTTGCCGTCGGAGAAGGTACCGGCACCGCCTTCGCCGAATTGCACATTCGATTCCGCGTTGAAGACTTTTTCGCGCCACAGGCCGAAGGTGTCCACGGTGCGCTCGCGCACGGCCTTGCCGCGTTCCAGGATGATGGGTCTGAATCCCATCTGCGCCAGGATCAACCCCGCGAACAGGCCGCAGGGGCCGGTGCCGATCACCACCGGCCGTGCCGCCAGCGCCGGCGGTGCCTTGGCCACGAAATGGTAGTCGGTATTGGGTGTGACTTTCACGTGAGGATCGGCATGCAGGCACGTCAGTATCGTCGCCTCGTCACGGACTTCCACATCGATACTGTAGATCAGCACGATCGCGCTGCGCTTGCGAGCATCATAGCTACGCTTGGCGATGCCGTAACTTAGCAGGTCCTCAGATGGTATGCCGAGCTTAACCAGTATGGCGGATCGGATGGCGCTCTTGGGATGATCCAGCGGCAGTTTCACATCGGTAAGGCGCAGCATGCGGATATCCCGGGCTATCGTTTTCAGGGTATGGTGGAACAACGGCTTCCGACTGCCGGGGGTGGCAGGGCATGGTCCCCGAGGTCCGGTCTGCGGAGATCGTAGCTGCCGGTGACGAGTATTTTACCCTATCCGCCACAGTTCACATACAAGCCGGTTACATCGGTTAAACTGCGGGCATCAGATCATTAGTGGTTGATCGGCGAGAGCGATGCAGCGTCCTATGAGCAGACCGGCAGTGACCGACGCGTCGGTCGTCGAACACACCAGGAGATGGATTGAGACAGTCATCCTGGGCTGTGATTTCTGTCCCTTCGCGCGCCGCGAATTCGCGCGCAACAGTATTCGTTACAGCGTGAATCGGGGCGTAGACAGTGAGCGTTGCCTGGAAACGCTGATCGAGGAATGCGTGCTGCTCGACGTGGAAACCGATATCGAGACCAGCCTGTTGCTGCTCCCGGATGCGTACACCGATTTCGACGATTTTCTCGATCTCGTCGGCATCGCTGATGCCCTGCTGATAGAGCAGGGCTACGAAGGTGTTTACCAGCTAGCCAGCTTTCATCCGGATTATTGCTTCGCCGATCAGGACGTGAACGACCCGGCCAATTACACCAACCGCTCGCCCTATCCGACGCTGCATCTGCTCAGAGAGGCGAGTATCGAGTGTGCACTGGGCGAGCACCCTGATCCCGATCTGATACCACAGCGTAATATCGATTATGCCCGGCGCCAGGGCTTGGAAACGATGCGCGCATTGCTGGATGCCTGTATCCGCACCAAACCCCCCGGGCATGACTGAACTGACGCTCAGCGAACTGAGTATTTATCCGGTGAAATCGTGCGGCCGGATCGCGTTATCGTCTGCGGCGGTGCAGCGCTGCGGTCTGGAAAACGACCGGCGCTGGATGGTGGTCGACAGCGGCGGCAGGTTTCTCACGCAGCGACAATACACGCGGATGTGCCTGGTGGAACCGGAACTGCTAGATGATGGGCTGCGCCTGCGGGCAGTGGGCATGCCCGAGCTGACGGTGTCACGACCGGCCGGTTCCACGCGGTGCCAAGTCACTGTCTGGGATGATCGCTGTGCGGCGCTCGATGGCGGTGCCGCCGCCGCTGCCTGGCTCAGCCGATTTCTGGGAATAGACTGCCGGCTGGTGTATTTCCCTGACGATGAAGTGCGCGCGGTCGATCCACGTTACGGACAGCCGGGTGATCGGATCGCATTCAACGATGGCTTCCCGCTGTTACTGATCACGCAAGCCTCGCTGGATGACCTGAACAGCCGTCTCGACATACCGGTATCGATGTCCCGCTTCCGCCCCAATCTGGTGGTGCAGGGCAGTGCTGCCTTTGCCGAGGATCGCTGGCAGAAGATCGGCGTCGGCGGCCTGCGGTTTCGCATCGTCAAGCCCTGCAGCCGCTGCATCATTCCCGGTATCGATCCAGCCAGTGGTAAACGCGGCAGCGAACCCTTGCGGACGCTGGCCACTTACCGCAAGCACGGTGACAAGATACTCTTCGGTCAGAATGTCATCGCGGAAGGGCAGGGTGAACTCCGCACCGGCATGACCGTCGAGGTGCTGGCGTGAAATGAGCGGAGTCAAACGACAAGTACCATCGCCTTGTGTGCGCAACTGCTGTCTGAACGATGAGGATGTCTGTCTGGGCTGTTTCCGGTCGCTGGATGAGATCACGCGCTGGAATGAAACGTCGGATGCGGAGCGGCTTGCCATTCTGCAACAAACGCAGTTGCGCAGGGCGACTCATGTCGCGAACGTGAAAAGACGCTTGCGCTGAAGTGACCGCCGTAAAAGTGCAATGAATATCGCCCGATGATGTTCGGGATATGTGTATTGCTATACGCGTCAACAACCAGAGTCGATCAGACCGTTTCCATTGCGCGTGCATATTTGCCGTCGCGGGCCAGACCGTTCAAGCGGCTGCGGGTAAGGAGCGCCTGCTGTGCGGCGGGCACATTGCCTTCCTGCCCTTTCCAGGCAGCCAGCACCGGTGCCTGGAGCGCGCGACCGTACGAAAAGCTGACCTGCCACGGATGCGAGCCCATGGCGTTCATGGCATTGAGATGGTCGGTGGCAGCTTCCGCGCTCTGCCCGCCGGACAGGAAAACGATGCCGGGAACGGCGGCGGGCACATAACGTGTCAGACAGCGTATCGTAGCTTCGGCGACTTGCTGTACACCGGCCTGCTGTGGGCACTTCATGCCGGAGATCACCATGTTCGGTTTCAGCAGCATGCCCTCAAAGACAACGCGGTGGGCGTCAAGCTCGATGAACACCGCCTCGAGCACCCGCGACGTTACCGCCTCGCAGCGGGCGATGTCGTGGGCGCCGTCCATGAGCACTTCCGGTTCCACGATCGGCACGATGCCGACTTCCTGGCAGAGCGCGGCGTAACGCGCCAGCGCATGTGCATTCGCCCGTATGCCATAGCCCGACGGAATATCGCGCGCGTCGATCTCGATGACCGCCCGCCACTTCGCGAATCTGGCGCCGAGTTCGCGATACTCGGTCAGGCGTTTGCGCAGGCTGTCCAGGCCCTCGGTGACCTTATCGCCGGGGTGCAGTGCCAGTGCCTTCGCGCCCTTGTCGACCTTAATGCCGGGTATGATGCCCCGGCTCGACAGCAGTTCGGCGAAGGGCGTGCCGGTAGCGCTGCTCTGACGCAGGGTTTCATCGAAGAGAATGACGCCGCCGATATAGTTTTCGATACCGTCGGTGGTAAAAAGCAGCTCACGGTAGCGGCGGCGGTTTGCTTCGGTGGACTCGAGCTTGATCGAGTCGAAGCGTTTCTTGATCGTGGGGTTGCTCTCGTCCGCGGCCAGCACGCCTTTTTGTGTCGCGACGATGGCTTGCGCCACTGACTTGAGTTCTTCGATGTTCATCGGTCATCTCCTGTCCAGTGTAAAACCCTGTGGGTGGAAGTGTTACCCGCATCACTTCACAGCATAGCTTGTAATTGTCCCCACACATTATCCAATACCTGTTTTTGCGCCGCCGCATCCGGGTGCAGGCCGTCGGCTTGCATCAGGTTGCGGTGTGTGGCGATACCCTCCAGGATAAAAGGTACCAGCGACACCTTGCATTCACGGGCAATGTCCGCATATACACGGTGGAACCTTTCGGTGTAGGTCTTGCCATAATTGGGTGGCAGCCGTATGCCGAGCAGCAATACCTTGGCGTCGTTCGCCTTGGCTTTCTCGACCATGGTTTTGATGTTATGTTGCATTTCCGACAGCGACAGTCCGCGCAGGCCGTCGTTGCCGCCAAGTTCGATGACCACGATCTGCGGATGGTGCGCAGCGAGCAATTCGGGCAGGCGCGCGAGGCCGTTGGCAGTGGTGTCGCCACTGATACTGGCGTTGACGATCCGGTAATCCAGCCGGTTTTGTACCAGCCGTTGCCGGAGTTGCGCAACCCAGCCGGCGCTGACATCGATACCATAGGCCGCGCTCAGGCTGTCGCCGACGATAAGCACGGTCTTGGTCGCGGCCGCCAGCGGCGTCAGCCAACCGATCATCAGTGCAACGAGAAACAATCTACTCATGTCCGTACACCTCGATGTCATCGTCTCGACCAACAATCTTTGCAAACGTGTGGTCACACCCGATGCCACTCTCGATATCCTGTCGGGCGTGACCCTGGAGATCAAGGCCGGGGAAAGTGTGGCCATTATCGGCGTATCGGGTTCCGGCAAGTCTACACTGCTCGGACTGCTGGCCGGACTCGATTCCCCGACCCAGGGCGAAGTGACACTGGCCGGCGCCCGGCTGGACCGGCTCGACGAGGACGGCCGCGCCCGTGCGCGCGCGGGCCGTGCCGGTTTCGTGTTCCAGAGCTTTCAGTTGCTGCCGGGCCTGACGGCGCAGGAAAACGTCATGCTGCCATTGGAACTGGCCGGCCGCAAAGAGGCGGGCAATGAAGCGCGCGATCTGTTGCTGCGCGTGGGGCTGGGCGAGCGACTCACGCATTATCCACGGCAGCTCTCGGGCGGTGAACAGCAGCGCGTGGCGATCGCCCGCGCGTTCGCCTTGCAGCCGGTCATCCTGTTCGCCGACGAGCCGACCGGCAACCTCGACACCGCCACCGGCGCGCGCATCATCGACCTGCTGTTCGAACTCAACCGTGAACAACACACCACCCTGGTGCTGGTAACCCACGACGAGGTGCTCGCCGCACGCTGCCAACGCCACATTCATCTGGAAGGCGGGCGCATTGTCGCGCGCGGCTGAGCGATGCGCATAGCGGCCGCCCTGCGACTCTCCCTGCGCCTGCTGCGGCGCGACTGGCGCGCGGGCGAGTTGCGCATCCTGGTCGCGGCCGTGGTGATCGCGGTCGGTTCGGTGACCGCGATCGGCTTTTTTAGTGACCGTATCAACCGCGCCATGACCGACCAGTCCGCGGAACTGGTCGGTGCCGACCTGC
>JBBQDK010000166.1:0-5038 GCA_038319625.1 Gammaproteobacteria bacterium
GCAAGGACAAGCTGCGCTTCACCACGCTGCTGCCGGAGCTGGACGATCGGGTGGAACTGATCGAGGGCCTGCTGGAATTACTGGCGGTGAAGGCAGCGGCGTAGCAGATGCACCAATCTATAAGGTAAATGACCCCCGGCAAAGCTGGGGGCTTATTTTGCTAGCGGCTCAAAGGCGCTCATAAAACTTTGCGCCGCCTGATGACAGCAAATCTGCCACTGTCACTCCCTCTCCCTCCGGGAGAGGTTGGGGTGAGGGGATCAATGTCACGCATTGATTTTAATCCCCTCATCCTGGCCTTCGGCAACCGCTCCCGGCGTTGCCCTACCTCCTGCATCCATGCAGTCGTCTCCCGGAGGGAAGAG
This sequence comes from Gammaproteobacteria bacterium, assembly GCA_038319625.1. Lineage (GTDB taxonomy): Bacteria > Pseudomonadota > Gammaproteobacteria > JBBQDK01 > JBBQDK01 > JBBQDK01. The sequence goes on from JBBQDK010000166.1 coordinate 366, forward strand.
CGCGTAGCGCGAAGGGTGTAGGAACTTTCTTTTCGGTCGCCGTGCTATTCGTTACGCTTGTTCATTGACTAGCGACCGCCGTACCCGTCATACCTAATCTAGCCCCCCGCAGAGCCGGGGGTTTACCTCAAAGAATTAATTATTTGAACCGCCAGGGACGCCAAGTGATCTTTCCTCTGTGTTCAGTTACCCGGTTATTCTATCGACACTGAAATGATCATACCTGTTATTTTGCTTTTCTTGGTGTCCTTGGCGGCTCAAGCATTTTCTTACAATCTCAAGACACCGGACACTACGTCGACAGCAACTGCTCGAACAGGCGCCGCACCTTTTCCATGCCGGTCTTGAGATTGGCGTCGATATCTTCCATTGATATTTCGGTCGCGCCACGACCCGCCGCCCAGTTCGCGACCACCGCACACGTGGCATAGCACAGACCCAGTTCGCGGGCCAAGGCGGTTTCCGGCATGCCGGTCATGCCGACCAGGTCACAGCCATCGCGTTCCATACGGTTGATCTCGGCGGCGGTCTCAAGCCGTGGACCCTGGGTCGCGCCATAGGTGCCGTTCTCCACGGCCTCGAGCCCGATTGAGCGAGCGCTGGCGAGCAACTGCTGGCGCAGTTCATCGCAGTAGGGCCAGGTGAAATCGATATGGGTCACATGGCTGAGGTCGCTTTCGAAAAAGGTGTGATAGCGCGACCAGGTATAGTCGATGATCTGATCCGGGAAGGCGATGCCGCCGGGTAGCATGTCGGCGCGGATGCCGCCCACCGCCGCCACCGCGATCACGTTGCGCACACCCATGTTTTTCAGCGCCCACATGTTGGCGCGATAATTGACCTTGTGCGGCGGGATGGTGTGACTGGTACCGTGACGGGAGATAAACACCACTTCCTTGCCACACACCGTACCCATCACCATAGGGCTCGAGGGCTCGCCGTAAGGTGTGTGCACGATCTCGCGCTCGACGATCTTGAGCATCTTCAGTGACGACAGTCCGCTGCCGCCGATAATCGCCAATTCCGCCTTCATTGCCACTGCTCTGTTCCTTGCGTCGTGATCCGGCATGACAAGCAGCCCGATCGGAGTGAATAAGGGCTAGCGCGTCAGGCGCCTTGCACGGCATAGATGCCGGGTGCATTGCGCAGATAGTCCTTGTAGTCCATGCCGTAACCGAACACGTAGCGGTCCGGCACTTCGAGGCCGGTGAAGTCGGCCTTGATATCGTGAAATTTTCGATCGTGAAGTTTGTCGACCAGCACTGCACTGTACACTTGGCTGGCACCTTCGTCGCGACAGTGTTCGATGATGGCCGCCAGGGTCGTGCCTTCATCGAGAATGTCGTCGATTACCAGCACGACCCGGTCGCGCAGGCTGATGGAAGGATGTGCAATCCAGTTCAATTCACCGCCGTGCGTCGCACCGCGGTAGCGCGTGGCATGCAGGTAATCGAGCTGCAGCGGAAAATCCAGACGCGTGGTCAGCTTGCCTGTCGGTATGATGCCGCCGGTCAGCACGCACAACAACAGCGGATTGCTGTCGGCGAGTTGCGCGGTGATCTGTCCGGCCATGCGATCCAGCGCGGCTTCCACCATCTGCTCCGAGTGCAGCAGATCTGCCTTGCGGTAAGCCTCGAAGGCCTGCTGTGCGGTAATAGGCATGGCGGTTGTTCACAGACTGGCGGAAAGTGCGAGGGATTATAGGCGGCAATCTGTCCGGAATGCCAGCAAAGGCCATGCCTGAAAAATTTTAAACCGCCCAAGCCACCAGGAACATGAAAGCCTCAGCCTCGATTATCCGGCGTTTCTGATGTGCTTGGCGATCTTGGCGGTTCAATGCAGCTATAGAGATTCAAACATCCAGCTCCAGCCAAGGCGAACTGTCCAGACCTTCCAGATTCTTCACCGCTTCCTTCCACGCCGGATCGCTTTGCAGCGCCTCGTGCGTGATCGGATGCCGGCCGTGCATGCGTGCCAGACGCATATGGGCCACCGGATCGCTATCGTGTGACAGTCCATCGAGTATCTGCACCGCACCTGTCCGGTCATTGCAGACCAGCACCATATCGCAGCCAGCCTGCAGCGCTGCCTCGGCGCGTGCCACATAGCCACCGGCGACACCGGCGGCTTCCATGTGCAGGTCGTCGCTGAACACTACGCCCTGGAATCCCAGGCGCTTACGCAGCACTTCCCGAATCCAGAACGGCGAGAATCCCGCCGGCAGCGGGTCGACCTGCGAGTACACGACATGTGCCGGCATCACCGCGGCGAGGCCGTTGCCGATCATCCGCTCGAAGGGCAGCAGGTCTTCGACCAGGATATCCTCGTAGCGCCGTGTATCGACCGGCAACTCGAGATGCGAATCGGCCTGCACGCCGCCGTGACCGGGGAAATGTTTGCCTGTAGCCGCCATGCCGGCATGCTGCATGCCGCGCATATAGGCCTGTGCAAGATCGGCGACGACATCGGGGCGGCGGTGGAAGGCCCGATCGCCGATCACACTGCTGATGCCGAAATTCAGGTCCAGCACCGGGGCAAAACTGAAATCCACGCCCAGCGCCCGCAACTCCACCGCCATGAGCCAACCGCCGGTCTCCGCCAGGTGGCGGGCACGCCGCGGGTCCTCCTCGTATAACTCGCCGTACAGTGCCGCGGCCGGCAAGCGCGTGAGTCCTTCGCGGAAACGCTGCACGCGGCCGCCCTCATGATCGACGGCGACCAACAAGTGCGGTTGGCGCAACGAGTGTATTGCGGTGACCAGTGCGGTGAGTTGTGCGGGGTCGCTGTAGTTGCGTGTAAAAAGAATGACGCCGCCGATCAACGGGTGTGCCAGCAATTCGCGCTCTTCGGCGCTGAACACCGTCGCGGCAAGATCGATCATCACGGGGCCGAGGGACATGGGCGGCAATAGTAACCAACGGCCCGTCAAACTCAAGCCGTGCGTCAGGTAGCGGGGATTCCGGCCGGCGGGACGCGCGACCGGTCGGAACGGTTTTATGCCGTATTCTTAGTCTTGGCTCTTGTCGATCACGGCGGCAATCACGGCAGCGGCTTTGTCGGACAGATCGATGATGTGGAAGCCGGCCCAGAAATGATTGGGCTTGTTGGCGGCACCGGCCCAGAGACTCTCCGCACCCAGTTCGATGTGATCCTCACCATTCATCCCATCCGGAAAATCCACGCGCAATTGCAGCACTGCACCGGCCTCGTGGACCTGATCGGTCAGCAGCATGAAGCCATCTTCGGAGAGATCGACCATGCAACCGATGACCTGCTTGCGGTTGATATCACTGACCTTGAAGGCGCAGCCGATATGCTTCCTGGCGTGTTTGCGCTTTTCCTGCATTTTTCACCCCCGAATGAAACGGTCAGTTCTGCGATTTGATCGAACCCTTGAGCATGCTGCGGATGGACTCCATGGCCCATGTGAAAAACGGCTTGTTGTGTTCTACCACGATCCGGCCTTTGCCTTCCCGTATGGCACGTGCCAAATCGTGAATGTTGTAGACCGCCGCCTTGATGCCGGTCTGATCGACAAACATGTAATTCGAGGTGACTTGACTGTACCAGGAGAGCTTCAGGCGTCGGGTGTCACCGGTCGCGTTGATCACGAAATCGAACAGTGTGCCAAAATCCAGCGTGCGCAAGTTATCGGTAATCACCTGCTCCTCAGCCGTGGTGGCCCCGGGGTTGGTCTCGATCGGCAGTATTTCCGGCTCGGCATCCGCGACCGGCTCGACAACTTCGTCCGCGTCGGTCTTCGCCTCGCCAAGCAGGGCATGCGACTGCAGGTCTTTGAGCAGGCTGTACAGGTCTTCCTGCTCGTTCCTGCTGTAGCCGCCGAGCGAGCCGAGTTCATCCTCGATGATGTGCTGAAGTTTCGGCAGCCGCATAGATAACTGCTCGCGCTCCTCCCAGGTGTGCTTGGGCGTCACGCTCCAGATGATCTCATCGGCGATACGCAAGGCCTCCACGAAATCCTGACTCGAATCACCGCCCCGGCTTCTGAGCATGATCAACATCAGATGATCGGCCCAGATTTCCGTCAGGAACTTGCGCGCCACCTTGGGCAAGGGCTTGGCAACCATGCGTCCCGCCAATTCCTGCTGGGCACGGTCGCGGGCCAGTTGCAGTTTTTCATGGCCCTTGGCGGCTTCGCGCGCACGCTGCTCGATAAGTGCTACTTTCTGCTTTAGCACCTCGACGCTGGCCGCGAACTCTTCGATCAGGTCTTCGAATAACTGCAGGCCATCCTGAAATTCATTCAACACCCGGTTGATGATGTATTGCATCTGCGGGTAGATGCCGGCCTGCAAATGATCCTGTGAAACCCATTTGGCGCCCGCTTCCGCCATGTCGTTGAGGAGCAACCGCGCGGGATGTTTGTCCGACGAGAACAGCCGTTTGTCCAGCACCGCAATCTTGAGATAGGGTGTGTGCAGTCGGCTCAAAAGTGCCTTCACTGAATTGGGCAGTACTTCATCATTGAGAATACAGTCGAACAGCATGCCGACGACGTCAATGACATCGATCTCGATCTGGGGCACGCGGCGACGGTCGACGCCTTTGTAGATGCGTTGGCGCTGCGCCAATAGGTGGCTGCGGATCGCCTCGAGCACGCCTCTGTCGACATGCTCTGGCTCGACCTGGGCAGGGTCGTAGGTGGCCGTGCC
>JBBQDK010000167.1:0-4848 GCA_038319625.1 Gammaproteobacteria bacterium
GATGCGTGAGGTATGCTTGATAAATCGCAGCGGTCTGATATAAGTCAGTCATTCCACCGCAGGCAATTCACCGCTCTGAAAGCACGCAACCCGCCAGGCGGCGGGTTGCGTGTGCTCCTAATCTGAAGGCTTGGCTTTACATCATGACCCACACGGTCACATTGCCCGTGAGAGGGTAACTGGAAGTGGCGGTGCAACCAATCACACAGTTAACCGTGCCGGTATTGTAGGTGCCGTCGTCAGAGTCACGATCCAATCGGGCACCGACATCACCGGGTATATTCGACAGAATCAGCCAGCGACCGGTCTTGTTGCCCTGTGTACCGTCGACAACACCCTGCACTAATCCGCCATACGCATGCGTGGGGTTGGCCGCATTACCCTGCAGCGCCGGATTGCCGGCAATCAAATTAGCCGCACGCAACTGCTGCCAGAGACGGCAAGGTTCGTTGGCGTTGGCCGTGCACGGGGCGGGTGCACCGACGACGCCGATTAGGCCGTCGCCATTGCCGCCCGCATTGAGGCCGAGCTGGGTATTGGAGATAGCGGCGGTCATGTCGCCCGGCAGGGCGTGGAAGCGGTCCTGGAAGGTATATACGGCGGCACTGTAGGAATTGACGTCGCTGCGCAAGCTCTTGTACTTGCCATTGGCGATCATTTCCTGACCTTTCAGCACGCCGCCCAGCAGCAAGCCGATAATGACCAGTACGATGGCGATTTCCACCAAGGTGAAACCTGATTGATGCTTTCTCATAGCGGTGCTCCTGTGGTCCCGTGACAATCCAGTAATCTGCGGCCATGCGGCATGGCTCAATAGGCCGGTCAGACAATTAGCGGCTGGGCAGACTTGATACTTAAGCGTCAGACTCATAATAAAAGGCAAGAACTGTGCCTTGTTACCCGCCATTATAATGACCCGGCCGCCACCATGCGGTTGATAAGCAGGCCTCTGGGTATCCAGACCAGCATATCGTCAAAGCCGGGATTGCCCATGCTGTAGCCGGCATCGGTGAAGCAACGGTCGCCGTTGGCGTTTTCGGTTTCCAGCGCCCCGGGCAGGGCGGATTTACCACCAGACCAGATCAATGCCGGCACATTGTCGGCAAGCAGGGGGGCGGCGCAGCCGGTGGTGGCTGAAACCTGGATAAGACCATTACCGGAGCCGGCGGTGGTTTTCGTCAGGGTAGGCGCGGCGACCGTGAATCCCCCATTGACCACATAATTCCAGCGATTGCCCCAGGAATCGGTGGGCGATACGCCCAGCGTCGCGTACGGCAGACGGCCCGGAGTTGCCGGCGGGTTCAAGTTGGCGACACCGGGCGTGCAGACGTCATCTGCCAGACCGTTATTGTTGTTATCGGGACAGGGCAGTTTCCCATTGATCTGCGCGTAACCGATCAAGGCGTCCCGAATCGCGATCAGGGTTGTCTGTGTTTCCTTGCGACGGTCATTCTCCATCTGCGTTGCGAGTGGCGTCAGCAGACCGCCCAGCAACAAACCGATGATGACCATCACCACGGCCATCTCGATCAGAGTGAAACCCCGGGTGCTGTTCCGGCGGACTCGAGCGCGAGTCATTATTGGCATGGCCGAGGGGCTGCTCGTTGTCATGGCGATTGAGCGACGAGACTCGCCTGGCTGATGTAGACGAGCTGATCGTCAAAAGGTCCGCCGGTAGTTGCCGCATTGTCGGTAGCGGCACGGGCCCAGAAGCTCGTGGTGCCGACAAAATTGTTCTGCTCATCACTGTTGCCGGCCGGTGGATTGGGTAAGGCCACGCCATTGGCGGTGTGCCCACCGTAGCCATTAATGCCATGGGAGAGCACCACCGCCACAAGCTTGTTGGCGACCAACACCGGCGTTCCGGCACTGTTGCGAGTATTGACACTGAGCGTCGCATTTGTGTCCGTGGTGACGCAGGCGTTGGTGTATTTGGTGTCGACTACATAACGGTAACGGCGGCCCCAGTTGTCCAGGTCACCCAGACTCAGAGTCTGCCAGGGCAAATACCCGGCGGCAGCGGGACAGGGCTTTGCAGGCGCGAGTCCGCTCACGGGCGAGATGCTTGGACAGGGCAGACAGCCGGCGTTCATTTGTGCGTGTCCGACCAGTGCCTGCTGGATCGCTGTGAGTTCATAGCGGGTATCGATGCTGCGAGGCTGCTGTGAATTGCCTTTGTTCAGCTGTGTCAGGAGAAATGCGGCTGAGCCCGTGATCATGATCAGAAGGATGATCATCACCGCGGATCCGGTTTGACGTCGGACGGGTACAGTGGTGAATTTACTTGTCATCGCGCTATGCTCCGGGCAGCAGTCGCGGCGACATCCCTTGCCGTAACTGTTTGCGGAGTTGCCGGCACCGCTGCTGTCTTGCCGTCACTCGTCGTTGCTGGTGACACGGCTACAGGCGTGACCTGCCGCGGCGTCTTTGGTGTCGCTGCGAGCTCCGGCGTCGGTGCCGGTGCGCGCATATAAAGCTCAAAGACTTCACCGGTTGTCTGATCCAGTCCCTGTCCCGGCTTGAGTTCACGCGGGGATTCGCCTTCGTGCCAGGGTAGCTGCACTCGGCCGTCATGCAGCAGCTGCGGTGATGCCGCATTGTGTCCGGGAACAAGTTGCGCGCCGTTGATCCAGACCAGACGCTTGCCGCCGCTGCCGATCAGCGTACCGTTGATGATCTGCTTGTCGGGTGTCGACTGCTTTTGCACGGCGCCCGGGGAGGTCTGGTCGGTAATCTGTGCATCGATGCGCGCGCGATCAGCGGCGCTGGTGAACAAGCGACCGAGATCGTCCGCACCCGTTCGGCCGGCGCCGAATAGCGAAATCAACAAACAGAAGTGAATAACATGTGGATGGTTCATGATGCTTGTCCGGTGCCGCCGGATTCCGGCTTGTCCAGTGTGTACCACTCCAATGAGCAACTGGCCTTCACATTCGCGCCGTGAAGATTCAATATACCTTTGGTGTCATACAGGCCAAGGTTGCACTCCGTGACTTTGAACAAGCCGCTATTGCGAGCCTGCAGCGCGTTGAAAAAATCGAACAAATCATCTTCGTGGCGCAGTTCCATGTCCAGTTTCATGGTGCTGGCATACAGGACATAGCTGCCGGTGGGTGCCTTTGGTGGCGGGGCATGACGTGGTTCCAGTGAATAGCGTATCGACACTACTTTGCTCTCGATGGCAGTCTCACGCACATCCTCTATCCAGCGCAACCGTGGTTCCGGACCGAAGAAGCCACCGTCACGCAGTGCCGCAAAGCGTGCCGATTCGGAGCGCAAAATCTCCGTCGAGGAGACGGCATTGCGATAGTCCCGTTCCGTCTGCTCAAGATTCTGTTGCGACATCTGGCGCTGCGTTTCTATGGATTCGCTGTACAGGTAACCTGCAGTCAGCAGCGTAACCAGGCTCCCGAGAATTATCCCGTTCTGAATCAATGGCCGCTTTAATTCAGTGACAATGACTTTATAGTTGGGCATTTCCTTCTCCCATGACGAGGCGTACGGTGAAGTAGGCATCCTGCTGGGTTCCGGCATCGTTGACGCCTCCCTGCACATTGCCGGTCGGTGCCGTGTCGATAGGCAGTTCGAGTGCCTCGGCGATCAGGATACCCGGAGTCTTGCGCAGTGTGGCCAGCAACTCGTCGATCATGTGATGGGCATCGCGGTAATTGCCGGTGAAACGCGTAACACGCCCGCGAACGATACCTATCTGATACTGGCCCGGCACGGCGTCCATGGGATCGCCGGATGCCGAAGATTCATCAGCATTGCCTGCGTGGTCTACCGTCGTTGTTTGTGACGAGGCGGGTGCTTTGGCGTTGCGCTTGGTGCTGGCAAACCATTCAATGTTTTCCAACGACAGCGTGGGCTGCTGTTGCAAAGCGTGTCCGAGGATGGCGAGCAGTGGTTGCGGACTGGGCCGCTGCTGGCGCAGATGGTCGGCGAGATCAACGGCCATCTGCAGATCAAGCGGGCTGACCTCCGATTGCGGTATCAGCGCCTGCGCCTGATTATAGCGCTCAGTGGTGCGCCTAGTTTGTTGTTCGGTGATCACAGTTTCGTCATTTTTTACTAAAATATCTACGGCTTGCATCCCGGTCCATAAAACTCCGCCGACGATGGCGGCAACGCCGATCAGTTCCATGGCCTGGCGGGCACGGAACATTTGAAAATGAAAGCGATGTTTGCCGCTTGCGTAGTGATTCGGCGTGGGGGTCTTTGCTTGCAGGAAGGCGAACAGATGATCGCAATATCCGTCGAGCTGCGGGCCTTTGTATTTGATCTGTCGTGCGACATCGTCCAGGTCAAAGAAGTTGTAATGCGTCAGTGACTCCGCTTCGCGCATTTTGTTGAGTTCCAAAAGCCGTTCGCCACCGCTCAGCATGAGTACCGCCAGGCGGAGATTTGGCGAGATCAGATGCAGGTTGGAGAGATAGCGCTTGGTTTTGCCGATTTCGGCGTGCACGAAATCAGAATACGTCTGTGCCGACTGATCTCCGGCGACCGGTGTCAGGCGGCTGAAAAGTAATTTCCCGCCCTTGATGAAGGATTGCCGCAGGCCGCTGCCAAGATTGTGGGTAATAAACAGCGTTTGCTCGCACTTTGGGCAAAGGCGATGGATGAGCTTGGTGCTCAGCAGGGACAGGGAATGCACACCACTGATCGGCACCCTGTTGTGTACCATGGCATCAAGCCACATGTCAGCAAGTTCAGGATTAAGCAGGCCGCTGAACAGTACCTCATCCTTACGGGCGTTATTGGGGTCGCGACCGATGATCTGTGAATGCCGGTACTCCGTGCCTCGATAGAGGCGTGACGCGTGGCGTTCCAGCAGTGACTTGCGGTCAG
>JBBQDK010000168.1:0-4805 GCA_038319625.1 Gammaproteobacteria bacterium
GAAGACCCTCAAGGAGATCGTCATGTCCGTCATCACTTCACCCATCAAGCTGGCTGGTCTCTCCATACGCGGCCTCGATTTTCTCAGTCCGCTGATCGATCTCGGGGTACGCCTGTGGGTGGCCAATGTGTTCTGGAAGTCCGGCCTGACCAAGTTCAGCAGCTGGGATAGCACTCTCAATCTGTTCAATTACGTCTATCAGGTGCCGGTTCTGTCGCCCGAGCTCGCCGCCATACTTTCCACCAGTGTCGAACTGGGCGGTGCCGTGCTGGTGGCCGTGGGGCTGGCAGGGCGCTTCGGCGCCGCGGCCCTGTTCATTCTCAATCTAGTCGCTGTGGTTTCTTACCCGGATCTGTCCGAAGTCGGACTCAAGGACCATTATTATTGGGGGTTGCTGCTGACCATCATTCTGCTGCACGGTCCCGGCAAACTGTCGATCGACCACTGGATACGCAGCAGATTGATGGCGCCGAATCACGATGCAGCTGGATTCTGACAGCGTGCTTGGTCACACTAGCCATGCATGATCAAGCCCGTTCCGACAACGGCATACCACGACGACATTCGAGAACCCAGTAATGCACAACACACTGCCCTTGCTGCAAACCACCGATTTTCCCGCCGTCTACCGTGCGCGCCTGACCACCTTGCAGGTCAACCTGGGATATCTGTGCAATCAGTCCTGCCTGCACTGTCATGTCAATGCCGGACCGAAGCGTACCGAATTGATGTCTCTGGTTACGATCGAACAGGTGCTTGCCATGCTGCGCGCGCAAGCGCAGATCCGGACACTCGACGTCACCGGCGGCGCGCCGGAAATGAATCCGCACTTCCGCTACCTGGTCACGGAGGCACGCGCGCTGGGTCGTCAGGTCATCGACCGTTGCAATCTCACCGTGATGGAGCAACCGGGTCACGAGGACCTGGCTGAATTTCTCGCCACGCAGCAGGTGGAGATCACCGCATCCCTGCCCTGCTACCTGGTCGAGAATGTCGACCGGCAACGCGGCAGCGGCGTGTTCGAGGTCAGCATCCGTTGCCTGCAGCGACTCAATGCGCTGGGCTACGGAACGGAAGGCAGCGGCCTTACGCTCAATCTTGTCTACAACCCGCAAGGCACGTCGCTGCCGCCGCCGCAGCAAAACCTGGAAGAGGCTTATCGCACACACTTGTCTCGTTACCAGGTCAGCTTCGATCATCTCTACACGATCACCAACATGCCCATCGCCCGCTTCGGCAGCACACTGGTGAGCAAGGGTCAGTTCGGCGAGTACATGCAGTTACTGCGCGACAGTTACCAGCCCGAAAACCTCCCCGGCGTGATGTGTCGCACATTGCTCAGCGTCGACTGGCAGGGCTATGTCTATGACTGTGACTTCAACCAGATGCTGGGCCTGCCGCTGGGCGTCGGCAGTAAGCCGCGCACACACCTGACGGATTTGCTTGATGTGGAACTGGAGGGCGCACCGATCACCATCGCCGATCACTGCTACGGCTGCACTGCCGGCCAAGGCAGTAGTTGCGGCGGCGCGCTGGTCTGACATCGCCCTATCCACAACGCGTCGGGCCGGCATGCTATACTGCACCGCCTATGATCAAGTACCACCGGATCACCGCACGCCGCCACTATCACCCCACTGTCCGGTAATCCTTCACTCCCTCGCTGAGCTTCGCCTGATAACCTTCCACTCATTTCGCCAACCTATTGTTACTTGCTGTCACGTATGGATCAGCCATGAAAGTGCCAAAAAGATTGCAGCCGCTGGTCCATGACGGCCTGGTCGACGAGATCCTGTCCCAATTGATGAGCGGCAAGGAGGCTCAGGTCTATGTGGTCCGCTGCGGCGAACAAATACGCTGCGCCAAGGTTTATAAAGAAGCCAACCAGCGTAGCTTCAAGCAGGCTGTGCAATACCAGGAAGGCCGCAAGGTAAAAAACAGCCGCCAGTCCCGCGCCATGGGCAAACGTACCCGCTACGGCCAGAAAGAGTCGGAAGAGGCCTGGCTGAACGCCGAGGTCGATGCGCTCTATCGGCTGGCTGCCGCCGGCGTCCGCGTGCCAAAGCCCTATGGCTTCGTCGACGGTGTGCTGTTGATGGAACTGGTCACCGACGCCGACGGCAATGCCGCACCGCGACTTAACGACCTGAGCCTGAGTGAGGCACAGGCGCGCGAGTACCACGGACGGATGATTGCGGAAATCGTACGCATGCTCTGCGCCGGACTCGTGCATGGCGACTTGTCACCATTCAATGTGCTGGTTGACACGCAGGGCCCGGTTATCATCGATCTGCCGCAGGCCGTCAATGCCGCAGGCAACAACAGCGCGGGCATGATGCTGGAGCGGGATGTCGATAACATGACGATGTATTTCGGCCGCTTTGCCCGGGAGCTGCTGGCAACCGACTACGGCAAGGAAATCTGGGGCCTTTATGTCGGCGGCAAGCTCCACCATGACACGCCGCTGACCGGACGTTATGAGCGCAGCACGGTGGACGCCGACGTTAACAAACTCATGCAGGTCATCGACGACGCCCGCGAACAGGAAGTCGAACGGCGTCAACGGGAGATGGCGGCACGGGAAGTGGATTAGGATTCGCACTTACTACACAGACTCTGACCTGGCCATCCTTTGAGCCGAACAACAAGGAAAACCTCATAGCAGCCATTCCCTTCCCCTCAGGGTACGGGGCGTTATTACAGCTGACCCATGAATTCTACAGCGGTTCCATATATTTAGGGAACGCTTGATACCCGCCGTCCGCACCACTTGTAAATCCCCCGTTTGTCCGCTTGCATTTTCACTCCGGCACCTTCATTATATTTACATAGCTTCCTATCTAATAGTAAGGCATATATATCCATGACGACAGCCCAGGAACAACTCGGCGTCACCCTCGGAGAAACCCAAAGGGTATGGCGCGGGATGCTCGACAAGCGTTTGCGGCCTTTGGGCCTCAGTCAGGCGAGCTGGCTGGTGTTGTTGCATCTGTCGCGGCGCGGCGACGGCAAAGTGCAGAAGGAACTTGCCGAGTGGCTGGGTATCGAAGGACCGACCCTGGTACGACAGCTTGATCGCATGGCCACCGATGGCTGGATCGAACGCCGGGAATCACCGCAGGATCGCCGCGCCAAGACCGTACACCTGACCCGTCAGGCCCGTTCGGTGATCAAGCAGATCAACCGCATCGCCGTGAAGCTGCGCAACGAACTGCTGGCGGATATAAGTCCTGATGATATCGAAACCTGCCTTCAGGTAATGCAGAGCATCAACCTGAAAGCCAAGCGCCTCTGAGGCACCAGCGCGAGGAATCACTGGTCATGCGTATACAGTCTTTGTTGTTGGTCGGGGCGATTGCCGTCGGTGCGGCGGGAATATGGGGATATCAAGCCTACGCCGCACGGCACCCGAGTACCGATGACGCGTATGTCAGCGCCGATGTGGTCCGGGTGGCGGCGCGTGTCGCCGGCAGAGTGATCTCCGTAGCCGTCACCAATCAGCAACATGTCACACGTGGCGAACCACTGTTCACCATCGACCCCGTTACTTTTCGCTTCGATCTCGAACAGGCGCAGGCACGCCTGGCCACCGCGCGTCGCGAAGTGGCCGAGGCCGAATCGAACGCGGTTTCCGCCGCCGCCGAGGTCCACCATCGCGAGGTATTGCTGGCCAATACGCGCCTCAAGGCCGAACGTACCCGCGATCTGATCAAGAAAGGCTATGTCTCGCGCGAAGGTGTCGATGATGCAGAGGCGCAATACCAGAGCGCCGCAGCCGATCTGCAAGTGGCGCAGGCACTGGCTGATGCTGCACGCCGGCAACTCGGCAAGCCCGGCGACAGCAACGACCGCGTCCTCACGGCCCAGGCTGCCGTCGACAAGGCACAGTGGGCGCTGGACAATACCCGCGCCACAGCCTCGTGCACCGGACAGGTGGCGATGCTGAGTCTGCAACCCGGCAGTGTGGTGCACGCAGATACCGATTTGTTTGTCGTGGTCTGCGCTACGCATTTCTGGGTCGACGCCAATTACAAAGAGACGCAACTGGCACGCATCCATCCCGGCCAGACTGCCGACATTACCGTCGACATGTACCCGGGGCATTATTTCCATGGCACGGTCCAGAGCGTCAGTGCCTCGGCCGGTTCGGCCTTCTCCCTGCTGCCACCGCAAAATGCCAACGGCAACTGGGTAAAGGTCGCGCAGCGTGTGCCGGTACGCGTGCGCATCGAAGACAACGATCAGGCCTATCCACTGCGGGTTGGCACCAGTGCGACTGTCGATATAGACACGACAACCGCCGCTAATAAAAAGCTTGCCACCACCCGGACGCACTGATGGACGAAAAAACCCGCCGCCTGCTGATCACCATCGCCGTGATGTCGGCGACGGTGATGCAAGTGTTGGATACTACCATCGTCAACGTCGCGCTGCCGCATATGCAGGGTGCACTGAGTGCCACGCCGGACCAGATCAGCTGGGTGTTGACAAGCTACATGGTGTCATCTGGCATCTTCATGCTGCTGACCGGCTATTTTACCGATCGCTTCGGCCAGAAATCCTACCTCGCCGCGAGCATCATCGGCTTTGTCATCTCATCGATGCTGTGCGGTTTGTCGACCAATCTCGACGAGATCGTATTCTTCCGCCTGCTGCAAGGCGTAACAGGCGCTGCGCTGGTGCCGCTCTCGCAATCGATCATGGTCAACACTTTCCCGGTCGAGGAACGCGGCAAGGCCATGGCAATCTGGGGAATGGGCGTGATGGTGGGCCCGATTCTCGGTCCGACACTGGGCGGCTGGCTG
>JBBQDK010000169.1:0-4783 GCA_038319625.1 Gammaproteobacteria bacterium
GTCGACATGACCAGCACCGAGTACAGCGTCCTCGAAGTGTTGCTGCAACATGCCGGACAGGTGGTCGCCAAAACGGAACTGTCGGACCTGGCACTGGGCCGTAAATTGACGCGTTACGATCGCAGCCTGGACATGCACGTCAGCAGCCTGCGCCGCAAACTCGGCGCTCGACCCGATGGTGGTGAGCGCATCAAGACTGTGCGCGGCGTCGGTTACCAGTTCGTCACGTCCTGAGGCCGACCGCAGATGCAGCGTCTGTACTGGAAAATTTTCGTTTCGTTCTGGATCGCACTGGTACTGTTTGCCGCCACCAGCCTGCTGTTCACCTCGCATTATCTGGATCGGCTGCGCGACCAGCAGGACGCCGGTTCGCAGCGTGAACGCCACGAACTGCGCATCGCACAGGCCCGCGCCACGGCACAACAGAACGGTCTACAGGGGCTGAAGGACTGGGCGCGCCAGGTCGATGTGCAGGACGCGGTGCCGCTGTTGGTGCTGGATGCCGAAGGCAACGATGTACTGGGCAGGGAAGTGCCCGCGCAAGCGCTGGAATGGCTGCGCCGTCATGACGCACGCGCGCAGCGGCCCCGCGAAATGCGGCGGCACATGCGTCCCGAACCGTGGCTCACGCTCGCCGACGGCAGCCGCTATCGCATCGTGCCGGATTTGCAGGGCGTCACGCTGGACCGCCTGCTGGGTCGGCCGCGCGTCATCGCCGTACCGCTGCTGCTGGGCACCTTGATCAGCGCACTGGTGTGCTTTCTGCTGGCGCGTTATCTCACCGCGCCGATCGAACGCCTGCGCCGCGCCGCCGAAGCCTATGCGGCCGGCGATCTGACACAGCGTGTCGGCGCATCCATGGGTGGCCGGCGCGACGAGATCGTCGATCTGGCGCTGGCCTTCGATCATATGGCGGAACGGCTCAACGATCTGATGCTGTCGCACAAGCAATTGCTGCGCGATGTCTCGCATGAATTTCGCTCACCGCTGGCGCGCCTGCAGGCGGCACTGGGACTGGTGCGCCAGCGTGGCGGTGATGCGGACCGGCCGGAACTGGATCGCATCGAAGGCGAGGCGGAACGCCTCAACGAACTGATCGGCCAGTTGTTGTCGCTGGCGCGCCTCGAAGCCGGTGAACAGGACCTGCCGCTGGAGACCGTTAACCTGTCCGAGCTGCTCGTGACCGTGACGGAAGATGCCACGCTGGAGGCCGCCGCGCGCCGCTGCGAAGTCCGTTTACAACAACCGGAGGCACTCTACGTGCAGGGTAATGCGAAACTGCTGCACAGCGCATTGGAAAACGTCGTACGCAATGCCATCCACTACACCGCCGCCGACAGCGCGGTTGCGATTACCGCAAGTAGTACGGATGGACGCATACTGATCAGCGTTACCGATCACGGCCCCGGCGTCCCGGCGCAGATGCTGCCACGGATGTTCGAGCCATTCGTACGCGTCGGCGAAGCGCGCGACCGGCCCAGTGGCGGTTATGGCCTGGGTCTGGCGATTGCCGAACGCGCGATCGACTGGCACGGTGGCGGGATATCGGCACACAACGAGCCCACCGGGGGATTGAGCGTTGTCATCAGTCTGCCGGCCGCCGGCGCGCCCCCGCGAGGAATCCCCACGTAGGCGCCGAGTTGCCGTCACGCTGCCCGGGCATTGCGGTCAGCGACAGCTTTACTACAATATCTTGCAGCTGCCACGGAACCCAACCCTGCCGGCGACATCCAACCTTCGTATTGATCGACATTCCGACACCAGAGGTCCTTATGTCACAAGCGTTTCTTGCGCTGCCGACAATACTCATTCTGACCGGCATACGCGCCTCTGTAGCGATGACTCCCTCTCCCGGAGGGAAGAGCGCGTAGCGCGAAGAGCGCAATGACTTATTTTGGAAGCTGCTCCAAGGAAGATCAGTGGCCCGCACATTATGTCGGGCCGGTGCGACACAAGGCAATGCGCCACGGAATTTACTGCCGATGGCGTTTCAACAACTCGAATAAAGAGGTGTTGCTATGCACAAACAGGACTTACGCGTTGCAAATGACACCGTCACGGCAAGCAGGATAGCCGCACAAGGCAAAGTGCGCCTGCCTGACCGATGGCTGGTGAGACGATTACTGGACGGTGTCGGACAGCCGCCCATCACCATAGCGCTGTGGGACGGCGCGGTGTTTGCACCCACCGATACGGCCTCGGTCGCCCGCATGGTCATACACGATCGGCGCAGTCTGCAAAAGCTGGCCGCCAATCCCGAGTATGCGTTCGGCGAACTCTACAGTTCC
The DNA here is from genome assembly GCA_038319625.1 of Gammaproteobacteria bacterium. GTDB lineage: Bacteria > Pseudomonadota > Gammaproteobacteria > JBBQDK01 > JBBQDK01 > JBBQDK01. Next base: position 2,289 of record JBBQDK010000169.1, read on the forward strand.
GGACGTATAGAAATAGAAGGCGAACTGCCCGCCTTTCTCGACATAATCTATCGTCATCTGCTGGCGGCCGGCCTGCGTCACCGCATCCTGAATGTCCTGTCACGGCGCCCGAACAACAATACGGACCGCGCGCGCGACAACATTCATCATCACTACGACCTCGGCAATGAATTCTATCGCCTCTGGCTCGATGAGCGCATGGTCTATACCTGCGCGTATTTCCCCGTGCCCACGGCGAGTCTGGAAGAGGCCCAAGTCGCCAAGCTCGATCATGTCTGCCGCAAACTGCGCCTGCTGCCCGGCGAGCGGGTCGTCGAGGCGGGCTCGGGCTGGGGCGCCCTGGCCTTGCACATGGCGAAACATTACGGAGTCAGCGTCAAGTCTTACAACATCTCGCACGAACAGATCACTTATGCCCGCGCCTGGGCGCGCCGCGAGCGTCTGCACGAGCGCATCGAATTCATCGAAGACGATTACCGCGCCATCCAGGGCAAGTTCGACGCCTTCGTCTCGGTGGGCATGCTGGAACATGTCGGCGTTGACAACTATGCAACGCTCGGCAAGGTCATCGATGCGGCACTCACCGACGAGGGCCGCGGACTGATTCACAGCATCGGCCGCGACTGCCCCGGCCCCATGAATTCCTGGATCGCGCGGCGTATCTTCCCGGGCGCTTACCCGCCCAGCCTCAGCGAGATGATGGGCCTGTTCGAACCCATCGGCTTTTCCGTGCTCGACGTCGAAAATCTGCGCCTGCATTATGCCAGGACACTGGAACATTGGCTGGCCCGCTTCGACGCCAACGCCGCGCGCGTCGAAGACATGTTCGACACCACCTTCGTGCGGGTCTGGCGCCTGTATCTGGCCGGTTCGCTGGCAGCCTTCACCAGTGGGCAAATGCAATTGTTCCAGGTGCTGTTCCACCGACACGGCAACAACCGGGTCCCCTGGACGCGCGCCGACTTGTATCGGGAGCAATCATGAACACGCAAACATGCGATGCACTGATCGTCGGCGGCGGACCGGCTGGCTCCAGTTGCGCGCGCGTGCTGCGCCAGGCGGGACTGGACGTGCTGGTACTCGACAAGAGCCGCTTTCCGCGTGACAAGGTGTGCGCCGGCTGGATCACGCCGCAGGTACTGGATGTATTGCAGATTGACCGCACCGAATACGCCCGGCAGCGGGTGCTGCAACCGATTACGGGTTTCCGTCTCGGCCTGATCGGCGCCACGCCACATCACATCAGCTATGACCGTACCGTCAGCTACGGCATTCGCCGCTGCGAGTTCGACGATTACCTGCTGCAACGCAGCGGTGCGCGCCTGGCGCTTGGTGAAACGCTGCAGTCGATAGAACGCCGTGGTGACGGTTGGCTGATCAACGGGCATATAGAGACCGCACTGTTGATCGGCGCCGGTGGACACTTCTGTCCGGTGGCGCGCTACCTCGGCGCCGATGTCGGCCGCCGCGAACTGGCGGTCACAGCCCGGGAAATCGAATTTCGCATGAACGCCGCGCAACAACAGCACTGCAATGCAGCGCCGCAGCGACCCGAACTGTATTTCTGCGCCGACCTGAAAGGCTATGGCTGGGTATTTCACAAAGGCGCCTACCTGAACATCGGGCTGGGTCGCGAAGACCCGCAGCGACTCGCCGAGCACAGCGCCGCCTTTATCGACTGGCTCAAGGTAACGGACAGAATTCCCGCCGACAGTCCCGCCACACTGCACGGCCACGCCTACCTGCTCTACGGTCACAGTCGACGCAAGCAGTTCGATGCGGGGGTGATGCTGATCGGCGATGCCGCCGGGCTGGCTTATGTGCAAAGCGGTGAGGGCATTCGCCCGGCGATCGAGTCAGGACTGCTGGCCGCCGCAACGGTACTCGCGGCCGCAGGTGATTACAGCGTCGACCGACTGGCCGGCTACCGGGACAGTCTCAGCCGGCGTTTCGGCGCGGCGAGCGCGGCGAGTCCGTCGCCGGTTGCGACCGCCGCACGTACCTATCTTGGCGCACGACTGTTGCGCACACCCTGGTTCACGCGTCACGTCGTACTCGACCGCTGGTTCTTGCACAGCCATCAGTCGCCCATGCTGCTGCCGGCGCGCTGATTGCCGGCAGCAGCATCAGCGCTTACAGTCACCGGACAGAGACTGCTCCAACTCGGACACCCGCACCGGATGCTGTATGACCGCATGCAGCGGCAGGATCTCGTTGAGCTTGTCCACGTACTGACGCTGATCCTTTTCCACCAGGACGATGACCCGGGCCGCGGGCGCGTATTTCTGCAGGCTGTACAGCATCACATCCAGATTGCTGATGTTGACACCCGCGTAGTTGTTGCCATAGCCGTAGAAAAATTCCACAACGATGAAGTCCGGCTGCTGCGTCTTGAGCGCCTGCAAGGCGAGGCGCATCGAACTGAACTTCAGTGCGTTAATGTGACCTACACCGTCTCGGGCCCCGACCACCGCACCCTCGAGGGCCCGGGCCCC
>JBBQDK010000170.1:0-4768 GCA_038319625.1 Gammaproteobacteria bacterium
AACGTCTTGGTGGGATATTTGGCAGGATAACGCTGCACACAGCGGCGGAACGTGTGAAGGGGTAAATGCGCCATGAGTTGCGCGAACACCAATTGGCCTGAATACATGAGCAGAAACCCCGGCGGAAAGCGCCCAGTTTCGCAAAATCACATTCAAGTCGGTGACACCCCTAAACACATTCTTTCCTTCTATCGATCAATTTGTTAGACAATTGTATGAACAGAATTGCCGGACACTACTGGTTTTATATATGAAAATATTCGATACATTGACAGGCTTGGTGGCGCCGTTGGATCGCGCCAATGTCGATACCGACGCCATCATTCCCAAGCAGTTCCTGAAGTCGATCAAGCGCAGCGGCTTCGGGCCGAATTTGTTCGATGAGTGGCGTTATCTAGACCACGGCGAGCCGGGACAGGATTGCAGCAATCGGCCGTTCAATCCGGACTTCGTGCTCAACCAACCGCGCTACCGGGGCGCGGAGGTCCTGCTGGCACGCGCCAACTTCGGTTGCGGTTCGTCACGCGAGCACGCCCCCTGGGCCTTGCTCGACTACGGCTTTCGCGCCCTGATCGCGCCGAGCTACGCCGATATCTTCTACAATAACTGTTTCAAGAACGGCATCCTGCCCATCGTGCTCGACGCCGCCATTGTCGCCAGATTGTTCGAAGAAACCGTTGCGACCGAGGGTTACCGTCTTACTATCGACCTGTCCGCGCAGACCGTTGCTACCCCGCTCGGCGAGACTTTCGGCTTCGAGGTGGACGGTTTCCGCAAGCACTGCCTGCTGAACGGACTTGATGACATCGGGCTGAGCTTGCAGCACAGTAGTGAAATCGCTGCCTATGAAGAGCGGAGCAAACAGCAGGCGCCTTGGTTGTTTTCGTGAGCTGCTGAACGCTGGCATATGCATTCCTGCACGAATACGGTCCCCTCATCCGAGAGAGAGGGAGTCGACTTGTAGTGCTTTAAGAATTTATTCGTGCCATAAGGCCTGACCATGACGTATAAGATCGCAGTACTTCCCGGTGACGGCATCGGACCCGAGATCGTTGCCGAGGCGGTGAAGGTGCTCGACTGTTTGCGCCGCGACTTCAAATTGAAGTTGAAGCTCACCGAAGCGCCCGTTGGTGGAGCCGGTTATGATGCAGCCGGTCATCCGCTGCCGCCGGATACGCTCAAACTCGTCAAGCGTAGCGATGCCATCCTGCTCGGTGCCGTCGGCGGGCCGCAGTGGGAAAAGCTCGACCGGCCACTGCGCCCGGAGCAGGGCCTGCTCGGTCTGCGCAGCAAGCTGCAACTGTTCGCCAATCTGCGCCCGGCAATTCTCTATCCGCAGCTCGCCTCGGCCTCGACCCTCAAGCCCGAGGTGGTGTCAGGTCTGGACATCATGATCATCCGCGAACTGACCGGCGACATCTATTTCGGCAAGCCGCGCGGCATCAAGACTCTGGCCGGCGGCATGCGCAAAGGCTTCAATACCATGAGCTATACCGAGGCGGAGATCGAGCGTATCGCACGGGTCGGTTTCGAGACGGCGCGCAAGCGCACCCGCCGGCTCTGTTCGGTTGAGAAGGCCAATGTGCTGGAGACCAGCGAATTGTGGCGCGAAGTGGTGGTGCGCATTGCCAAGGAATTTTCGGACGTGGAACTTTCGCACATGTACGTGGATAATGCCGCGATGCAACTGGTGCGCGCGCCCAAGCAGTTCGACGTGATCGTCACCGGCAACCTGTTCGGTGACATTCTGTCCGATGAGGCGGCCATGCTGACCGGCTCCATCGGCATGCTGCCCTCGGCATCCCTGGATGCCAGAGGCAAGGGCATGTACGAACCGATCCACGGCTCGGCACCGGACATCGCCGGCAAGGGCGTCGCCAATCCCCTGGCAACAATCCTGTCGGTAGCCATGATGATGCGCTACACACTCGACGTGGCGGTGCTTGCCGCGCGCATCGAGGCGGCGGTAGGGCGGGTGCTGGACGACGGTCTGCGTACCGCGGACATCTGGTCGGAAGGTACGCGCCGGGTTGGCACGGTTGAGATGGGCGACGCTGTTGTCGCCGCGTTGCGGCAACAGTAGCGGGTAGCGGGTAGCGGGTAGCGAGTTTCGAGTAGTGGGTTACAGGTAGTTGAGTGTGCGTTTACTCGCAACTCGCTACTAGCACCTCGCTACTCCCCTAAAATATAGCATCGAGGACAGTATGACCAAGCAATATGATGTGGCAGTCGTCGGCGCAACCGGCGCTGTCGGCGAGGCGATGCTGGAGATTCTGGCCGAGCGCAAGTTCCCGGTGCGCAATCTCTATCCACTGGCGAGCAGCCGCTCGGCCGGCAGCAAGATCATGTTCGATGGCAAGTCGATCACTGTTCAGGATCTGGCGGACTTCGATTTTTCCAAGGTGCAGATTGGCCTGTTCTCGGCCGGCGGTGCGGTATCGGCGGAATACGCGCCCAAGGCGGCGGCGGCCGGCTGTATCGTCATCGACAACACCGCGCATTTCCGTTATGACGACGACATCCCGCTGGTCGTGCCGGAGGTCAATCCGCAGGCCATCGCGGAGTACACGACCCGCGGCATCATCGCCAACCCGAACTGCTCGACCATCCAGATGCTCGTGGCGCTGAAACCGATTTACGACGCGGTCGGCATCGAGCGCATCAACGTCTGCACCTATCAGGCGGTTTCCGGTACCGGCAAGGAGGCGATCGAGGAACTGGCCATGCAGACCGCCGCGCTGCTCAACGGTCAGGACATCAAGGCCGAGGTCTACCCCAAGCAGATCGCCTTCAACGTCCTGCCGCAGATCGACGTGTTCATGGACAACGGCTATACCAAGGAAGAGATGAAGATGGTCTGGGAGACCAACAAGATCATGGGTGATGGCAGTATCAAGGTGAACCCGACCACGGCGCGCGTGCCGGTGTTCTTCGGCCACTCCGAGGCCGTGCACATCGAGACCCGGCAGAAGATCAGCGCCGCCGAGGCGCGCAAGCTACTGACCAAGGCGCCGGGCGTGAAGGTCGTCGACGAGCGCAAGCCGGGAGGCTACCCCACCGCCGTTACCGAGGGTGCCAACCACGATGCGGTCTACGTCGGCCGCATCCGCGAGGATATTTCCCACCCACGGGGTCTTGATCTGTGGGTGGTCTCCGATAACGTACGCAAGGGCGCGGCCCTGAACAGCATTCAGATCGCTGAAATCTTGGTAAAGGAGTATATATAAGTTATAGTTACGCCGGCTCGTCCGAGCCAGCGTGGTTGAACGGCTCCACGCTTGCATTCCATGTAATGACAAGATGAAGGAGTAGACATGGTGCGGAAACTGTCTTGGCTGGTGGCGCTGTTGGCGCTGAATTGCTCAATGGGTGCGTTCGCCCTCGGCCTCGGCGACATAAATCTGCACTCCGCCCTCAATCAGCCGATCAATGCCGACATCGAACTGCAGTCGGTACGCCCCAACGACATCGACAGCATCAAAGTGATCCTCGGCAGCGTCGAGGACTTCAAGCACGCCGGGCTGGAGCGCCCCTATCTGCTGAATCAGCTGCGCTTCAAGGTGGTTGCCAAGGGCAAGGGCCATTACATTATCCATGTCTCCACCGAGCAGACGGTGCGCGAACCCTTCCTCGATTTCCTGGTACAGGTCAGCTGGCGTGGTGGTCAGTTGTTGCGCGAATACACCGTGTTGCTCGACCCGCCGGTGCTAATGCCGGCGCCGGTCCAGGTCATCACCGCCCCCGTCGTCAAGACTGTAACAGCGCCGCCGACCGCCGCGCCCGCGCCGATCCGCGCGCCGCGTCCCGCACAGCCCGTCTCCCAGGCTGTGCCGGCATCCCCGACCGTCGCGCCGCCGTCGCAACCCCGCCCCACCGCGTCGCTCAATGGCAATGAATACGGCCCGATCCGACCCAACGAAACCCTCTGGGGCATCGCCAATCGCGCCCGTTCCGATAGCTCGGTCAGCGTCGATCAGATGATGCAGGCCATTCTGCGGGCCAACCCCAACGCCTTCATCAATAACAACATCAACAACCTCAAGGCCGGTCAGATACTGCGCATACCCGGCGCCGACGAAGTCGCCGCGATTAACGCCGCCAAGGCCCATGCGGCTACCTTGCAACAAAACCAGGAATGGCGTAACAGCCGTGCCGCCAGCAGAGCGCCGGCGCCTGCACCGTCACCTGCACCGACCGCACAGGCAGTCGCTCCGAAAGCCTTGCCTGAAGAAGCCGCGAAAAAACCGGCGGCCGCTCCAGCCACACAGACGCCGTCAAAAAAAGAAGCGGCGGAATTGAAGGTGCTGGCTCCGTCGGGCACTACGGCTGCCAAGCCCGGCGCCGCGGCCGGCACGGGCACTGCGCCGGCCACCGCCGCCACACCCTCCACCGAGATCAACAAAGAATTGGCCCTGGCCACCGAAGCTGTAGAGACCCAGCGCCAGGAAACCAATGATCTGCGCACGCGCCTGACGGATCTGGAGCAGCAGATCACGACCATGCAGAAGCTGATGACGATCAAGGACGAACAGCTCGCCGCGCTGCAGGCTAAAAGTGCCGAGAATACCGCCGCAGTGAAATCTGCAGGCTCACTCAGCAACCCCACCACGCTGGCCATGATCGGCATCATCGCCGTGGTGTTGGCTGCACTACTGTGGCTTGCCATGCGCAGAAGCCAGCTCGGTGCGCCGGCTATGCAGCGTGAAATCCGCGTCGAACCCCGGCAGAGCGCGCCGGTCGCGCCGTCTGGCGCGCGAGCCGAGCCGGC
>JBBQDK010000171.1:0-4640 GCA_038319625.1 Gammaproteobacteria bacterium
AGAGAGATCAGCGGTATATCTGTCATGTATGCGGCAAAATATTCAGCGCGAGCAAAGGCACGTTGTTCTATCGATTGCATAGCGATGGGGCCACGGTGATGACAGTGATCATCCTGTTAGCCAACGGATGCTCGGTAGCGGCCATCGTGCGCTCACGGATGAGGTCGCGCTCGAACTCGGCAAGCGCCGAGATGATGTGGAACATGAACTTGCCGCTGAGGACTAGACGGAAGATGCCGCCCGCCACACCCCGGCGACTCCCCTCATCCAATCGGCACAGTGGCAGACGCTGCCGGCCTTCTCCAGCGGTCCATAATGGCGCCACGTCCCCAATAACTAATTCACAGGACGTCGACCTATGGCAAAATGAGCTGCCCGTTTTCGCGACAATGCCGTGGCAAGCAGTTGGGCTCGCGTGCCGACTCCGACAAAAGCCGGTCGCGTGGGGGACAAAAGTCTCTTCCTGGCCGAACGCTCCGAGCGTACTATGTGAATGTTACAGATCAGTCCGGCCATTTACTCCGGAGCAAATCGCAGTGGAGGCATCGATGTGGTCGAAGAGCATCCTTTTCATGTTCGTGGCGCCCGCGCTACTGTTGGCCTGCGCCAGCCAACCACAACCGGCCCCGATTTCCCCGTTACCGCAGAGGCTGGTCCTCTACGATTGGGCCGGCTACATGCCGCAAAGCATTTTGGATGCTTTTGCCGAGGAGACCGGGATCCAAGTGGAGTATGCGGTCTATGCCGACCAGGATGAAGCCATGGCGCACCTGCGGGCCGGCGATGCGTACGACATAGTCGTCTTGGATAACACCAACGTGCCGCTTGCTGTCGGCGAGGGACTACTTGCTCAGCTAGATTATGAGAACATTCCGAACTTTCGTTATGTATCGTCCGGTTTCCGAGATCTTGCGTATGACCCCGGCAACACTTATTCGATCATGATTCAGTGGGGAACAACGGGATTGGTTGTGCGCACCGACCGCATCGAGGAGCCGATCACAAGTTGGGCAGATCTCTGGGATCCGCGCTACGCGGGCAAAATCGGGATCTGGCCTTATCCAGTTGATATGTTCGGCATCACCCTCAAGTCCTTGGGCTACTCGTTGAACTCACAGGATCCGGAGGAGCTGGCGAAGGCAGCCGACAAGCTACTTGCGCTGCGTCCGAATGTTTTCCTGATCGATCCGACACTGGCGACGGGCGTGGCGCATTTGATGGATGACCAGACTGCGATGATCTATGGCTGGAGCTATGATGCGCGGGAGGCAGCGTTGCAGCTCGACACGACCACCTATGTGATTCCCAGAGAGGGTACCATTCTGTGGTCCGACAATGTGACGATCCCGGTTAATAGCCCACACAAGGCAGAGGCGGAGCAATTTATCAATTTCTTGTTGCGGCCGGATATCAGCGCGACAATGGTCAACGAACTCTGGGTAGCGTCACCCAATGAGGCGGCATGGCCCCTCATCCAATCGGACATACTGAATAACCCGACGGTCTATCCAGTCAATGAGGACTTGACCCAGGGAGAATTCTACGAAGGTACCAGTGCCGAAACTGAGCGATTCTACCAGCAAACCTGGAAACGATTTTTGGCAGCGGGTGAATAGGTTCTTCAGTCCCCTGCATCGTCGCCGGCCCCGGCGTGATCACCGTCGTGACAGCATACGCAGCCGCCTCCTCTTGATGCTGGGCGGCACGTTTGTCCTTACCTTTCTGGCCATGGCGATCGGGGTCACGATCATCATGTATAACGTCGAACAGACGATTTGGCGTGAACAACATACAGAAGATGCGCGGTCGGCAGCGCGTACGCTCACACTCTTCCTGGATCGCGCCCGTAATACATTGTTCAGCGTCAGCATTCAGGATCGAGACGACCCGGGCGAACCAACCGAATTCATGCAGCTCTTGATAGACCAAGGGGAAGGGTCGAGTGGCATCTTTGAGTTAGTTCTCGTCGACGCAGACGGCCATATCCTTGGCAGCGCTTTCCGCGGCCACCCCGAATTGAGCCGATCCCTAATTGTCCCCCAAACCGTTTGGTTTCAGACCGCGACCGCCGGGACAGACTACCTGAGCATGGTTCAGGTGGCCCAAGACGGTCTACCCTATCTCATCATGGCGACCCCCGGCCGAGATCACGGTGTCGTCGCGGCGTGGATTGATATGCGCATCCTCTGGCAACTCGTGGGCGATATGAGTTTCGGACGGACCGGCCAAACCTACATCGTCAATGATCGCGGGCGAATCCTGGCTCACGCCGACCCGTCAGTAGTCTTGGCGAACACAAGTATTGACCCCCAACCCGAGTTCGCCACGTTCACGCAAGCTGCCGATGCCGAGTGGAACGGCACATACAGAAACTTTTGGGGCGACCGCGTGTTTGGCGTGATGATTCGCCTTTCCGGCACACCGTGGATCGCGATCACCGAGGTGCAGGTGGCAGAGGCGACGCGTCCGGCGCAAGTTGTCCTTTTGGTGATGGTCGTCAGCGTGCTGGTATTCGGTATGGTGACTAGGCTGGTCACGGCCTCGTTATTGGAGCGAATGCTCTTCCGACCGCTGCAGCAACTCCAAGCCGGCGCGGAGCAAGTGGGAAAGGGTCACTTTGAACAATCAGTCGATGTGCGTGGGGGGCACGAGATCGGGCAAGTCGCGGATGCGTTTAACGCGATGATCGCGCGTCTGCATGACCGTGACTCTCAGATCGCGTCCCGCACCGCGTCGCTGGCGGCGGAGTTTAGCGAACGAAAGCGCGCCCAGATAGAGATGGAGGCGGCACAAGCACGGCTGCAACACCTGGTGACCGAAAGCCGGGTTGCGATCTTCTCCGCCGAAGTCGAGCCGCCTTATGCGGCCACCTATTATTCTCCGAATAGCTCAGCTGTCTTTGGGCACTCTGTAGACGAACTGCTGGAATCACCTGACTTCTGGGTGAACCATATTCACCCGGATGATCGCCCCATGATCGAACTGGCGATAGAGACGCTCCCGGCGACCGGTGTGGTGACAATGGAATATCGATTTCTCCACGGTAGTGGCGTCTATCGGTGGATACACGAGCAGATGCGACTTTTCCGCAACGAGAATGGCGGTCATGCCGAGACGATTGGTTCCTGTATCGACATTACGGACCGTAAGCAAACGGAAGAAGAGTTGAGCATCGCCCATCGCCAGGCGTTACAGGCGTCGCGGCTCAAGTCCGAATTTCTGGCGACCATGAGCCATGAGATCCGCACGCCGATGAACGGAATCGTCGGGATGTCCGAATTGCTGGCGACAACGACGCTGAACGCCGACCAGCAGGAGTGCGTAGATATTATCGAGGCGAGCGCCGACGCGCTACTCACGATCATCAACGACGTTCTCGATCTGTCGAAAATCGAAGCGGGTTCGATGGATCTTCAACCGGAAGATTTCTCGATCGAGACCACGACCGAAGACGTCGCCGACCTTTTGGCGATCTCGGCCCACAGGAAAGGCTTGAGCCTTTATAGCCACATAACCCCAACCCTTCCCGCCATCGTCCACGGTGACCCAATTCGTTTGCGCCAGGTGTTCCTGAATCTGACCGGCAACGCAATCAAGTTCACCGAGCATGGTGAAGTGGGGATCCACGTGTATGCGCCGTCGGACACCGAGGCCGAGGGGCAAGAAACGGTGAATGTGCGGTTTGAGGTGCGGGACACCGGCCCTGGCTTGAGCAAGACCGAGATCGACCGACTCTTTGTGCCATTCACCCAGTTGGATAGTTCCCACACCCGCAAGTATGGCGGAGCCGGTTTGGGGCTGGCGATATCCAAGCGTCTGGTTGAGTTGATGGGCGGTGAGATTGGCGTGATAAGCCAGCCAGACCAAGGGTCGACCTTCTGGTTCACGGTCCCGCTGCCCGTCGTCAGCCGCGCCTGTGCGTCCAGTACGCCGAGTCTTGTCGGTCTCCATGTGCTCTGCGCCGTGAGGAACCCAGCCGAGTGCGATACCGTCTGTGCCTACTTGACCGCGGCCGGCGTCCACGTGACATGCATCGCCCACGGTGACGACGTGATCGCCAACGCACAGCAGGCGCGACGCATCAATCCCCAGGTTAGCGCACTCATCCTCGATATGGACATACAGTGCCCAGACAAGCAGGCGGCCATTCGCGAGGTTCGCCGGAATCCTCAATTAGCGCATCTACCCCTCGTATTGCTGACTAACTTGTTGCATCGCGTCAAAGCCGACGCGACCATTGACAGGCGGGGCGTGATACAAGTCCATCGGCCCGTGCACCGCGCCCAGTTGTTGCAAGCCTTGGCCGGAGCGGCGTATCGGCCGCCGGTCACGCCGGCAACCGCGATTGCGCCCGCTGCGGTCGATCCGACGGTCACTGCGGCAGCGAGAAGCGAAAACGGCAAGGCTCCTACGATATTGCTGGTGGAAGACAATTTGGTAAACCAGAAGGTTGCAGTGCGACAACTACAAAAGCTGGGCTATTCGACGGCTGTCGCCGCCAATGGCCGTAAAGCGGTGGAGACAGCTTTGCAGGGCTCGTATGCGCTGATCCTGATGGACGTGCAGATGCCGGAACTAGACGGTTATGAGGCCACCCGGATCATTCGCGCCGCTGAACACGGCATGACGCGCCATGTCCC
>JBBQDK010000172.1:0-4617 GCA_038319625.1 Gammaproteobacteria bacterium
CGCGGCGCGGGCGGTGGTGAGCCAGCGCGTGAACCCGGGCATGGCGATGATGTATCACGCGCAGGAGCGCATTGTGAACATGCCCGGATCGGAGATTACCGGCGGCCGCGGCGGCATTCACAACTCGGTCACGCGCATAGTACTCAAACCCACGCACATGATCGGCGGCTACGCGCAGCTGTGCTACGGATTCAACTACTACGGCCCGGTCGGTTCCAACCGCGATGGCTTCGTCATCATTCGCAAGATGGCGAAAGTCGATTGGCTCGAAGGCGACGATGCCAGCATCCTTGCACAGGAGTACACGCGATGAAAATACGCGCACAAGTAGGCATGGTGCTCAATCTCGACAAGTGCATCGGCTGTCACACCTGCTCGATCACCTGCAAGAACGTCTGGACCTCGCGCGACGGCGTCGAGTACGCCTGGTTCAATAACGTCGAGACCAAGCCCGGCATCGGTTATCCCAAGGATTGGGAAAATCAGGATCGCTGGAATGGTGGCTGGAAACTCACCGGCAAGGGTGAACTGCTGCCCAAGCAGGGCGGCAAGTGGCGGCTTTTGGCCAATATCTTTGCCAACCCCAACCTGCCGCAGATCGATGAATACTACGAACCGTTCAACTTCGACTATCAGCGCCTGCACAACGCACCCGAGTTAAAGGCACAGCCAACGGCCAAGCCGTATTCGGCGCTGACCGGCAAGCCTATGGACAAGATCGAATGGGGCCCCAATTGGGAGGAAATTCTGGGCGGCGAGTTCGCCAAGCGCTCGAAGGATTACAATTTCCGCGAGATCGAGAAAGAGATCTACGGGCATTTTGAAAACACCTTCATGATGTATCTGCCGCGTTTGTGCGAACACTGCCTGAACCCAAGTTGCGTGGCCTCCTGCCCGTCGGGGGCGATCTACAAGCGCGAGGAAGACGGCATCGTGCTGATCGACCAGGACAAGTGCCGCGGTTGGCGCATGTGCATCTCCGGCTGTCCCTACAAGAAGATCTACTACAACTGGCAGTCGGGCAAATCCGAAAAATGCATCTTCTGCTATCCGCGCATCGAAGTCGGCCAGCCCACGGTCTGCTCGGAGACCTGCGTCGGACGCATCCGCTATCTCGGCGTGATACTGTACGATGCCGATCGCATCAAGGAAGCGGCGTCGGTCGCTGACGAGCGGGATCTCTATCAGGCCCAGCTCGACGTGTTCCTGGATCCGGAGGATCCAGCGGTCATTGCCCAGGCGCTGGCCGACGGCGTACCGCAGTCCTGGCTGGACGCCGCCAAGCGCTCGCCGGTTTACAAAATGGCCATGGACTGGAAGGTGGCCTTCCCGCTGCACCCGGAATATCGCACGCTGCCCATGGTCTGGTATGTGCCGCCGTTGTCCTCCATCAGCGCGGCGGTCGATCAGGGGCAGATCGGCTTCGACGGCGTGATCCCCGACGTCAAGTCGCTGCGTATCCCGGTGAAGTATCTCGCCAACCTGCTCACTGCGGGCGATGAAAAACCGGTGATCGAGGCCCTGCGCCGCATGTTCGCCATGCGCATCTACCGTCGGCGCCTGACAGTGGATGGCGTCACCGATACCACCGCGCTCGAGCAGGTCGGCCTGAGTCAGGCACAGGTCGACGAAATGTACCAGATCATGGCCATCGCCAATTACGAGGACCGCTTCGTCATTCCCACCAGTCACCGCGAACTGTCCACCGACGACGCCTACGGCGAGCGCGGCGGTTGCGGCTTCAGTTTCGGTGACGGTTGCAACACCAGCGGCGTCAACCCGACCAACCTGTTCGGTTCGAAAAACCCGCAGCACCGCAAGTTTCCCATTCCACTCACCGTTGAGCCCAAGCGGCCCGACTCGCAGAAGTGAGGAGGCGAACATGCGCACACTGAAAGTCATCGCTGCACTGCTTCATTATCCCGACGAGGCGCTGCAGCAACACGGCGAATTGTTAAGAGAGACACTGGCCGAAGAATCGTTGCTGACCGAGGCGGAACTGTCAGCCTTCGATGTCTTCATCGAAAAAGTCTGCAGACAGGATTTGATCGAGGTCCAGTCACGTTATGTAGAGACCTTCGATCGTGGCCGCGCCCGTTCGCTGTACCTGTTCGAACACGTCCACGGCGACTCGCGTGATCGCGGTCAGGCCATGGTCGATCTCAATCGCATCTATCGCGAGCACGGCTACGTCATTGACGCGCGAGAGCTGCCCGATTATCTGCCGCTGTATCTCGAGTTTCTGTCGACTTTGCCGCCAACCGCGGCGCTGCAGCGACTGGCTGACATCGGCGAGTTGGTGCAGCACCTGCACGGACATCTTTTCAGCCGGCAAAATCTTTATGCCACCGCACTGGCGCCGCTGCTGCGTTTGAGCGGTGTCGAAGCCGACGATGCCGAGCTGCGCGAGCGCATCGCCGCCGAGGCCCCTGACGATACCCTCGCCGCGCTGGATGCGGTGTGGATGGAATCGCCAGTGACCTTCGGCGCGCAAGGCGCGGCCGGCTGTGGTGACGAACGCCGGTCGGCGATCCAACCGATTGAATGGCATGACCCGCGTACCAGTACCAATGCTGGCAACCTTGGAGGAAGCAAGTGATGGACGCTTATCTAAATAACCTGTTGTTCGGATATTACCCGTATATCGCCGGCACGTTCTTCCTGTTCGGCAGCCTGGTGCGGTTCGACATGAGTCAGTACACCTGGAAAACAAATTCCAGCCAGATCGTGGATACCGGTGGGCGTTTCCGGCTGGGCAACAATCTGTTCCATATCGGCGTACTGTTTCTGTTCTTCGGTCATTTGTTAGGACTGCTGACGCCACATAGTTGGGAGGAAGCGGTGGGGATTACGCCCGAGATGCACCAGATTGTTGCGATGTCCAGCGGCGGCCTGTTCGGCGTGTTCGCCGTGGTCGGCGGCGCAATCCTGATCCATCGGCGGCTGACCAATCCGCGCGTGCGCGCGCAGAGTTCGCAGATGGATATTCCCATCATTATCATCCTGTTCATTCAGCTGCTGTTGGGGTTGGGCACCATCCCGTTTTCAGCACAGCACCTGAACGGTTCGGAAATGATGTTGCTTAGCGGTTGGGCACAGCATATTGTCACATTCCGACCGGGTGCGGCGGCATTCGTCGCCACCGTACCTTGGGTATTCAAGATTCATCTATTCCTCGGGTTGACGATCTTTCTGCTGTTCCCGTTCACCCGACTGGTGCACATCTGGAGCGCACCGGTGTGGTACCTGGGGCGCAAGTATCAGATTGTGCGGATGCGTGGGGATTGAGTCATGCCGGTCATTGTCAACGACATCAAAATCAGCGATCAGGAGATTAATATCGAGTCGGCCCGCCACGACGGCAGCATCGTCGAGCGGCAGAACCATGCGGCCGTGGCTCTGACCGTGCGTGCGCTGCTGATCGACCGCGCCGCTGAACTCAATTTAACGGCGGCGTCGGATGACGAGTCAGCGGTTGATACGCTGATCGACGGCTTGATCGAGCGGGAAGTGCGGATGCCCGATCTGGACGAGACCGGCTGTCGGCGCTATTACGACGCCAACCGCGAATCCTTCCGCGATCCGGACTTTGCACAGGTTCGCCATATCCTGCTGGCCGCCGCGCCGGACGATGCCGAGGCCCGCGACCGGACGCGTCAGCTCGGCGAAACGCTGATCGTCCAGTTACAGGCCGAGCCCGGCCGCTTCTCCGAACTGGCCGCGGCACATTCAGCGTGTCCCTCGCGCGATCAGAACGGCAGCCTGGGACGTATCGGACGCGGTCAGACTGTGCCGGAATTCGAATCCGTGGTGCTACGGCTGCCACCGGGCCTCAGCCCTCGCCCGCTGGAAACCCGCTACGGCTATCACGTGGTCTGGGTGGATGCGCAGGAGTCCGGCCAGCCGTTGGACTACGCACAGGTGCGCGAACGCATCGCCGATTACATGAAGGATCAGGGCTGGCGCCAGGCCATCAGTCAGTATCTGCAGTGGCTTTCGGGCCGCGCCAAAATCAAGGGTGTGAATCTCGCTGACCAGACCCAGACATTGCTGAGTTAGCGTCTTCAATGAGCCTGCAGTGAAAATCATTTATCTGGTTACCATAAAGAACGTTTACGACCGATCCGCATTAAACATCCGCTGGGGGCACTTGCAAACCGATACCGCATTACGGCATTGATACTGGGGATTTAATCACGAAGCAACAGGTAGAGTGGCGTAAGAGTGTCAGCTAAATTGGTAATGCTCGATAGATAGTCAGTAGCTGTCGCTGTGCTATTCGTTACGCCTGTTCATTTACTACCGACCGCCGTAGCGGTCAAACCTATTCTAGTCCCCCGGCAGAGTCCGGGGTTTACCTCAAAGAATTATAAAAGGCTCCTCCACAGAATTAGTGGGTAACCTGACGATTCTGGTCTTCAAAACTTACTGTAGTTGCGATGGTATAGTTGAATTCATGTCGCGTAGATAGTGGCTACGTATTATTTCGGGGTATTACTGCGAACCGGATGATAGGAAAAGTCTCAGAGTGACAATTCCCTCTCCCTCAGGGAGAGGGCCAGGGTGAGGGGGGCAAAACATGAAGTCAGGAGAGATGATGATCTCTCTGGAAGCTCT
>JBBQDK010000173.1:0-4579 GCA_038319625.1 Gammaproteobacteria bacterium
ACTTTGGCGTGTCCGTCTTATTCTCGGAGGCCTTGTTAAATAGCATCTGGCCAATCAATTGTTCGATCACTACGGCCGACTGGGTCAACTTGATCTGGTCACCGTCTTTCAGATAACTGGAATCGGCACCGGGCTCCAGGCCCAGGTATTGCTCACCGAGGAGACCCGCAGTATAGATGCTCGCTGTGGTGTCCTTGGGTAATTTGTTAAATCGTGCATTGACCGTAAAACGGACCAGGGCCTGATAATCACTCATATCGTACTCAATGGCCGCGACACGACCGACACGTACGCCGGAAATCGTTACGGGTGAGCGCACCTTCAACCCGCCGACGTTCTCGAAATGAGCGATCAGCTGGTAACCCTTCTGGTCGGTGAAACTGGCCAGATTACTGACCTTCATGGCGAGCATGAACAAGGCGGCCAGACCGGCGGCAACGAACAATCCCACCATGATCTCCACGGATTTACTTTGCATTTTCCTTAACCCCCAAACATCAATGCTGTCAGGATGAAATCCAGGCCCAGCACGGCGAATGCGGTGTGTACGACAGTGCGGGTGGTCGCCCGACTCACACCCTCGGTATTGGGCACAGCGTCATACCCCTCGAATACCGCAATCCAACCCGCAATGAAACCGAATACGATTGTTTTGATGACGCCGTTCATAATGTCCTGATGCAGGTCGACCTGGGCCTGCATCTGCGCCCAGAACGCGCCGGAGTCCACGCCCAGCAGACCGACGCCGACGAAATAACCACCCAGCACACCGACCGCGCTAAACATCGCAGCCAGCAATGGCATCGCGATGAAGGCTGCGAGAAAGCGCGGCGCCACCACGCGCTTGATCGGATCGACGGCCATCATTTCCATGCCGGAGAGCTGCTCGGTCGCCTTCATCAGGCCGATTTCGGCGGTTAACGCCGATCCGGCACGCCCGGCGAACAGCAGCGCCGCGACTACCGGCCCCAGTTCGCGCACCAGGGACAGTGCGACCACCTGTCCCAGCGATTGCGAGGCGCCAAAACGCGACAGCGTATTATACATCTGCAATCCCAACACCATACCGACATTAAGCCCGGAGATGATGATGATCTGCATCGACAACACACCTACCGAGTAGAGCTGTGTGATCAGCAGGCGCGGCCGCATTACAACGCCGGGCAGGCTCGTCAGCACGCCGACCAGAAACAGCAACGCACGCCCGAGCCGTTCAAAAAACGTCAGTCCGGAACGGCCAAGGGTTTGCAGCCACGCAGTCATCGGATGGGTTTCATACTTAGAGAAAGCGCATCCCGCACGCGGTCAGGTGCCCGTCCAGGCATCGGGTAACACGGCAGGCCAGGACGAACATGATAATGGCAAATGGCCACCACGGGGAACCGCGCCATGATTACGCCCCCGCCAGCAGGTCGTCGGCATAGTCGCCGGCCGGGTAGTGGAACGGCGCAGGGCCATCCGGCAGGCCGTGCATGAACTGGTGCACATACGCCAATTTGGATTCTGCCATTTGTGCCGGCGTTCCATCCTGGATCACCTTGCCTTCGGAAATCATGTAGACATGATCGGAAATGGTGGACACCTCTTTCACGTCGTGCGAGACGATGATACTGGTCAGGCCCAGCGTGTCGTTGAGCAGGCGGATCAACTGCATGATCACACCAACCGTGATCGGATCCTGTCCGGTGAACGGCTCGTCATACATGATCATCATCGGGTCGAGCGAGATGGCACGTGCCAGCGCCACGCGTCGCGCCATGCCGCCGGACAGTTCGCTCGGCATGAGATCACGCGCGCCGCGCAGACCAACTGCTTGCAGCTTCATCAGCACCAGGTCGCGGATTGTGTCTTCAGGGAGCGTGGTGTGCTCGCGCAGTGGAAATGCGACGTTCTCGAATACGCTGATATCGGTGAACAAGGCGCCCGTCTGGAACAGCATGCCAATCCGCTTGCGCAAGCGAAACAGCATGTCGCGCGACACGGCGTGCATGTTATGCCCGTCCACCAGCACCGTGCCGGCCTGCGGGCGGATCTGCGCGCCGATCAGACGCAGCAAGGTAGTCTTGCCGGTGCCACTCGGCCCCATGATCGCGGTCACCTTGCCGCGCGGGATGGCGATATCGATCCCGTCGAAGATGGTCCTGGCGCCATGCCTGAAGACGAGGCCGCTGATTTCGACCAGCGTATCATTGAGGCGGGGCGTTGCCGCTGGGGTATCGTTCTGATTCATATTGAGTGGCATTGTATCAGCGGGTCACCCGGACTGGCAGCGGCTGGTGTGGAAAGTGCGGTAGTTTCAGCAACATCACGCACGGAGTCAACAGTGTACCCCAAATCACCGGCACGGCAGGGATAAGCGCGGCCAGTCGCTTTATGAGACGAGTATACTGGCGGCACGAACCGACAGAGACAGCGCAATGGGCGATATTGTCAAATTCAGGAAACCCAGCCTGGGCAAGAAGCATCAGGGCAAGACCCTGTGCAAGAGTGGCTTTCATCAGTGGCAGTTGGTCAGCAGTCAGCCTTTCGATATCAAACACGGCGGCCTGGTAACGCGCTTCCAGTGCAAGCGTTGTGGCGCCGTGAAGACCACCGCACAGTGAACAACGGTGCAATTGCCATCATTCCGTCCATCCGATACCCTGTCGGGATCGATACGAAACCTTGCGGGCATACCGCCAGTTCCGATTTACGCAGGCTGCCCGGCCTGCACGATACACATTCGCCGAGACCGATCATGCAAGAACAATTTCAGGTGCAGAATGTTAAATGCGGTGGCGGCTGCGTCAGCACCATCCAGACCGGTTTGAAAACCCTGGACGGTGTCACCGACGTGGCTGATGACATCCCCACAGGCCAAGTCGACGTCACCGGCACGACGCTGTCATGCGCGGAGTTGTCGGCCCAGCTCACCGCGCTTGGCTACCCGGAACGCCCGGTTGGCTAGCCGTCCAAGCCCATTCCCGCATGAATAAAACCAAGCTCAAGGCACTCGGTCTGGCGGTGATCCAGACCGAGGCTGCCGCCGTGGCCGAACTGGCAACGCGCATTGATGACAACTTCGCTACCGCCTGCCAGTACATGCTGGCGTGCAGCGGTCGCATCGTAGTACTGGGCATGGGCAAGTCCGGTCACATCGGCGGCAAGATCGCCGCCACGCTGGCCAGCACCGGCAGCCCGGCGTTCTTCGTTCACCCCGGCGAGGCCAGCCACGGCGACCTCGGCATGATCATCGCCAAGGACGTGGTGCTGGCGCTGTCCAATTCAGGCGAGACCACGGAAATTCTCACCATCCTCCCACTCATCAAACGCTTGGACGTACCGCTGATTGCCCTCACCGGCAATCCAGGCTCGACACTGGCGAGCGCCGCCTCAGTCCACATCGACGTCAGTGTCCGCCAGGAGGCCTGTCCGTTGGGGCTGGCACCGACTTCCAGCACCACCGCCACGCTGGCAATGGGTGATGCCCTGGCGATTTCGCTGTTGGAAGCGCGCGGCTTCACCGCCGAGGACTTCGCCCGCTCCCACCCCGGCGGCCGTCTCGGACGGCGCCTGCTGTTGCTGATCGGCGACATCATGCACAGCGGCGTCGCCATCCCGCAGGTCAGTGCCGAGGCCAAGGTTAGCGAGGCGCTGCTGGAAATGTCCCGCAAAGGCCTGGGCATGACCGCCATTATCGATGCCGACAGACACATTGTCGGCATTTTCACCGACGGCGACCTGCGCCGCGCCCTCGATCATGGCATCGACGTGCACAGTACCGGCATCGTCGAGGTCATGACCCGCGGTGGCAAAACCGTCCACCCTGAACAGCTCGCCGCCGAGGCCTTGCAGTTGATGCAAAGCCACAAGATCAACGCTCTGCTGGTCGTCGATGCGCAGCAGCAGGTGGTCGGAGCTTTGAATATGCATGACTTGCTGCGGGCGGGGGTGGTTTAAGATCCAGATAAAAGGGTAAAGATAAAAGAGGAAAGTCTAAAGCGCTTCCCGCCTCTCACTCGATAACCTTTGCTCTTTTATCTTTCATCTTTTATCTTTGCCCTTATGAAAGATATTCTCACAAAAGCCGCTCGCATCCGCCTGGTGATCTTCGATGTCGACGGTGTGCTCACCGATGGCAGTCTGTTTCTTGGCGACGATGGCCAGGAATACAAGGCCTTCAACTCGCGCGACGGCCATGGCATGAAGATGCTGCAGAGCAATGGCGTGACAATCGCCATCATCACCGGGCGCAGTTCCCAGGTGGTCACTCACCGCATGGCCAGCCTAGGCATCGAACATGTCTATCAGGGAGCGCGCGACAAGGCGCCGGCCTACGCCGCACTGCGCGGCAAGCTGGGTCTCGATGACAGTCAGGTCGCCTATGTTGGCGACGATGTGGTGGACCTGCCGGTGATGCTCCAGGTCGGTCTCGCGATCGCCGTGAAGGTTGCGCACGAGTTGGTGAAAATACTCGCCCACTGGCAGACCCCGAGCCGCGGCGGACGCGGCGCGGCACGCGATGTCTGCGAGATGCTACTGGAGGCACAGGGCAAGCTGGATGATGCACTGCGCAAGTATCTGTGATGATCCGACCGGG
>JBBQDK010000174.1:0-4535 GCA_038319625.1 Gammaproteobacteria bacterium
CGTATCCGTGGCACCAGATACACCCGAAGAATCACTGTTGCCGCCGTTATCTGCCGTCGGGTTGCTTTGACTGCCAGAAGCCGATGTCCCGGAAGCGGAGGTCAGACCTGACTGGCTGAGTGCCTGCATCAGACTTTGCATCATCGCCCCGCCGCCGTGTCTGTGATGTCCGTGGTGGACACGGGTGGTACCACCGCTACTGCCATCATTGTCGCTGTCACTGTCCGTGCTGGCGGCGGGTATCGAATTGGTCGCATTGACCGGTGTGTAATTCATCAGACTGCTATCAATACTTGAAACGGTCATCGTTGTGCTCCTTTGGAATGTGTGCCATTTAAAACGCGAAGGTCATACCATCACGATGAACTGGAATTTCACGTAAATTTCACATTTGTCCCATGGTTCAATTTCGACGTTGGCAGCGGTTTGATCTCATTAACAACCAATGCAAAGATGCAAGAATTGTTGAGTGCAAATACGCACGAATTACGACGCAACCACTATGCCAAATGTCGACTGACTGCATGAGTTATCGAGTAACTTTGCAAAGATTTACATTAGTAGGGAAAGAAGTAACAACACACTGCGATTTTTGCATCGTCGATGCCATGCTGAAAACACTCAAATCAGTTCACCAGCGGCAATGGTTTGCCACGCGAGGTAACAATAAGACGAGATTTGCCACCTTCCCGGTCCTGCTAGGTTTCACTGAGTAAGACCATAATTCGTAGGAATATTCTGCGTTTGTCATGCTGCAGATTGCTACAATAATTGTCGCGTTCACACGGAGGCCGCCGTGTCACAGGCCAGTTTATCGGCAGCTGCTTATGCGGCACCATGCGGTACAAAATCAGCGGCGAGGTCGTGCGCTTCACCCATTGTCATTGCAGTCATTGCCTTCTCCCATTCATGGGGGAGAGGTTAGCGTGAAGAATTGAAACAGGTCTCAGATCGACACTGCACCCCTCCTGTGCAAGCAGGGCAGTACCCAGGCGTGATGATTGTGTGGGGAAGCGGTTAAATCACTTTGTCGTGTTTGCGTGCTGCGGCAATTTCAGCCTGGACTGCCTTTGTCAGACCGGGCAGCGCGGCGCGTACCGGCGCACTCAAGCTTCCAAAGGGCGTACACGCGTTGACTTCGACGCCGAACAAGAGCAAGCGGCGCGGCAACGCACCGAGCGCCTCTGCGAGATCGATCAGCTCGGGCAGGTCGATACCGTGGCTGCTCAGCGCCCGTACCGTCTCCGGGACCGAGGGATCATGCCGGGGACGCAGAGAAATGCGCCGGACCGTGCCTGGCGCTCCGGCCCCGCGTACGGCGTCGATGATGATGGCAAGATCGGCATGTTTCCAGCATTCCAGCAAGTCACCGCCGAGCGTGGCACAGGTGAGCAACCGCAATGCATCATCAGCGATGACTTCGTTTTCCAACAAATGCACGAACTCCCAGCCGATCCGATCATCGCCATGCGGGGAACCCAGCCCGATGATACAGGTGCCGCTCATCGCCGTTCGATGCGCAGATCGAGAAAATGCGTAGCGCAGGAGATGCACGGATCGTAGTTGCGGATCACGGTTTCGCAGCGCTGGCGCAACTCATCGTCCGGCCGGTCGAGACCCAGCGCCTCAATGGACAGGCGCAGATCCTGTTCGATGCGCGCCTGATTCTGACTGGTGGGCGGCACGATGCGTGCGGTTGCGACTGAACCGTCATCCTTGAGTTCGTAACGATGCCAGAGGATACCGCGCGGCGCTTCCGTGCAACCGTAGCCGACACCGGCACGCGGCGTGACCGGTACGCGTGGTGCCGAGGGTTCGCGATAGGCATCCAACAGGCGCACCGCTTCCCACAGCGCGTAATGTATTTCCACGGCGCGCGCCAGGATCTGATGGAAAGGGTTGCGGCTCGGCAAGGTAATGGCAGTGGCTTCGAGCGGCGCGCGTACCGCAGGTGGCAGGCGGTCGTAATTGAGGTTGAGGCGCGCCAGCGGCCCCACCATATAGGGCTGGCCATGCAAGGTACAATGCAAGGCAGTTGAATGCGGCTCCTGATGTTCGGTGAAATGTGCGTCGAATTCATCGATGGCAATATCCAGGCCGGCATCGGACACCAGACGTCCTTCATTGAAAGGATATTCTTGCGGATGCCGTAGCGACACCGAAGCGAATTGCTGATCGACCGCCGGCATGTCGAGACCTGCGATCCAGAGTACCAGGGCTTCGGCCTCAGGCAGTGCCGCGTACAGTTTGTTGCGCAGCAGTGCCGCCTCGGCAATGCTCGGCGCATGCGTGAAGCCACCGACACAGGCGCCTACCGGATGTACGGAACGTGCCCCGAGGAAACGAATGATATCGTTGCCGAGCGCCTGCAAATGCAGGCCGCGCCGTACCTCCCCGGGATGCACGCGCGCCATCGCCGGTGCGTTTGCAAAACCGAGAAAATCGGGCAAAGCCAGCAGATGAATATGCAATGCGTGACTTTCTATCCATTCGCCGCAGTAAAACAAGCGGCGCATGTCGCGTACCCAGGGGCCGGACTCCACACCGAAGATCGATTCAATGGCATGTACCGCGCTCATCTGATAAGCCACCGGACAGATACCACAGATACGCGCCGTCATGTCCGGTACTTCCGCATAGCTGCGCCCTTCGAGGAATTTCTCGAACAGGCGCGGCGGCTCGAAAATGCGCAAACGCAGCGCGGCGATGCGCCCGTCGGCAACTTCCAGCTCCAGCGCGCCTTCGCCTTCGACACGCGCCAACACCGGTACATTGATACGCAATTCGGTTTTACTCATAACAGTTCCAAGTGTTCAACCGTAAAAACACCAATCTCTCCTCTATCCCCTCTCCCGCTTGCGGGAGAGGGTGGCCGGAAGGGCCGGGAGAGGGTCAAATACATATTCATTTCCGACTGTCCTCGCCGGCCCCTTGCCAGACCTGCGCAAACGCCGGCGCGGCACTGTTGATGAAACGGAAGCGCCGTGCAACCTCTACCGGCAACAGGCCCAGGCCGGCGAAGCGTCGCGCCAGTGATTCGGTGTTGCTGGTTTCAGCCGGACCATAACAGGCATAACAGTCGCGCCCGAAACTCGGGCACAACGCACCGCAGCCGGTACGTGTCACCGGGCCCATGCAGGGTACGCCTTGCGTGACCAGCAGGCACACGGTGTTCTGACGTTTGCATTCGGCGCACACCTTGTCGGCGTGATCGTGCGGAGCCACACCGAACAACAGGGAACGCAATGCAGCAAGCACCTGACGACCGTTGACAGGACAGCCCCACAGTTCGAGATCGACCTTGACGTGTTTGGCAATTGCCGTGGCCTCGGAAAGTGTGTCGATGTGCTGCGGGCTGGCATAGATCTGTCCCATCCACTCCGTGCTGTGCGCGCCGTTACGCAAGGCCTGTAAGCCACCGGCCGTGGCGCAGGCCCCGATGGCAACCAGGTATTTACTGTTGGCACGAATTTTCCCGATGCGTTCGAGTTCATGCGGTGTGCTGATGCTACCTTCGACAAAGGCCACGTCCACCGGCACCTCGGGGTCGATGACACCGGCCTCGGCGAAATGCACGATGTCGGCGAGTTCGAAGACATCCAGCAATTGTTCACCGAGATTCAGGAACGCCAGCTGGCAGCCGTCGCAGGAGGTAAATTTGTGAACCGCGATTTTCGGTTTCATGGCCTCATCCATACCGTCGTTTGTTATTCAGAATCCCGCGACACCGAGCAACAGCTTGATATCCGGATAGACGAACACCGGTCCGTCGCGGCAGACGAAACGGCTGCCGAACTGACAGTGTCCGCATTGCGCCACCGCGCATTGCATGTTGCGCTCCATGCTCAGATACAGCGCCGATTCCGGCAATCCGCGCGCGCAGAGCTGTTCGGCAGAAGCGCGCATCATTATCTCGGGGCCGCACAGCATGGCCATGGTGGTCTGCGAGTCGAATTCCATATCACGAAACAATTCCGTCACCAGGCCGACATGCCACGACCAGCCCGGCTCGGCCTTGTCGGCAGCCAGCAGCACGGTCGTATCGGGCTCGGTGCGCCAGCGGTCATATTGTTCGCGCCAGATCAGATCGTCGGAATGGCGCACGCCCTGGATGATGGTCAGATGACCGTACTGGCTGCGGTGACGCAGCACATGATAAATAACAGCGACTACCGGCGCGCAACCCAGGCCACCGGTAACCACCAGCACATTCCTGCCCTGCGCCGCCTGCAGCGGCCATCCGCGGCCGTAAGGCCCGCGCACACCGACGCGATCACCGACCTTGAGCTGCGCGAGACCGCGTGTCACGCGGCCGAGCGAACGCAAGGTATGCAGCAACTCCTCACCCTGCTGCTCGTCATTGACGATGGACACCGGTATCTCGCCGACTCCGTACAGATACAGCATGTTGAATTGCCCCGGCGCATACCGGAACGACTTGCGCAGCGCGTCATCCGCCAGACGCAAACGCAGACTGAAGATGTTGGAAGATTCCTGCTCGCGGGCGACGACTTCGGCTTCATGCGGTATCAGCA
>JBBQDK010000175.1:0-4495 GCA_038319625.1 Gammaproteobacteria bacterium
GGTGAGCAACAATCAGCGCGTGCGCCTGAAGGTTTACCCCGCCGACGATGATTTTCCGATGGTTGATTCGGTGTCGGGCATCTGGTCCGGGGCAAACTGGTTCGAACGGGAGGCTTTCGATTTGTACGGCGTTATCTTCAACGGCCATCCCGACCTGCGCCGCATCCTCAGCGATTACGGCTTTATCGGGCATCCTTTCCGCAAGGATTTCCCGATTAGCGGCAACGTCGAGATGCGCTATGACCCGGAGCAGCGTCGTGTGATCTATCAGCCGGTGACAGTCGAGCCGCGCGAATTGACGCCACGGATTGTACGCGAGGAGGGCTACGGTGGCTGATATCCGGAATTACACGCTGAATTTCGGGCCGCAGCACCCGTCTGCGCACGGTGTGCTGCGCATGGTGCTGGAACTGGACGGCGAGGTGGTGCAGCGCGCCGACCCGCATATCGGTCTCCTGCACCGCGCCACCGAAAAGCTCGCCGAGCACAAGACCTTCCTCCAGGCGATGCCTTATATGGACCGCCTCGACTACGTATCCATGATGTGCAACGAGCACGCTTATGTGATGGCGACAGAGAAGCTGCTGGGCATCGAGGTGCCGATTCGCGCCCAGTACATCCGTGTGATGTTCGATGAAATAACCCGCCTCCTCAATCATCTGCTGTGGCTGGGAGCGCACGGTCTGGACATCGGCGCCATGACGATGTTTCTCTACACCTTCCGCGAGCGTGAAGACCTGATGGACATCTACGAGGCCGTATCGGGCGCGCGCCTGCACGCCGCCTACTACCGTCCGGGCGGCGTTTACCGCGACCTGCCGTACTCGATGCCGCTGTATGAGGTGTCGAAGATGAAGGTCCACAACGCGCAGCAGGTGGCCGCGATGAACGATAATCGCCATGGCTCTATGCTGGATTTCATTGAAGATTTCACCAACCGCTTCCCGGTCTGTGTGGATGAGTATGAAACCCTGCTCACCGACAACCGCATCTGGAAACAGCGCACCGTCGGCATCGGTGTGGTAACGCCCGAACGCGCCATGGCCTTGGGGCTGACTGGCCCCATGTTGCGCGGCTCCGGAGTGGCCTGGGATCTGCGCAAGAAACAGCCCTACGAAGTTTATGACAAGGTGGATTTCGACATTCCGGTCGGCGTCAACGGCGACTGCTATGACCGCTATCTGGTGCGCATGGAGGAAATGCGGCAGGCCAATCGCATCATCAAGCAGTGCGTGGCCTGGCTGCGCAAGAATCCCGGCCCGGTGATCACCGACAACCATAAGGTGGCGCCACCTTCGCGCGTCGGTATGAAGCAGAACATGGAGGAGTTGATCCACCACTTCAAACTCTTTACCGAAGGCATGCATGTGCCGGAGGGAGAAGTCTATGCGGCGGTGGAGCATCCCAAGGGTGAATTCGGCATCTACCTGGTTTCCGATGGTGCCAACAAACCTTACCGCATGAAGATCCGCGCCCCCGGCTTTTCGCACATGTCTGCGATGGACGAGATGGCGCGTGGCCACATGATCGCCGACGTGGTGGCGCTGATGGGGACTTTCGATATTGTATTCGGGGAAATTGACCGCTAATGTTATCGCCTGAATCGCTCAAGAAGATAGACCGCGAGGTCGCCAAATATCCCACCGACCGCAAGCAGTCGGCTGTGATGTCGGCGCTGCGCATTGCCCAGGATGAAATGGGCTGGCTCGCGCCTGAAACCATCGCGTTTGTCGCTCATTATTTGGACATGCAGCCCATCGCGGCACAGGAGGTGGCGACCTTCTACAACATGTACGACCTGAAGCCGGTCGGCAAGCACAAGATCACGGTCTGCACCAATCTGTCCTGCACCCTGATGGGCGCCGAATCGGCGGTGGAATATCTGCAGCGTAAACTGGGTATTGGTTTTGGCGAGACGACACCGGATGGACGCTTCACGCTCAAGGAAGGCGAGTGCATGGGCGCCTGTGGCGATGCCCCGCTGTTCCAGCTCAATAACAAGAAGATATGCGCCAATCTCTCGCCCGAAACGATAGACACGATTCTGGCGGAGTTGGACTAAATCATGGCAAATACCCCTAAGGGACAAAACGAAGTCATTTTTCACTCCATCCACCTGCCGGAATCGTGGAAGCTGGCGAATTATTTGTCCGTCGGCGGTTACGATACCCTGAAAAAGGTGCTGGCCGAGAAAATGCCGCCTGATGAAATCATCAATCAGCTCAAGATCAGCGCGCTGCGCGGGCGTGGTGGTGCGGGCTTCCCCACCGGCCTGAAGTGGAGCTTCATGCCGCGCAACTATGAAGGCGATAAATACCTTGTCTGCAACAGCGACGAAGGCGAGCCAGGTACTTTCAAAGACCGCGACATCATCCTGTACAACCCGCACCAGCTGATCGAGGGCATGATCATCGGGGGCTATACGCTGGGCGCGAAAGTGGGTTATAACTACATCCACGGAGAGATCTGGGAAGCCTACGAGCGCTTCGAGGAGGCCCTGGATGAGGCGCGTGCCGCCGGCCTGCTGGGCAAAAATATTTTGGGCAGCGGCTTGGATTTCGATATCCATGCCCACCACGGTTTCGGCGCCTATGTGTGTGGAGAAGAAACCGCGCTGCTCGAGTCGATCGAGGGCAAGAAGGGGCAGCCGCGCTTCAAACCGCCGTTCCCGGCGAGTTTCGGCCTCTATGGCAAACCCACCACGATCAACAATACCGAGACGCTGGCCTCCGTCCCCTACATCGTCAAGCATGGCGGCCAGAAATTCCTCGAACTGGGCAAGCCCAACAACGGCGGCACCAAGATTTTTTCCGTTTCCGGCCATGTCGGCAAGCCAGGCAACTACGAAGTTGCCATGGGCACACCGTTTTCGGAACTGCTGGCAATGGCGGGCGGGGTTAAGGGCGGACGCAAGCTGAAAGCGGTCATTCCCGGCGGATCCTCGGTGCCTGTACTGCCGGCGGAGATCATGATGCAACTTACCATGGACTACGACTCCATCGCCC
This sequence comes from Gammaproteobacteria bacterium, assembly GCA_038319625.1. Classification (GTDB taxonomy): domain Bacteria; phylum Pseudomonadota; class Gammaproteobacteria; order JBBQDK01; family JBBQDK01; genus JBBQDK01. The sequence continues at coordinate 3,006 of JBBQDK010000175.1, forward strand.
AGGCCGGCTCTTATCTGGGGGCGGGTTCGGTGATCGTGATGGATGACACGGTGTGCATGGTGCGTGCGCTGGAACGCCTATCCTATTTCTACTTCGAGGAATCCTGCGGCCAGTGCACGCCCTGCCGCGAGGGCACCGGCTGGTTGTATCGAGTTATTCATCGTATTGAGCACGGGCTGGGTAGGCCGGAAGATCTGGATCTGCTCGACTCTGTGGCCGGGAACATCGCAGGCCGGACGATCTGCGCTCTGGGTGAAGCCGCGGCGATGCCTGTTCAGGGAATGCTCAAGCATTTCCACCACGAATTCGAACATCACATTCAGCACAAGAAGTGCATGGTTTAAATTGACATGCTAAATATCGAAATAGACGGTAAACAGTTAACGGTCGAGCAGGGCTGCTCCGTTATGGAAGCAGCTGATGCGGCGGGCATCTATATCCCGCGCTTCTGCTACCACAAGAAGCTTTCCGTCGCCGCAAACTGCCGCATGTGTCTGGTCCAGGTCGAAAAGGCGCCCAAGCCGATGCCGGCCTGCGCCACGCCGGTGACCGACGGGATGAAGGTGATGACGCGCTCCGAGGCTGCGCTCAAGGCACAGAAAGCGGTGATGGAGTTCCTCCTCATCAATCACCCCCTCGAGTGTCCGATCTGCGATCAGGGCGGCGAGTGTCAGTTGCAAGACCTCGCAGTGGGTTACGGCATGGGCAACTCACGCTATGCCGAGGAAAAACGCGTGGTGTTGAACAAGAATATCGGCCCGCTGATTTCCACCGACATGACGCGTTGCATCCACTGTACCCGCTGTGTGCGTTTTGGCCAGGAGATTGCCGGCATTATGGAAATGGGGCAGATCGGTCGCGGCGAACATTCTGAAATCACGACCTTCATCGAGAGTTCGATCGGCTCCGAGCTGTCGGGCAACATCATCGACTTGTGCCCGGTGGGCGCACTCACCAGCAAGCCGTTCCGCTACAGTGCACGCGGCTGGGAGCTGACTACGCGGCCATCGATTAGCCCTCATGACGGGCTGGGTGCCAATCTTGCCGTGGAAACCAAGAACAACCGCGTATTCCGCGTGTTGCCGCGCGACAATGAGGAAATCAACGAATGCTGGCTATCGGACAAGGATCGCTTCGCCTACGAAGGCCTGAATTCGCCCGAGCGTCTGCAGCGCCCTATGGTCAAGCGCTACGGCGAGTGGCGGGAATGCGATTGGCCCGAAGCGCTGGAAGCCGTTGCCGGCGGATTGAAACGTGTCCGCACCGAGAATGGCGATGCACAGATCGGTGCGCTGGCTTCGCCGCATGCCACCGTGGAAGAACTTTACCTGCTGCAGAAGCTGATGCATGGCATAGGCAACGGCAACGTCGATCACCGTCTGCGCCAGTCTGATTTCAGCGCCGATGCCAATCTGCAGGGTGCCCCCTGGCTGGGGATGTCTATTGCCGAACTGGAAAAACTGGACAGCGTGCTGGTTGTCGGCAGCACG
>JBBQDK010000176.1:0-4447 GCA_038319625.1 Gammaproteobacteria bacterium
GGGGGGGGGGGGGGGGGGCCCCCCCCCGCTGCGAGCCACGTAATACCGCAGTCAGACGTTGAAAGACGAACCGCAACCGCAGGTAGTTGCGGCATTCGGGTTACGAATCACAAATTGGGCACCCTCCAGACCTTCGGAGTAGTCGATCTCCGCACCCATAAGATATTGGAAACTCATCGGGTCGATGAGCAGCTTGACGCCTTCCTTCTCGACTTCCATATCGCCTTCATTGACACTTTCGTCAAAGGTAAAGCCATACTGGAAGCCGGAGCAGCCGCCACCCTGCACGAAGACGCGCAGCATGAGCTTGGGATTGTCTTCCTGTACGATCAATTCCTTGACCTTGCGGGCGGCAGTGTCGGTGAAGATCAGCGGGGACGGCATTTCAGTCGCGGGGGTACTCATGAGCATCTCCTGTACACAGGCAATTCTGGAAGCATAGACCAAGGAACTCTGATCGATTGGAGAGACCACATTTCCGGGAAAGCTGACGTTCAGGCTCTCAGGACTCTGGGTTCACGCCTATGCGGGCTGGACAATTAATCAGCGATTTCTAATATTATATTTACCCAGTGATTTAGTCAACTACTATGTCGTCGACCTGGCCAGCTAGTGCTTGTCACGCTGCTGTTCGTGATCCAAGGCCAACACCGGTTTCTGGGTCTCGGCACGGTGAATGAGTTGGCCATTGACCTCGGCACCCATGGCCATTTCGATCAGGTTGTAATAGATATTGCCCGTGATCCGGGCACGCGCCGTCAACTCCACGCGATCGGAAGAATGAACATCTCCGACCACCGTACCGTTGAGGATCATGCTCGGGGCCTGCACCTGCCCCTCAATGCTGCCGCTCTCGCTGAGTGTGAGCATCGCGGCACTGTCCGGCGCGGCGTTGACATTGCCCTTGATGGCGCCATCGATGTGCAGGATGCCGCTGAAAGTAAGGTCACCCTGCAATTCAGCTTGTTGACCGATCAGCGTATCGATATTGGAAGACTTCTGTTGCGTCTGTTGGCCTTTACCAAGATTGCTTCCCCACATGTGTCGATTCTCCATTGTTTATTGAACGCCTGGATTGACAATGATTGCGCTGCACGCGGGCCACTTCGTAATCTCTGCGGCGACTCAGCCCCGATCAGCCTAGCCTAAGCCACCTCGGCTGTAAAAGTGCAGCCCTGGTTCACACTATCAAGGCAGCAGCGCAATACCACCCAAACCGGCACGTTCATCCAGGCCGAACATGAGATTCATGTTCTGCACCGCCTGTCCGGCCGCCCCCTTCACCAGATTGTCGATTACCGCCAGCACCACTACCGTGTCGCCGTCCTGTGGACGGTGCACAGCCAGCCGACAGGTATTAGCTCCGCGTACACTGCGGGTGTCCGGGTGCCCGCCCGCGGGCAGTACGTCGACAAAGGGCTCGTCGGCATAACGCTGCTCGAACAAGGCTTGTAAATCAACATCTGTATTCTTCAGCCTTGCATAAAGCGTGGCATGAATGCCCCGGATCATCGGCAACAGATGAGGTACGAAAGTCAGCCCCACCGCCTGTCCAGCCGCACCGCTCAAGCCCTGACGGATCTCGGGCAGGTGCCGGTGACCGGGGACCGCGTAGGCCTTGAAACTCTCGCCGGCCTCGCTCATCAGCATGCCCACAACCGCCTTGCGCCCGGCACCACTGGTCCCGGACTTGACATCGGCCACCAGATGATCGAGATCCACCAGACCGTGTTCGACCAGCGGCAGGAATCCGAGTTGCACCGCCGTCGGATAGCAGCCGGGATTGGCCACCAGTCGTGCCTGGCGCAGTGCAGTGCGATTGACCTCGGGCAACCCATAGACGGCCTCCTGCAACAATTCCGAGCAGGCATGCGGCATGCCGTACCACTGTTGCCACTGCGCCGGATCCTGGAGGCGGAAATCGGCCGCCAAATCGATAACCTTCACCCCCGCCGCTAGCAACTCAGGCACCATCTTCATCGCCGCACCATTGGGTGTGGCGAAGAACACCAGATCACAGGCGGTCATCGCCTTGACATCAGGCTCGGTGAAACTCAGGCTCACATACCCGCGCAAGTTCGGAAACAGGTCGGATACCGCGGTACCGGCTTCGCCACGCGAGGTTATCACCGCGAGACTGACGTCAGGGTGCACCGCCAGCAACCGCAGCAATTCCACACCGGTATATCCGGTGCCGCCCACTATACCCACCTTGATCATTGTGCCCGCAACCTGAAGTTATCTGGAAATGTACAAGCATATTACAGGGTTCGCCGCCGCCTGCCAAAAACCCGGCCGCCACAGTATGGCCCTGCTGCCATCCAGTCCGTGACATGTTGGTGACTTGTTTGCGTTCGACAGCGTCATGCTATTCTTTCCGCCCATGAATATCAGGCTGCCATCCTGGCAAATCGTCCTGCCGTGGCTCGCCGTGGGCATCGTGCTCGTCCTGCGTTTTATGCCTAGTGAACCGCCGGCACAGTTGCCCGCCGTGACATTCACGACCATTACGGACCACCAACTTGATGGCGCGGCGCTACGCGGTCATCCGGTGCTGGTGAGCTTCTGGTCCATTACCTGCGGGCCTTGCCTGCGTGAAATCCCGGATCTGATCGCGCTGCAGCGCGAACTGGGCCCAAAGGGCCTGATCATCCTGGCCATCGCCATGCCCTACGACCCGCCGGACCGCGTGTTGGCACTGACACGTGAACGGCAGTTGCCCTACAGCATCGTGCTCGACCCGATGGGAAAAACCGGGGCGGCCTTTGGCGGGATCGACGCTACACCCACCACGTTTCTGTTCGACGCCGAGGGCCACGGGGTGAAACGCATCGTCGGCAGCATGAATGCCGGGCGTATGCACAAGGCCATCCTCGCACTGCTGCCACCGGCGGCGCGACACACCGATCAAGCCGCCCTCACCGCTACAAACCACCACCATGCTCTGGATTAAAGGATTCCACATCATCTTCATGGTGACCTGGTTCGCCGGGCTGTTTTATCTGCCGCGCCTGTATGTCTATCACGCCATGAGCGACGATCCCCTCAGCAACGAGCGCTTCAAGATCATGGAGCGGAAGCTTTTCTACGGCATCATGACACCGGGTGCCGTCATTACCATCGCGCTGGGATGCTGGATGCTGTATGACTACGCTTGGGCTGCCTATTCCAGTACCTGGTGGTTACCCATCAAGCTCGTCCTGGTCGCGTTGTTGATCGGCTATCATATATACTGTGGACAGTTGTTGCAGGACTTCAAACATGACCGCAATCGACACACCCATGTGTTTTACCGTTGGCTCAATGAAGCACCCGTACTGGTCCTGATAGTCGTCGTACTGCTCGCCGTGGTCAAACCGTTCTAACCCCGCCAGCCGCACGCCGCACCGACCCATAACGAATCGAGGTAATCGCCATGACCCGAATGGTCACCTGTGTTGTTCTGAAACGTGAGGCCGAAGGCCTGGATGCGCCACCGCACCCAGGCCCGCTGGGTGAGCGTATCTATGAAAACGTGTCGAAGGAAGGTTGGAAGCAGTGGCTGGAACGTCTGACCATGATCATCAATGAGAACGGTTTGAGTTCCGCTGATGCGGCGAGTATCCAGGTGATCGAGCAGCACATGATTGGCTTTCTGTTCAATGAAGGCGCCATGGGCGGCCTACCGGAAGGCTTCAAGGCACAAGGCAGCAAAAAATAAATAACCGGGGTGGGTGAGCGTCGCTCACGCAACCTGCCAGACCAGTCGCGGCACAAGATTTAATCTTGTACTTTATGGTGCACTAGACCGTTCGATTCCGGCATACCGCTCCACACCCGCGCCACTCTCCACTTTCCAAACCGGCGCGACCACAATATGCAAACAGGCATGCGCTGCGCGCAATGCCTGTTCGACGAACGCGGGCGTGTCTGCACGGGCGAAGATGAAACCGAGATAACTCGCACCTTCCGGCAGCGGTACCAATTCGTATCCTTCGCGTACACTGATCTCGATGTCTTCGATGTACGGCACGCGTTGTGCGGCGAGCAAGCCTTCCACGCGCCGCAATATCCCGGCGCGCGGAATGGGGATCATCAGCACGCCGGCGGCGCCACTGTCGCCGTCCATGACCAGCGTCTGCCCGAGCGCCGCGGCGATTACCTGCTCTTCCAAACCATGGCCGGTGCCATAACGCAGCAGGCGCGCGCATTGTCCACCGATGGTGCGCGCGGCAACTTCCAGAAGCCATGCCTCGCCCTCGTGCAACCGCAACTCGGCGTGCACCGGGCCGGTAATCAGACCATAGGCGGCGCAAGCTTGCGCCACCCGCTCATGCACCAGCGCCTGCGCATCGGGATCGAGTCGTGACGGTGCGATGTAATAGGTCTCTTCGAAATAGGGACCTTCGAGTGGATCGGGCTTGTCGAACAGCGCCAGCACACGCAGCTTGCCGGCCTGCAGCATGCC
>JBBQDK010000177.1:0-4428 GCA_038319625.1 Gammaproteobacteria bacterium
ACGCCTTCAGGCCGAAGGTGAGGCCGATGTCGGAGCTGGCTGCGCCGCCGCGCAACGCCAGCAGCAGCCCGCCCACTGCGGCAAGCGCCGACGAGATGAAAAACACGGACTGGGTGACGCGCTTGACGTTGATTCCCAGCAGCGAGGCAGAGGTGCTTGATTCGGCGAGCGCGCGGATTTGTCTGCCCATTCTTGTCCGCTGAAGCACCAGGTGCAACGATGCCATCAGCGTGAACGTGACACCCAAGATTACGAACTGCAGGTTCAGCACTGACACGCCAAAGATCTGCTGACTGTTCTGCAGCCAGCCAGGGGGCAGCGTGACCGGCATGGGTTCGGTACCCCACCACTTGTGCACGAGGTCGGTGACGATCAGTCCCAGCGCCATAGAGGCCAACGCGGCGGTGATCTTGGCGTCTGCGCTACCGAAACGACGGAATGCGATGAACTCTGTGAACAGGCCCATGATGCCCCCCACCAAAAACACCACCAGGAATGCCAACGGCAGTGGCATGTAGGCGAACGAAACCAGTGCGGCGAAACCGCCAAACATGAAAACCTCGGGGTGAGCGAAGTTGAGTTTGTCGAGCACGCCGATGACGAGCGAAAAGCCGATCGCCACAAGCGCGTACATGGCACCGCTGACGATGCCGTTGATGAGTTGTCCTGCCAGCATGGTTGTGAGGCTTTCCTGATGAGTCAGACGGAACGGAGGAACTGCAGGAGGTCTTGAGTGAAAGCATCCTTTTGCTCGACCTGCGGGAGGTGGCCGCACGCAGCGTAGGTGCGAACTTCAGCGTGCGGAATCAGACGCTGGAATTCAGGCAACTGGGTAACCGGCAACACCTTGTCTTGAGCGCCCCAAGCGACAAAGACGGGCATGGTCAGCCTGTGCAGACGCTTGCGCAGCATCGGGTGGTGCAGGCGAGGCTGCCATCCCAGACGCGTGATCGTGTGGCGGTTCTTAGCGGCGATTTCCGTATCTGGCGGTGCAACCATCGCGGCCTGCACGAAGGAGTCATCGTGGAAGGTATTGCTCACGAGTTCCGCTGGTGTCCAGCGGAACATGTTGTGTTGAACCCCGGGCGGCGGCGGTACTAAACCAGCGCTGCCAATAAGTGTGAGCGAGGCGAAACGCTGCGGTTGGCGGATCGCCAGTTCCATGGTGAGCCATCCGCCAAGCGAACTTCCCACAACATGCACTCGCTCGAAGCCAAGTTGGTCCAGCCAATCCAGATAAAAATATGCCAGATCATCCATGTTTTCCAGCCAATCGGGATCATCCGATTCACCAAAACCGGGATGCTCAGGGACCAATACATCCCAATCCACGAGAAGTTCGTTTAAGAATTCAGGCACGTGCGGCACCCCATTTGCCCCATGCAAATAAAGCAGGGGCATCCCTTTCCCACCACGCCTCAATCTCGTTCTGCAATGATTCACGTCGGGCCAACTGAGCGAAAACATCGATTTCATCTCCATGCATTTTTATACTTGTGTCATCTGAATCGTCCGGTCTAAAATAAACCGCTCTGACTCTTTATGCAGCGATCCATCTTCATTTTCCGCAATGTCCAATTCCACGCCGATCCAGAACAACCTTCAAGAGTATCCGGGCCATCTGTTTCGTCGGCTTCACCAGATAGCCGTGGCCAAGTTCAGCTTGGAAGCAGAGCCCTTTGGCCTGACGCCTCTGCAGTGGGCGGCGCTGGCCGCAATCGAGCGCAAGCCTGGGGCGGATCAGAGTGCGATGTCGCGCGACATCGCACTGGACACCTCGACCATGGCAGGTGTCATTTACCGACTGGAGGCCCGGGGCTTGATCACCCGCGAGGCTTCCAACGCCGACCGTCGCCTGCGCGTTCTGTTTCTGACCGACGAGGGGCGGGACCTGCTCACTCGAGCCACGCCGGTTGTGATGGAGATGCAACATTGGTTGCTCGGTCCGTTGAGTCCCGAGGAGCAGTCCCAATTTATGGGCTTGATGCTCAAACTTGTCAATCGAACGGATATCGATTGATTGCGCCGGAATTAAGCAGGGCATGGTACTTGTACCCTATCAAATTGACGATTTACAGGTAGCTTTTCGTAGTCGTCAAATTTGACATCTGACGTTAGCATCCAATAATCAAGCAGTCCAAACGGCCAAGTTTGGGAAGCTCTGCCCGCAGCATTTTTATACCAACTGCTGGTGCGTGCTACACCCCACGCTTTGGTCAAATTTCCTTGGTCGACATATTGGTTATAGGTATTGAACGGTGCCATTTTGCAGTCCAGCGCACCCAACTGATTCTCAATCAGGTATTTGATGGCCTTCAGAGAGTATTCGACTTGGCATTCTGAAGAAAAAATAGCGCTACCATTGACTACCACTGCCGTGTTGGGTCCGCCAGTCATAAATAAATTCGGGAATCCGGGGACGGTGATACCGACATAAGCACGGCAGTCGCCTTGCCACCAAACATGCAGGTCGCGGCCGTTGCGGCCCACGATGCGGATAGGGTGCAGGAAGTCCGAAGATTTGAATCCGGTGGCGCAGACAATCACATCCACGGGGTGTGATTGACCATCCTTAGTGATGATGCCGTCAGCCGCAAGGTGCGAGATGGATTCGCTCACCAGATTTACGTGTGGCTGCTGAAGCATAGAGCCCCATACGCCGTTGTCGCGCAGCATGCGCTTGCCGCCAGGCGGGTAGTTCGGTGTCATCTTGGCAAGCAGATCGGGGCGATGCGAGAACTGGCGCTCGAGCGCGGCGATGCATTCCTGGCGCAACTGTTCATTGGCGCGACCCACCGACACCGGGTGGTCCCAGTCCGGCTCTGCTTCCACCAAAGGCAGGCGACCTTCGACCGCCACCCAGAACTGCCAGAAGCGGAACCAGCGCCCGTAGTAGGGAATGTGCTTGAGCAGCCACATCATCCCGGGCTTGATGTCGTCGTGGTAATTTGGTGTTGGCAGCATCCACGGCGGATTGCGCTGGAACACGGTGAGGCTCTTTACCTCGCCCACAACCGCTGGACCAATCTGGAAGGCGCTCGCGCCAGTGCCGATAAGCGCCACGCGCTTACCAGCAAGGTCCAAGCCCTTCGGCCAAGCGGCCGAGTGCACGACCTGCCCTTGGAAGCCGTCGAGGCCCTTGAAGTCTGGGATGCTAGGACGGTTCAGGATGCCGACTGCAGTGATCACTGCGTTGAAGCGCGCCACGTCAATGTGACCTTCAGAGTTGCGCGCGGTCAGCACCCACATCGCGCTGGGTTCATCGAAGACCATGGAAATCACCTCGGTTTCGAACCGGATGCGCGGGCGCAACTGGCCTCTAGCAGATACGCTGGCGAGGTACTTCTGGATTTCCGGCTGACACGAAAACTGTTGCGGCCAGTCCTGCTTCTGAGCGAAGGACAAACTGTAGGCATAGTTCGGCGTGTCGAGCCGGCACCCGGGATAGGTGTTCTCCCACCACACGCCGCCAACCTCCGTGTTTTTCTCGAACACGCTGTAGTCCAGCCCAGCCTGCTGCAGTCGGTAGGCAGCCGCCAGACCAGAGACACCGGCGCCGATAACGGCTACCTTGAACTCGGTGCCAGGAGCGATGTTGTCCAGCGTCCAATCGGGTGCGCCAACGTCCTGCGGAATGTTGAGTTCGTGCCGCAGCAGCGGTAGGCAGCTGTCTTGGTCAGGCTTGATGATGAAGCGCACGACACGGTCGAGTACTTCGGATGAAGGGTCGGCCGGGAAAGGGCTACCCGCATCGCGGTACTCGATGATCTTGCGCGTGGCCAATTGCCGTGCTCGGCTCAGCGCTTCAATACTCATGCCGCCCTGAGGCGAAATGGTGGAGGTCATTGCCGGAGTCGGCGGCTTCAGGTCCTCGCCGATCAATTCGAAATCCTTCGTCAGCATGGCCAGCGCAGCCAACAAAGACGGCATGTCGGCCTCGTCCACCGCATGGCGGATTTCGTCATCGGAAGCCACGATCTTCGCCACTTTGTCGAAGGTGGACATGTCGTCCAAGCGTGGGGCATCGTTGGTCGAGGTTTGCTGGTTCATCTATGGTTTCCTTATGGCCGGTCACAACCCAGAGAGGGATGAGACAGTTCGCTGCATCACTCAACTCTTGAGTGAACACAATTTGCGTGTACTGAAGACTTTGACGAAATATACCCATGGCACAAACATTTCAGAGCTAGGGAATACCCGGTGCAGGTGACAGCCGGTGGGGACGGCGCTCCTGATAACTGAACCGCGTTTCGCGGAAGCCGATTGGTCAAAGACAGGCGGCGGTCGCATCCTGATGTTCAGGATGCACCGCGCAGACTTCACGCAGGAAGTCCAGTCGCAAGAACTTTGGCAGTGAAGTTGGCCAGTCTCATCAACTCTGACCTGAGCCGTGCGAGCCCTTTGGCACCGGGTCTTGCAAGTCCTTGA
>JBBQDK010000178.1:0-4425 GCA_038319625.1 Gammaproteobacteria bacterium
TCAGCTTCGAGTTCGGAGAGACGTTTGCGGTGCAGAACGATATTGAGTTCGTTTTGGCCCGGGCCTGTGGGGCGGGCTTGTGTTAGTAACGGCGGCAATACAAACAGCAGCGCGACGACGAGCATCGCCGCGAATATCATCCAAAGCGTCATGAATTTTTTCCCTCGTCCTGCCGGCGCAGTAAAGCCTGTACCTGGCGGTGTTGTTCGTCATTGATTGTTTCCGGTGTACGGCGCCCGCGCCGCCGGATCGTGATCACGGCGATCAGCACACCGAGGGCCAGCAAGGCGAACGGCCCGTACCACAGCATCAGTGTGGTGGCCTTTACCGGCGGTTTGTAGAGCACGAAGTCGCCATAGCGCGCCACCAGAAAATCCCTGATTTGCTTGTCGCTCTGGCCTTGGACCATCTTTTCGCGGATCTCGCGGCGCAGGTCGGCGGCCAGGTCGGCCTCGGAATCGGCCAACGTTTCATTCTGGCAGACCAGACAGCGCAACTGATCGATGAGCGCCTTGTAGCGGCCCTCGTACTGTTCCGGCAGATCAATGCCGTCGAGCTTGGCGGCCGAGGCGGCTTGCGGTATTCCCGACAAGAACAGGATGGCCGCGGCGGCGCAGAGGACGCAGAGAAAATATTTCAGCCTTGCATGCTGGGCGGGTGTGGATCCATCGGGCATTTGCATCAATCTATTTATATTCGTCTCTGCACCCTCTGCACCCCTGCGGCCGTATAAAACAGTCTTGACATCCATCACGGTTCCGCCTGTAATTTACGCACGATCGGCATGATCTTGGTAGTGAGGTCATTCATCGTCGCCGGGCCGATATGTTTGTAGCGAATCACGCCGCTGCGATCGACTACGAAGGTTTCCGGTACGCCGTACACACCCCAATCGATGCCGACGCGGCCGTCGGCGTCGACGGCGCTGGCGACATAGGGGTCTCCGAACACCTTCAGCCAGCGTTTGGCATCATCTCGTTGATCCTTGTAATTCAGCCCGTAAATGTCGACCTGCTTGCTGCGCGAGAACTCGGTCAGTACCGGTTGTTCGTCGCGGCACGAGACGCACCACGAGGCCCACACATTGAGCAGGTAGACTTTTCCGAGCAGATCCTGTCGCGACAGTTTTTTGCCGGGATCCTGCAGTTCAGGCAAGCTGAAGGTCGGTGCCGGCTTGTTGATCAGCGGCGAGGGCACCTCGCGCGGGTTCAGACTCAGGCCGACGAACAACAGCGCGACCAGCGCGCCGAAGATGCCCAGCGGTAATAGATAACGTGTCATGGTTGTTAGGGACTCATCCGGGTATGGGCCGCAGAGGCGCAGATGCTCAGAGGATACGGGTGAGGGCTGGGCCGCATCGATATTGTCCTCTCTGCGACCTCTGCGCCTCTGCGGCTACCGATAAAGATGTCACGCACGCGCAGCCGCGGCGTTCGGTTCCAGCGTGGCCTTGTTGCGCACCGCGATGCGATAGCGTCGGTCGCTGGCCGCGAACACACCACCCAGTGCCATGATCAGCGCACCGGACCAGATCCAGCGAATAAACGGTTTGTAATACACGCGCACGCTCCAGGCCCCGTTGTCGACCGGCTCGCCTAGAGAGACATACAGATCCCTGAAAAAACCGATGTCGATGGACGATTCGGTCATCGGCATGGTCTGCACAAGATAGGTACGCTTCTGCGGGTGGAGTACGGCGATCTCCTTGCCGTTGCGGGTCACATGCATGGTGCCCTGGTTGGCGGTGTAGTTCGGTCCGGGGATCTGCTTGACGCCTTCGAAGGTGAAGGTATACCCGGCGATGATCACCGTGCTGCCGCGATCCATGCGCAGGTCTTTTTCGATACTGTAGGCGCCGGTCAGCGTTACACCGAGGATGAACACGCCGACACCTAAATGCGCCAGCGTCATGCCGATGAAGGCGCGTGGCAGACCGAGCCAGCCGCCCTGGCCTTTGCGAGCGCGTTCGAACAGAGTACGCAGGGCGGTGACTATCACCCACAGCCCGATCACCACACTGACCGAGGTCATGATGCTCATGTGTCGAGTCAATACGTAGAGCACGGCGAGTCCACTGATGGTGACACCGATCAGCATCGGTATCAGTCGGCGCAGGACGCTGCCCGCATCATCCTGTTTCCAGCGGGTGATCGGTCCGACGCCAATCAGGACAGCGAGCGGTAGCATCAGCGGCACGAATACCGCGGAGAAGTAGGGTGGCCCGACGGAGATCTTGCCCAGGTTGAGCGCATCGAGTATCAGCGGATACAAGGTGCCGAGTAGCACGCTGATCGCTGCCGTCACCAGGATCACGTTGTTGACCAACAGCAGTGATTCACGCGAAAAGCCCGAGAAGGTGCCGCCGCTCTTCACGCGCGGCGCACGCCAGGCGTACAGCGCCAGCGAGCTGCCGATCACCGCGGAGAGGAACGCCAGAATGAAAACACCGCGGCGCGGATCGGTGGCGAAGGCATGTACCGACACCAGCACGCCGGAGCGTACCAGGAAGGTTCCGAGCAGCGACAACGAGAAGGCGAAGATCGCCAGCAGCACCGTCCAGGGTTTGAACGCGCCGCGTTTTTCGGTCACCGCCAGCGAATGGATCAGCGCCGTGCCGACCAGCCAGGGCATGAACGAGGCATTCTCGACCGGGTCCCAGAACCACCAGCCGCCCCAGCCGAGTTCGTTATAGGCCCACCAGCTGCCGAGTGCGATACCGGTAGTGAGAAAGGTCCAGGAGATGATGGTCCAGGGTCGCGACCAGCGCGCCCAGGTGGAATCGAGATGACCGCCGAGCAGGGCGGCGATGGCGAAGGCGAAGGCCACGGAGAAGCCGACATAACCCATGTACAGCATCGGCGGATGCATGACCATGCCGGGATCCTGCAGCAGCGGATTGAGGTCGCGGCCTTCCAGTGCGGCAGGCAGCAGGCGCTCGAAGGGATTCGAGGTCATCAGCATGAACAGCAGGAAACCGACGCTGATCAGGCCCATGACGCCGATCACGCGCGCGATCATTGCCTGCGGCAACGTGCGGCTGAACACGGTCACGGCCACGGTCCAGACACTGAGGATGAACGCCCACAGCAGCAACGAACCCTCATGCGCGCCCCAGACCGCCGCCATGCGGTAATAGAACGGTAGAGCGGAATTGGAATTTGCCGCCACGTACAGCACCGAGAAATCGTTCACCAGGAACGAGTACATCAGGCACAGGAAGGCGATCAGCATGAACACGAACTGGCCATGCGCCGCGGGTCGCGCCAGCGCCATCCAGGCCAGGTTGCCGCGATGTGCGCCGATCAGCGGCAGGACGCTCTGCGCCAGGGCCAGGCACAGCGCAATAATCAAAGCGAAATGACCGAGTTCAGGGATCATGGTTTCTGTCCTGGTTTGATGTGCATGGCTTCCATCGCCGCCTTCTTGACGGCATAGGAGGCTTCAGGAGGCATGTAATTCGCGTCATGCTTGGCAAGTACTTCTTCGGCCTTGAAAGCGCCCTGGTCATCGAGTCGGCCCATGGCGACGATGCCCTGACCTTCGCGGAACAGGTCGGGCAGAATACCTTTATAGGTAACGGGGATACTCTTGGCGGTGTCAGTCACGGTGAAATGTACCGTCAGCCCGTCGGACTCGCGCTTGACGCTGCCGGCCTCGACCAGTCCGCCGACGCGGAAGGCACGACCCCTGGGCGCTTCACCTTCGGCAACCTGCGAGGGTGTGTAGAAATACAGCAGATTCTGTTTGAAAGCTGATAGGCCCAGCGCGGCGGCGGCACTGATACCGATTACGATCAGGAGCACGAGCATCAGGCGTTTCTTGCGTTGCGGTCTCATGCCAGGCCCTCGCGACGCAGTGTGCCGGTCAAGTCGCGGCGTTGCCGGCGCGCATTCAGCAGTGGCACCAGCAGATTGGCGATCAGAACCACAGCGGCCAGCCCGTAGGAGGTCCAGACGTAGAAGGCGTAACCGCCCATGTGTAGAAATTCGGTCAGTGTCATATCGGTCTCAGCTGCTTGAACAGATCAAAAATACACTCGCATTCTTAACTCTATCTTAAAAAAGAAGAGTGAAGTTACAACAGCGCCTCACGGACCCAGCTGCTGCCGCGCTCGCGTTCCAGCAGTGTGGTGCGCGCCCGCATCATCAGCACGGTGATAAAATACAGCTTGAAGGCCAGCGCCATCACCAGCAGCGGAATCAGCATCGATGTGGCGATCGACGGCGCGCCCAGCTTGGACACGGTGGCACCCTGGTGCAGTGTGTTCCACCACACCACCGAGTAATGGATGATCGGGATGTTGACCACGCCGACCAGGGCCAGCACCGTCGAAGCGCGTGCCGCGGTGCGGGTGTCGTCGATGGCGGATTGCAGGGCGATGTACCCTAAGTACAAAAACAACAGCATAAGTTCCGAAGTCAGGCG
>JBBQDK010000179.1:0-4219 GCA_038319625.1 Gammaproteobacteria bacterium
ACAATGGCGAGGTGTGACGTGAGCAGACAGCCTACCGGCAGCCAGGGAGGAAAATCCTTGGCTGGTTTCAAAGGTTTTACACTGATCGAACTGATGATCACGGTGGCCATTGTCGCTTTGCTTGCCACGATCGCCGTGCCCAGCTACTTGAATTCGGTGCGCAAGAGCAAGCGTGCGGAGGCGAAGTCCTGTTTGTTGACTGCAGCGCAAGTTGAGGAACGCTATTACTACCAGAACAACACCTACGTAGGGGCCCCAATAGTAACCGCCTGTCCTGGCGGAAATTACAATCTTGCTTACGCTGCTGGCGAACCAACTGCTACCACATTCAAGCTAACAGCTAGCCCGATTGCCGGAACATCACAAGCCAATGATGCTTACTGTACAAGCCTGTCCTTGGACCAGAAGGGCGCAAAGACGGCAGCAGGCAGTGACCAGGCCCAGTGCTGGTAGAAACACTCAGGCTCATACCTGGATTTAGCCTGGCTTTGAGCGACAGCAGAATCCGGAGCTCACTCCATACAATCCAGGCTACCTCCTCTTGCACTCAGCCGGAATCTGATTCAAAATTCTAAGAGCGCCGCTACCTGAACAAGGCAGGCGCGACAAGGAACGCCGACATGATGTCAGCGTGCAGCCCATACAAAGGCTTTATTGCAAAGGAATGCCTATGTCATCTCCATTCATCTTGCAGTGCCATGCCCCATCTCCTATAGGTAGCCCAGCGCATTCCGGCTTCACTCTGATCGAAGTATTGGTCGCGCTGTCTGTCATGGCGGTCGGCCTGCTAGGCATGGCCGCGCTACAACTGCAAGGCCTGCGCGGTACTCACGACGCCGCTCTGCGTACCCAGGCCGTCATACTTGCCACTGATGCTGTCGAATGCCTGCGCGTCAATGCCCGTACCGGCTCAGATGTCTGCGGGGTTAGCGCGTGCGAACCACCCAGCCTCTCCGATACGGAGTTAAGCGACTGGCGGCAACGCCTGGCCGACAGGCTGCCGCAAGGTGAAGGCAATATTAGCAAGAGTGCCAGCGGGGTGATCGTTACCGTCCAGTGGCATAGCCACGACAGAGCGCAACAAGTCAGCCTGAACCCTTCGCCATGAGTGCGACCACTGCCACACAGCGCGGATTCAGCCTAGTCGAACTCATGATCAGCATGACCCTGGGTCTGCTGCTGCTTGGGATGCTCATCAGTACCTACCTTGCCGCAAAGCAGACCTATGTCGTCGAGGATGACTGGGCGCGCATGCAGGAAAATGCCCGGCTGGCACTGCGCATCATCAGTCGCGATGTGCGCATGGCCGGTTACTGGGGTGGTGCCGTGCAGCGCTGGTCCTTGCATGAATCGACCGATCAACCGCTCGGCATCGTAAAGGGCGAATGCCATCCTGGCTGGGCACATGCACCGGCATTGCCTGCCGACGACGAAGTGCTGCCCGCGCTGAATGGCAGCGATGACACTCGCGGTCTATTCGCCGGTTGCATCGAGGCCTCTGCACATATTGTTGGCACTGATATCCTGTCCGTACATTTCGTAGCGGCGAATCCGATCGCTGACAACGCCATTGAAGCCGGCAAGGTCTATCTGCGCAGCAACCTGCTCGGTGGTCTGTTGTTCAAGGCAAAGACCGACAAGGCTTTGCCTGCCGATTTCACGATCGGCAGTACGGCACGTAACTACCGCGTACTTGCTACCGCTTATTACTTACGACCCTGGTCGTCCCTCGCACCCGGCAAATCCAATCCTGCTGGCGACCACATACCGACATTGATGCGGGCCACTCTCGGTGACTGCGGCGCCCATGCCTGCGTCAGACACGAAGCCTTGATCGAAGGCATCGCCAATCTGCAGATTCAATACGACATCGATCAAGGTAACGGCGTACACGACACTGTGAACGCCGCCACACTCGGTGATATCACGACAACGGCCGGCAAAGCGCAGTGGCGGCGCGTCAGGGCGGTACGTATCGGCGTACTGGCGCGCGGTTTCATTCCGGAAGCCGGATTTGTCGATCGCAATGCGCCTTATCGTCTCGGTAACAAGTCGATCAACGTGGATGCCGGTTACCGGTACTTCTGGCTTACCAGTACCGTCGCCTTGCGCAATGCGAACGACTAGCCATGCGGACCCCGGCGCAACGACTACAACACCTGCCACCCGCCGCCTCTCGCGGCATGGTACTCGCGGTCACACTGCTGTTCCTGTTCGTCCTGACTCTGTTAGGGATTACCGTCATGAGTATCAGTCAGCAGGAACTGAAAATGGCCAGCCAGTTCCAGCAGCAGGCCCGCATCCGGGAACAGGCCGAAGCCTGCCTGAAGGTTGCCGAAGCAGATGCAACAGCACTCGTGGATACGCAACTCAATACCGCGACAAGCGCTTTATCGACCGCCCCTGGACATATCGATGTCGCCGGTGGCGCAATGGCAGCACCGGTTGCTGATCCCGCGTTCTGGAACGATGCAGCACAAACCCTGCCCTGCGGTTCTGGCGGAAGGTACGTCATCGAATATCTGGGACTGCGTAACATCGTGTCCGCAGCGGATCGCCACACAGGCAAGACCCGTTCATTGCACGCCTTCCGCATCAGCGCCCGTGGCTACGATACCGCCGGTGATATACAAGTAGTCCTGCAGACGCTATTTCTGCGCAACGACATCTGAACGCAACGCATCCGGCACGCAACTCCGCCAGATACTGTTTCGAGCATACTGTGCCAACCAACAGGGAAAGGAGAGAACACATGGAACGCATTCGCCCGCTTGGTGTAAGCATCGCCGTGTATATATTGATGTTTACAACTTTCGTCCATGCCGATGCCTTCGATCCGACACGACAACCCGCCGCCTTCAGCGCACCGGTTGTCCTCAGTGACACCGGACTCGGCAACGGCGCAACTCTCTTTCAACCGTGGGCCGATCTCGAAAACTGGCGCGGCGACCTGCGTGCCTTTTCTCTCGACGCGAAGACTGGACAACCGGCCGGGCTGATCTGGAGCGCCGCGCAACAGCTCTCCACACGCGACTGGCACGAGCGGCTTATCGTCACGCGTCGCGACGACGACGGCCAGGCTGTCGCGTTTGCGCAAATCAGTGATCTCTCGCCTGCTCAGCAGCAATCCCTCGGTGATCAGGCCACACTCGATTTCCTGCGTGGTGACAGGCAACTTGAAGGTACGCGTTTTCGCACACGCAGCTACCGCGACACCAGGGGGAGCAACTTGCACAGCGAGCTTGGTCCGATCATTCACGCCAATCCGGTCTACGTCGGCAGCCACCCTGCCCGCGTTTACGTCGGCGCCAATGATGGCATGCTGCATGTCTTTGCCGCGGATGACGGCCATGAAATATTCGCCTATGTACCAAGCATGATCTATCAATATCTGGCTGCGTTGGCGGATAACGCCGGTTTGCCACCACCTTACAGTGTCGATGGCGCACTTGTTACCGGAACGGTGCGTTTCCGCGACGGTACAGCGCATGCATTGCTGGTGGGTGCACTGGGCGCGGGCGGCCAGGGCCTGTTCGCACTCGATATTAGCCAACCCGATGTGCGCGATGTGGCCGATGCACTGCACAGCCTGCTTTGGGAATTCAGTGACCGCGATGCTGCCGCACTGGGATATAGTTACGCCGCGCCACAACTCGCGCAACTCGATGACGGACGCTGGGTTGTGCTGATCGGCAATGGTTACAACGATACTGTTGACGATGGGCATGCCGGCACAGGCAGCGCGCAATTGCTCATCATCGACGCTGAGACCGGCGACCTGATCCGGCGCCTGGATACCTATTCCGGTAACACCACCGAGCCGAACGGCCTGTCATCGCCACGCTGCGCCGACAGCAACGCCGACGGCCGCATCGATGTCGTCTACGCCGGTGATTTGCACGGGAGCCTGTGGCGCTTCGATGTGCGTGGCGACAGCCACGAATGGAAGGTCAGTTGCCATGGTGCTCCCCTGTTTCGGGCACGCGATCCTGCCGGCCGGCCACAGCCGATCACAACCGCACCCGCTATCAGCACCGACACGGAACAAGGCCTGCGGGTACTGTTCGGCACGGGACGTATTCTGTCGGCAGCCGATCTCGATGCGGCTACCGGTGCGCAGGTCCAGTCACTTTACGGCCTGCGGGATCACCTCGGCGATACCTGCCCTGCGCCGGGCACGATACTGCAACAATCAATCAAGGCAGCCGACTACCACGGC
>JBBQDK010000180.1:0-4194 GCA_038319625.1 Gammaproteobacteria bacterium
TCCACGGCGCGCAAGAAGGCTGGAGAGGCTTTCCACGGGCAACGAGGTTACTGGATTTGGGACGCCGCCACCAAGATGGTACTGAACTCGTTCGCCGTGCCTCGCGGTATCGTAATCAACGCCGGCGGTACGGTGGAACCGGGTGCGACAAGTTTTGAACTGGTAGCGGAAGCCGGATCGGAGACCTACGGTATTTGTCAAAATCCCTACCTGATTGAAAACTTCAAGGTCGTACGCTACATCCTCAGGCTCAAGCTGAACGGCGATGGCAGCTTCGATTACGAGCAGGACACCCAGCTTGAGATCAATGGTCGGGGACTCCTCCACCACACCGACGCCAACTACCTCAAGCGTAAATCCCGAGCATCGGTTGAGGGGACTTTACCTGTGCTCGACCTGTCGTTGCGCCGCGACGAGGTGCATGCCGCCGGCTGATTCGGATCAAGTTGCCCGGCCCAATTGGCAGTACAGTATGCCGACGAACTGGCTCCAGCTTATCGCCCGGGGTACACAACTGAAATGGATGCCATATGATCAAAACCTTTGTCCCAAGTCCGCGTTCGAGAGTCGAGCCCATGCCCAAACGCGGTCACTACGATCAGGACACGGTGTACGCGATCCTCGACTCTGGGTTCATCTGCCATGTCAGTTACGTGATCGACGGCAAGCCCTACGTTACACCGACCGCCTACTGGCGGGAGGGCGATGCGGTGTACTGGCATGGCTCGTCCAAGAGCCGCATGCTGACGACGCTGGAAAAGGGCGCCGACTGCTGCCTGACAGTGACGCATCTGGATGGCCTGGTGATCGCGCGCTCGAGTTTTCACCACTCGATCAACTACCGCTCGGCGATGCTGTTCGGCAAGGCCCGCAAGATCGAAGACCCTGGGGAGAAGCTCGCCAGGCTCAAGGCATTCATGGACCGGCTGTACCCGGGGCGCTGGGACGAATTGCGGCCGGTGCACAGGCAGGAGCTGAAGCTCACCACCGTGCTCGGTATGCAGATCGAAGAGGCATCGGCCAAGATCCGCGGCGGCCCGCCAGTGGACGACGAGGCCGACTATGCGCTGCCAATCTGGGCAGGCGTGGTCCCGGTGCGTGTCGCGGCAGGCGCTCTGCAGGACGATGGCCGACTTGCCACGGGCACGAAAGCGCCGAGAAATCTCCTGAATGCGGTACGCGCCGGTTTCATTAAATGATGAACTGTGCGCGACAAGCGCATCGTCGAGCGCGATGAACGGGTTCTACGTGAATGCCGTGGGCTGGGTTTTGACGGTCAACGTGCACGCGCTGGACCGCCAGGAAGCTCGAGAGTTGTCCGATCTGTGGATTCTGCTCATGCGCGCTCGCGCGCAGGATTCGCACGGAGCCCATTTTCTGGATCGCCTGCTTTTCCCACGTTACATCCCCCTTTCGGACATGAGCAGGGAGGCGTTCGGCGTACTCCTGGACCGCATGGCGGTACTTCATCCGGATCGCTTCGGCGAGAAACCGCTCAGCCACCGCCGCGATCATTGGCTGTTGCAGTCCGTCGCGAGTTTGCTCTTGGGATTTCTCGCCATATGGCTCCTCCCGTTGAATTGGCCCCTGGTCAGGGAGGTCGTGCAAACGCTGTTCCTAATGGGCATCGGTTTCATCGCTCCCACCATCACGCTCGGGCGTGCGTCGCAGGCTGCGAAGTACTTCGCGAATCGACGACGAGCTCCCCAGTCCCAATTGCAGCGAAGTGGTGGTTAAGCTCAATGATGGCAGATGAGGCATAGTCGCAGTGTCGATGCTGATGGCTTGGCTTTCCTACGTCAATCCTTATCCCGTCAAGCCGAAGTCTTTCAACACGCGGCGGAGTTTTAGCGCACTACGACATAGTATATTCTGCGGATACTCGTGACAACGCACTTTCGCGATGTTCGCGTGATGCGCGATGCGCTAACCCGGCTTTAGGTTGTCGGCTACACATGAATTGTGGTTGCATAGCTACATGTCCAACCGGGTCAATTGATTCGCGCGATTTTGTGACCGCACGTAGCATAGCAGGCCAATAAGCAGCGAAGCAGCGCCATGAGCCCTTGCCCACTACTCATGAAGCATCTACTGGGCTGTGTGCTGCAGGCCGTCGATGATCACGGCGACACTATAGGGCTCATTCATGTCTGTTCTGAGCGGGCGCCTCAGCGCCGCCCGCGGCAAGTTCGTCGCCATCTCTCGCGCTTTCCTTTTCCTCATCGTCGAACAAGAACAAGGCCTTCGCCTGATGCAGTTGTCGCAGCACCGCCGCGGGAATGGGATCGGGTTGGGAATAGTCGTCAATATAGGTATCCAGACCATCCATGACATTGAAGTGCGGATCGTTGAATAATTCCTTCAAGGCCGTGCGGCGGATGTTATCGTCGATCTCGGCATTCAAGAACCCCCGATACTCGGACCGGAGGCCATCCAGGGATTCAATCGGCGGCAGCGCGGGCACGGGGACCGGTCCGCCGCGGCGGCATGGCGCTGCCTCGGCTGTCGCTGCGCCCGCCGTAATGGCCTGCGCGCCACTATCGGCAGACACAGCTTCCGGCGTCGGCGTCTCCTGCTCGCGTTGCAGCTTGCGCCGCGACCAGCGCGAGAGGAAGGATTCCTTATCGTCCACGGCCCTACCCTCTCCTCGCACCCTTGAACGACGGCGGGCGACTGCGCTTCTTCGGTTCCGGCTTGTAGTGCTCGTTGACGAACTCGCCCAGCCAATCGCACATGTCGCGCGGCATGGCCACGTTGTCCACCGGTTCATCGGCATCCATGAAACGTGCCGCCTCGCCGTAGCTGACGGTGACGAACTTGGGCACCGCCATCGCCTCCTCCATCCGCCAGACGATGAACACGCAGGGCTGCGCCGCCGACAGGTTGAGATAATAGCTCTCGGCTTCGTCGCGATAGAGGTTGAGTTCGAAGCCGCCGAACAGCCATTGCGCCTGCGCGCTGTCCTGCAGCAACAGGCGCGGCGTGGCACCACCGGGATCAGGGACAACGCCGATGGCCTCCCATGCCTCGGCCTGCCAGCGGTTGGCAAGCGCGCGGCGCTCCATGATTACGGCGATTGATAAAATGGGATGGTTCATGTGCACCACCGGTCGGTTTCTCCGTGCGGCAGGATCGCGACGATTCCGTTATTTTGCCGACGCCGGCCTCTGGCTGCGGTAAGTCGGCGTCTGCGCAAACTGCTCCGGCACCTCCCACATGCGCGCCGCATACCACACTGCCCAGGCCACGACGAACAGCGACATCACCCACACCCAGACCGGAATCGATGATCGCGCCTCGGCCCGGCGCGGATCGAACGGGTCGTCGGTGCTGAACGCATCCACCGCAAAGTGCACCTTGCCGCGCCGCGTCGAGTGCGGATGCAAACCGGAAACGATGATGCCCGGCCCGTTGTGGACCCGAAATGGAATCTCCTCGACGCCCTCGCGGCCGTTCTGATCCTGCGCGCGAATTGTCAGCCGGTGCGGCCCATCCTCGATGCCCGAGGTATCGAGCACGACGTCGGCAGGCAGTTCCCGGTCGATGATCGGCTGCGGCGCGTCATCCAGATATACACGAACGCGCGGCTTATCCATGATTCCGCCCCGTTTCAACGATCGTCGCGCAAAACATCGTACTTGGGGTGGTGCCGGTCGGTCTCGCCCGGGCGAAGCAGCATCCAGATCATCGCGGCAAAGCAGGCCAGCGTAATGACTCCCGCCACGGCGATAATGATGACGTTACCCCAAAGCGGTCCGATTAGATGGTGATTCATATCGACCTCCGTCTCATTTGCCCTTGGCGCGTTCGGCGGCGACCTGTTGCGCGGTCACCGGCGCGCCATGGTTGCCCCAGGAACCGCGCTCGTAATTGATGATGTTGGCGATGTCGACATCGTTCAGTGTGTTTGCGAAGGGCGGCATCGGACTGGAGTAGATCACGCCACCAATCTTGCTGCCTTGCAGCCCATGCAGCACGACGCGAATATGTGCCGTTGCATCGGCATCGTTGACCACGGCGTTGTTCTTGAGCGCGGGGAACGCCCCTGGGAGGCCCTCCCCCGTCGCCTGGTGACACGCCGCGCAATTGGCGGTGAATAGCGCCTTCCCCTTCGCCGCGTCGTATACTCCGGCGGCGGCTGCCGCCAAAGATGCCGGCGCACCGGCAGGAGCGGCGGGGTCGGTGGCGGGGGCT
>JBBQDK010000181.1:0-4185 GCA_038319625.1 Gammaproteobacteria bacterium
GATTCCCGCCGTGATCCTGCGCCTCGCCGGCGTCTACGACGATGTCTGCCATTCGCCGCCGCTGGCGCACCAGATTCAGCGCATCTACGAGCGGCAGCTCGCCGGTCACCTGTATTCCGGCGAGACTTCGCACGGCCAGGCTTTCATCCATCTGGATGACGTGGTGGATGCGATCGAGCATGCCGTGGAGCGCCGCGCCAAACTGCCGCCAGAGGCGGCGATCCTCATCGGCGAACCGGAGACGCTGAGCTACGATGAACTTCAGCATACGTTTTCACGGCTGATTCGCGACGAGTCGTGGGAGACGCACAACGTCCCCGGGCCGATCGCGAAGGCTGGCGCGTGGGTTCAGGACCACATCCCCGGCCAGGATTCATTCATCAAACCGTGGATGATCGACCGGGCCAACGATCACTATGCCCTCGACATCACCCGCGCCCACACCCTGCTCGATTGGGCGCCAAGCCGTTCGCTACGTCAGACCCTGCCGATGATGGTGGCAGCGTTAAAGGCCGATCCTGCGGGCTGGTACCGCGAGCACGGCCTGGAGTTGCCCGAACGGCTCGATCCCGCTCGCCGTTCCGAGCAGGCGCTCGCGCCAGCGCACGTGCACGGCTCCGCCACCGGGGCGGCCGAACCAACTACTGCGCAGGGCTGCGCGACGCATGCCTGCCCCATGCACCCGGAAGTCTGCCAGTCTTCACCAGGCAACTGTCCGCGTTGCGGCACTGCACTGGAACCAGCGGAGCCAGCTGAACCGGCGCAGGCGGCCGAGTACACCTGCCCGATGCACCCCGAGGTGGTGGCCAGCGAACCGGGCCGCTGCCCCAAGTGCGGCATGGCGCTGGAACTGTGCACCGCCTCGTCCGAAGATCATAGCGAACACGCCGGCCATGACCATGCGATGGCGGCCGGGGAGGCCGTGGAATACACCTGCCCGATGCACCCGGAAGTCGTGCGCAGTGAGCCGGGCAACTGCCCCAAGTGCGGCATGACCCTGGTGCCGCGCGGCGATTCGATGCAGCACGGCGGCGAACAGCCGGACATGATGATCGAGGATCATCGCAAGATGCTGTGGCCACACTATCTCAATCTGATGCTCGGCTTCTGGCTGCTGACCAGCCCGTTCACGCTCGGCTACATGAGTAACTTCGTGCCCGACGCCAATCAACTGCGGGTCATGGCCGAGCGCGGACTGCCGGCCTTCGAGCTGCGCAACCTGCTGATGACCTGGAGCGATGTCATCAGTGGCATCCTGGTGATTGCCTTCAGTGCATTGTCCGCCAATGCATGGCGTCGTTATCCCTGGGCGCAGTGGGCCAACGCTTTCGTTGGCCTGTGGTTGCTGTTCGCACCGCTGGTGTTCTGGACGCCGTTGCCGGAGGCCTATGCGAACGGGACGCTGGTCGGTGCGCTGGTGATCGCGCTGTCGGTGTTGATCCCGATGATGCCAGGCATGAGCATGGCCGGCATGATGGGCGGGCCGGACGTGCCGCCGGGATGGGCCTATACGCCGTCGAGTTGGTTGCAGCGCATGCCGATTGCGGTGCTCGCGCTGATCGGGTTTCTCATCGCGCGCGTCTTGGGCGCCTATCAGCTCGGCCACATCAACGCCGTGTGGGAGCCGTTCTTCGCGGGCAGCGGCGCCATGAAGGGCGTGATGAATGGATCGGAGACGATCATTACTTCGGATATGTCCAAGGCCTGGCCGATTGCCGATGGCGCTCTTGGCGGCATCGTCTACATGGTCGAGTTGGTGATGATCTGGATGGGTGGAAAAACCCGCTGGCGCACCATGCCATGGATGGTGCTCGCGCTGGCCATCGAGATGTTGCCGCTGGGTCTGGTGAGCATCTACTTCGTCATCATTCAGCCGATCGTGATCGGTACTTGGTGCACGCTGTGCCTGATCGCCGCGCTCGCCATGACCGTAATGATTCCCTACTCGCTGAACGAATTCGTGGCGATGGGCCAATTCATGGCGGACGCGCACCGCAAAGGCAAACCATTCTGGCGCACCTTCTGGACCGGCGACGCGATGGAAGGCGGCAGTGCCGACACGGCCAAGGGACTCGTCGCCACCCCCCGGGAGCAGTGGGCCCAGGCCACGCGCGGCGTCACCTATCCCTGGACGCTGACGCTCAGTATCGCGATCGGCGTGTGGCTCACCTTCACGCGGCTCAGCTTCGACAGCTCCGGCACCATGGCCAATAGCGATCACCTGGTCGGTCTGCTCGTCGTAACGTTCTCGATCATGGCCTGGGCCGAGGTCGGGCGCGCCATCCGCTTCATCAATATCCCGTTCGGCGCCTGGCTGATCGCCGCACCCTGGCTGCTCGACGGCATCGCCTCGCCGCTGGCGGTCTGGAACGGTGTCATCAGTGGAGCGCTGCTGATAGTCCTGGCGCTGCCGCGCGGGCGAATCAAGGATTCCTATGCGGGTTGGGACCGGTACATCGTTTAGCGGGCACAAACCCGCGGCGATTTTCGAGCGGGGAAGTGCAGGACAAACATCATGATGTTGGCGCCGGTCAGGAACTGACCAATTTTGCGACATAACGCCGATATAGGGGTAATCACTTCGATCATGCAGAAATATGCTTGTTTAGAAGATGTTATTCATGATGCACCTGGTCAACCTTCAGCCGGCGCAATGATCAAAAATAAATCGGCACCAACAAGTCTGGGCCTGTAATTGTTATATGGCCTTGCTAATACACTACCGCCATTGATAAAACGCCATAGTCATTCAAGGATTTCCTTATTTTTTGATTTATCTCAAAAGAGTCAGCGGCCGACACTGCTAAGGTAAAAATGTGTCTGATGCAGAAAATCATTCCCTTGAATAGATTAAAGGATTGGAAGTGAAACTGCTCCTGTACATAATGCGTATTGTACTTGTCTTCAGCATGGCGTGGGCGCCGGTAAAGGGTGTGGATGCCGGTCAGCGTTGTGCTTGCATGCATCATGCACCTACACACGCCGTCCATACAGCGCTTGGTCATGCGGCTAGTCATAATCAAGATACAATGACGTCCGATCAGCATATGACTAGCGACAACTGTTGTAATAATCCACGTTGTTCCGGTGATTGCTGCGGCCATGGAGGCTGCCAACATGGCTGTTCTGTACAAGGGGTGCATTTCACTCTTGTGAGCGCAGTTCCTGGATATGCTGCCGAGTCTGATTTTGTCTTCTGCAACCCTGTCGATAAAAAATTTACAGTCATTACTCTCCTCCCCTTATTGCGCCCTCCAATTTCCTTCGTCTGAAACCTAGTAGTACTTTTTATCTCAACTATTCCCATGCATCGCAGGAAAGAGGTGAGTGAGTGATTCTTGAAGCAAGAACTCACAGATGCTGAGCCGCCTCCAACCTCGACCTTAGGAAGCTGTCGCGTACCAGTTTTTATAATGAAGGAGAATGCCATGCGAACTCAGATGAAATTCAGTCATTTTTTCTATATCGCAGTGATTGTTCTTATCGGGTCGGCGCTATCCGTCAGGCCAGCATATGCTATCCCCAGCTTTGCCCGTCAGACCGGCGCCCCCTGTGCGGCGTGCCACACGGTATTTCCTGAACTGACCGCTTTTGGGCGAAATTTCAAACTGCAGGGCTATACAATGGGGGAGGGCCTTAAAGATAAACCGTTCCCATATAACCTACCGTTAGCCATTGGGTTTCAGGCGGGGCATACGTCGATCAAGGACCCGAACAAGGGTGCGGATGCAAGTGAGGACTTTCCGCGCGCGGATAAGACAATTGTGCAGCAGGTTGCCTTCTATTACGGAGGCAGGATCGCCAGCAAGTTCGGTGCCATGGCCCAGTACAACTGGGATGGCTTCGAACAGAAATTCGGCGCGGAAATGGTCGATATCCGCTACGCGGATAACACGACAGTGGCGGGCAAACAGCTCCTCTACGGTCTGTCGATGGCCAATTCACCAGCTGTGCAGGACGTCTGGAATACCAGCCCGATGTGGTTCTTCCCGCACCTGCAGGATGCAGGTGTCATGCCTATGCAAACTTCGCTCTTCGATATGACGCTGGCCAGCCAGGTAGGCGGCCTCGGCTTCTACGGGTATTACGACGGACAGTACTACGCAGAAGCAGGGTTTTATCGCAATGGCCATAAAGGCATCTTTCGTCCGCTCACCTGGGGCGATACGCTGGACACGGCAGTTG
>JBBQDK010000182.1:0-4104 GCA_038319625.1 Gammaproteobacteria bacterium
TCACCGCGCCATGGCGGCATGGCCGTATCCGGTCGACCGTTGAGAATCGTATCGATCAGCATTTTATCGGACTTGCCAATCAGATTACCGGGCAATAATGGACTGCCCAAGCCCCCCTTGAGTGTCATGCCATGACAGGAACCGCAATCCCGGAGCAACAGTTGAGTGAGTTGCACCTGGCGTTGCGGACTGATGCCGGCATCGGCCAGCGCAATGAATGACAGCAGCAGACCGGCGGCCATGCCGGTGCACATCTGTGCTGCTGTCATTATCCTTCGCATCTCTATCAACCCGTTCGTTACGCGTTGTGCTTTAACATGTAGTGGGTACGGAAAACTGCAACCGGACAGGGACGGAGTCGGCGACACCATCCCTGTCCGGTTGCGGTCGGAGCAGGGGCAGGGAGATCGCACCCCCTGCCCCTGCCACCGCCATTGCCTCAGTAAACGTCGTACTGCGTGTTGTAGACGTTGAACTTGCCGGTCGGCGTGATCAGGCGGTCGTCCTTGATCACAGCCTTGAGCTTACGGGTCTTGTCGTCGAGCACCACGATGGCGGACTTCTGCGCCTTACCGTTCCACACCGACAGCCACACCTCGTCTCCGGCCTTGTTGTATTCCGGCTGCACCACGCGCTTCGGCCCGTCACCCAGATCGGCGAGCTCGGCCACCTTGATAATTTCCGGCGCCTTGTCGAGATGGTTGATGTCGTACACCGCCACGCTCTGACTGATCGCCGGATCCGAATTGAGGCCGGTATCGACCCACAGATTCCTGGACTTGGGATGGGTCTTGATGAACAGCGAACCACCGCCCTGACCCTTCAGCTTGCGCACCACCTTCCAGGCATTGGCCTTGTGACCCTTAGGATCGGTGCCGATCAGCGCGATGGTGTCATCGCCAAGATCGCCCGTGGACCAGACCGGACCGAACTTGGGATCGACGAAATTGGCGCCGCGACCCGGATGCGGGATCGCACCGACATCGACCAGCGCCGTCAGCTTGTCTTCCTTGGAATCGATCACGGCGATCTTGTTGGACTTGTTGGCGGCGGTCATGAAATAACGCTGCGTGCTGTCCCAACCGCCGTCATGCAGGAAACGCGCGGCACCGATGGTAGTGATGGTGAGATTGTTCACGTCCTTGTAATTGACCATCAGCACCTTGCCGGTTTCCTTCACATTGACGATAAACTCCGGATGTTCATGCGACGCCACGATGGCGGCGACGCGCGGCTCCGGATGATACTCCTGCGTATCCACGGTCATACCGCGTGTGGAAACAATCTTCAGCGGTTCCAGCGTGTTGCCCTTCATGATCACGAACTGCGGTGGCCAGTAATCGCCGGCAATCGCGTAGGTGTCGACGTAGCCCTTGTATTTGGAGGTCTCCACCGAACGTGCTTCCATGCCGACCTTGATCTCCGCAACCTGTGCCGGCACCTTCATCCAAAGGTCGATTAGATCGACCTTGGCGTCGCGACCGATCACATACAGATAACGCCCCGATGCTGAGATACGCGAAATATGCACGGCATACCCTGTGGAAATGATGGTGACGATCTTCTTGCTGTCGCCGTCGATCAGCGCGATCTGACCGGCATCACGCAAAGTCACCGAGAACAGGTTCTCCAGATTCAGGTTGTTCATTTTCTTTTTGGGCCGCTGTTCGGGCGGCACGATGACCTTCCAGGACGCCTTCATTTCCTTCATGCCGAATTCCGGCGGCTGCGGCGGCTCATGCTGCAGGTAGCGCGCCATCAGATCGATATCGGCGTCGGTGAGCTGACCGGAGGTGCCCCAATTCGGCATACCCGCGGGTGAACCGAAGTTGATGAAGGTCTTGAGATATTCCGTGCCCTTCGCCAGCGTGATATCCGGGGTCAGCGGCTTGCCGGTCGCACCCTTGCGCAGCACGCCGTGACAGCCGGCGCAACGCTCGAAATAGATGAGCTTGGCGCGCTCGTATTCGGTAGGTGAAACGGGGGGTGCATTGGGGGTGACTATCTGCTCGCCGGGAGCCGAGGCGGTGGGCGCACCCATGTAACGCATTTCGCCGGGCACCGTGCCGGGATGGCCGGTGGAATTATTTGCGGCCCAGATACTGTTCATGGCCAGGGTCAGCAACGACAGCGTGGCCAATCGGGTCAGTTTCGATTTCATGCTTGGACTCTCCTCATCCTGCGGGTGGGTTGATTGCTGTTGACAGGCAACCTACGCACCGAGGCCAAGCTATGCCTTGATATGGGTCAATAAAAAAAGGGGAATTTCACCTCATCAGGATGAAGCGTCGGCGCATGGGTCATCTAATAACCGACCACAACGCGACTTCGGTACACCAATCGATATAACAGTTCCGGCGTTCGACATCGTTGACCAGCACTTTGCCACTGCCGGGTAGTGCCTTGAAATGCGCCACACCGTTGCGGTCGGTGTATTGCTCGGCCAGTGTGCCCTGCTCACCGTCATAGCTGAGCACGACCTTTTGGCCTTTCGCAGCCTTTCCCGATTCTTTCTCGATCACTCTAACCGTAATCATGGGACACCCCCCACAGATTGCTCACGGCCAAGGTTTGGCCACCTGACAAGCGCTACTCGCGCATCCCGACTTATCCGATCGCAAAGACACTCTATTGATTTGCATCGATATATCTTCAGAACCAAGCCACAGTCGCGTCTGGGCGGCTACCTTCCCCGAAGGCAGCCTCCCCTTGCCAGGTTCGCATAGTCACCCCAAGCATAGTCGATGCTCGAGCGGAAAGCGTGGGCACCTCCTCGCCGGCTGAAAAAATCATCATTCGCAACCCACTCTCCAGAATGGCCTCCAGCTCGCACAGAATCTCAACGCGCTCGGCATCCGTCTGTTTACGTCGCAGCGCATGGGCCAATGACTTCATGTACAGACTCCCTTCCTGGCGCTCGGCAGCCGCTCCCGGCGTTGCCCTACCTCCTGTATCCATGCAGTCGTCTTCCTGAGGGAGAGGGAATGGAAACAACAGGACTTTCCTTGTCGCCTGACCCACCGGGTTGTCAGGTAAGAATACGTAGCCACTATCTACTCAGCATGAATTTAACTATACAATTGCAACAATAGCGGTTTATGAAGTTTTGACTCGTCAAGTGACCTACGAATTCTGCACAAGAGCCTTTTTACGATATAGTTAAACAGACACGACCTTCGGCAAGCCATGACGCTGACCATGCTCACCATTCTCGAAAAGCAGCACAGTGCGGCAGCATCGGCCTTGCTCACTGTCCGGCCGGGACATCGCACGACGGGCTATCGGCCGTGATGACGGATGACGCGCAGCCATCCCGTGAGCGTGGTGGCACATTGCTGCCACTGCTTATCCTGATTGTCAGTCTGACCGCCCTGGTACTAGCGGCGGGATTGCTCGGCTACAGGTACGAACTGGCACAGGCCCGCACCGATAACGGCCGGATACTGGCCACCATCACCGACCTCCAGGTCCGCCAGGTCAGCGCTTGGCTGAACGAGCGACGCAGCGATGCGAATCTGGCGATGCACGACCAGCAATTCGCCAGACAGATCGAAGACTGGCTGCAACGCGGCGCAACCGACGACGCCATCGGACAGGGGTTGCAAGCACATATTCAATCGCTACTGCTCACCGGACAGTATCACGGCGTGATGCTGCTCGACCCGGACCTGACTATCCGTACCGCCGCCGGAACCACACCAGTGCTTAACGAAAACCTGCGACGTGCCGCCCGGGATGCCTTGCAAAAAACTACCGTCACCCTCGCAGATACCCGCACAGATATTGGCAACAAGCAAAGCGGCGATTCATTGACCCTGTTCGCTCCGCTGCGCGTCGACGCTTCCATCCCGGCACACGTGGTCGGCCTGCTGATGTACAGCATCGACCCGCATCGCTACCTCTATCCTCTGCTCGACTGGTGGCCAACCCAGACCAACAGTGGTACCACCTATTTATTGCGTCACAACGGGAAACAGCTGGTCTATATGAACGGGCCCGGCGCCGTCAACGGCCAGTTCCTTGCCACACCCACCCGACTCGACAGGCAGCTCGACGCGCAGACAGCACAACACCGGGCCACCTTACTCGAGGGTCTCGACTATC
>JBBQDK010000183.1:0-4037 GCA_038319625.1 Gammaproteobacteria bacterium
GATGACAAGAAGCATCGGGGAGCGACCAAGCAGCTGCGGGGACGGCAGGGGGGTGAGTAGTCGGGCGGCGTGAGCAATGGTTCTGCGTACGGAGATCCGTGCAACGCTCAGGCGTCGAGATCGGGGATCAGTTTGCTCTCCAGCTTGGAGATGGCGTCCTTCAGGTAGAGTTTGCGTTTTTTCAGGCGGCGTAGTTGCAGTTGGTCGAGGTCCACGCTGAGCGCCAGGCGTGCAATGACATCGTCCAGATCGCGGTGTTCGATGCGCAGCTCCTGGAGACGCTGGAGCAGCTGGGCGTTGTCTTCCTCACTCATGCGGGGTTTCCTGCTTGACGGTGTGATGCACGCGGTTCCGGACTCTGTTTGCAGCAGGCCTCTACCGCACGCAGAGTAACGCGCGGCGAGCCGGTCGACAACCGTTTGCCCGTGACAGTCGCTTTGCCCCGGCCCCGGACAGCAAGCGAGACGCGGACTGCCGGACTGCCGACCTACCAGCAGGTCCGCATGGCCGGCCCGCTTGACAGTACTCACATCACGCGAGTATATTTCGACATATGTCGAAATATGAAACCATTGAGGTGGCACAGCTGGCGGGCATGTTCAAGGCACTCGGCCATCCGCACCGCCTGCGCATCTTTCAGCGCCTGCTCGGTTGCTGCGCGCCGGGCACTGCGTGCGCACTGGATGACGTGGGCCCGAACTGCGTCGGCGAACTCGGCGAGGAACTCGACATCGCCGCGTCCACGCTCTCTCACCATGTCAAGACCCTGGCGCATGCCGGTCTGATTCATCTCAGTCGTCGCGGCCAGTTCATCGATTGTCAGGTCGATCCCGACGCCGCCCTGTTGTTGCGCGGCGTTTTCACTCCGACGCCGCCCGCAGTCACGGCGCGCGGTACTTCAGCCAAGAGGAAACGTGCATGAACGAGCAACACGCCGATACCATCCGCCAGGCGGTACGCGACAGTTATGCGAAGGTCGCCGAAGTCAACAATGCCGGGGGTTGCTGCGACACCGGCACCGACAACACAGGTGCGGGTTGCTGCGCGCCCACTGTCGAGATCAACGCACTGCATTCAACCCGTTTCGGCTATAGCGAGGACGATATCAACGCGGTGCCGGTCGGTGCAGATATGGGCCTGGGCTGCGGTAACCCACAAGCCATCGCCAGCCTCAAAGCCGGCGACGTGGTACTCGATCTGGGCAGCGGCGGCGGTTTCGATTGCTTTCTGGCGGCGCGCGAAGTCGGAGCCACTGGCCGTGTAGTCGGCGTGGACATGACACCAGCCATGATTAGCAAAGCACGCGGCAACGCCGTACAAGGTGACTTTGCCCATGTCGAGTTCCGGCTGGGCGAGATCGAACACCTGCCGGTCGCCGACGCCAGCATCGATGTAATCATCTCCAATTGTGTTATCAATCTTTCACCGGACAAGGCCCAGGTGTTTCGCGAGACTTTCCGCGTGCTGAAGCCCGGTGGTCGCCTGGCGATCGCCGACGTGGTGGCGAGCACTGAACTGCCCGAACACATCCGCAACGACATGACGCTGTTCTCCGGCTGTATGGCCGGCGCCTCGGTAGTCAGCGAGCTTGAAGGCTGGCTCGCTGCCGCCGGATTTACCGACATCCGTATCACGCCCAAAGATGCCTCGCGCGAGTTCATCAAGGACTGGGCGCCGGGCCGCGGTGTGGAGGACTTTGTCATCTCGGCCCACATCGAGGCGCGTCGCCCCGCGTAGTGCATCGGCAGGGTGAGCTTTCTGTAACGGGAGAGGTGTGTTTATTCCGGGCCGGCCAGTTCGGGCGCATTACTACCCCGCGCGCTTGTGGAGCTGGCCGTGAGCGGAAGGACTTAATGGACGATCCGAATAAAAAGCAGCAAATAAAAACTACCTTCAACACTGTCGCCGACGGCTATGACTGCCGGGCGCTGCGCTATTTCGCGGACAGCGCGTGGCATCTGGTGAACGAATTGAAGCTCAACGGCAACGAGCGGGTGCTGGATGTGGCGACCGGCACCGGCTGTGTCGCTTTGGAACTCGCCAGGCGGTTACCCGACGGCCAAGTTACCGGCTTGGATTTTTCGCCCGGCATGCTCAGTGTGGCGCGCGCCAAGGCTGCGGCGCAGACCTTGAACAACATCACCTTTCTTGAAATGGATATGCAGGCACTGCAACTGCCGGATGAGCACTATCATGCAGCGACTTGCGCCTATGGTGTTTTTTTCGTCGAGGACATGGCCCGGTTACTGCGAGGCATTGCGGACAAGGTGCAAACCGGTGGTCTTATCGCCTTCACCGTTTTTTACGCAACGGCATTTCTGCCCCTGGCGGATATTTTTTTCGACCGGTTGCAGCACTATGGTATCGACAGCACGACTGCAGCGTGGAAGCGGATCGGCACCGAGAGCAAACTACTTGAGCTCTGCACAGCGGCCGGCCTGCCGAAGCCAGACATTTCGCGAAAGAATCTCGGCTACCATCTGCAAGACGCCGGTGAGTGGTGGGATGTCTTATGGTATGCAGGTTTTCGCGGCCTGCTCGGCAAACTCAAGGAAGACGATCTGGCGCGCTTCAAGGAGGAACACCTTGGCGAGATTCAGGCGTTGGCTACGAAACAAGGCATCTGGTTCGACGTAGATGTGCTGTTCACAGTCGTGCGCAAACAATAATTCTTCAACTCGTAACCGCCGTGTCCGGCGCGGACAAAACGCGCTTGGCAGTAGGACAGAATTCATCTACTGTGGCCAGCAACGCCCGCAGAGGATGAATCCATGACGCACCCACCCGACAAAAATCAGAAAATCAGTTTCCGTCAAAGCGTCGACTTGATGGTCAACAGGGCAGCGAAGGTGTTGCATCTCGATGCCGGCACGGTGCAAGCCATCCAGACCTGTCAATCGGTGTTGCAAGTGCGCTTTCCGGTCAGGATTCGCGGCAAGGTCGAAGTGTTCACCGGCTGGCGCGCGGTGCACAGCACTCATCTGCTGCCGGTGAAAGGCGGCATCCGCTATGCGCCCACGGTCGACCAGGACGAAGTCGAGGCCTTGGCCGCGTTGATGAGCTACAAGTGTGCGCTGGTCGATGTACCGTTCGGCGGTTCCAAGGGTGCGCTGCTGATCGACCCAAGAAAATACGACCGCGATGAACTGCACGAAATCACGCACCGCTTCACTATCGAACTCATCCAGAAAGGTTTCCTGAGTCCTGCCGGCAATGTCCCGGCGCCCGATCTCGGCACCGGTCAGCGCGAAATGGCGTGGATGGCGGATACCTACAAGCAGATGCACCCGAATGACATCAATCATCTGGCCTGCGTCACAGGCAAACCGGTACAACTCGGCGGTATCGTCGGCCGCGTCGAGGCAACAGGCCGCGGCGTGCAATATGTCATACAGGAATTCTTTCGCCATGCAGAGGACGTGCACATGGCGGGATTGAACAGCGAACTCGCCGGCCAGCGCATCGTGATACAGGGCCTGGGTAATGTTGGTTATCACGCAGCACGGTTTCTCAGCGAGGAGGACGGCGCCAGGATTATTGCCATCATCGAGCGCCACGGCGTATTGATCGATGAACGCGGCCTGGATATCGATGCCGTGTACCGCTATAAACTCGAACACAAGTCCGCCGAAGGTTTCCCCGGCGCGCGCTTTCACAAAGACAGTGGCGCCGGCCTGGAAATGGCTTGCGATATCCTGATTCCCGCCGCACTGGAGAACCAGATCACCGCCATCAACGCCGGCCGCATCCAGGCCAAGCTGATCGTCGAGGCCGCCAACGGTCCGATAAGCTATGACGCCGACGCTATCCTGCGCGAGCGCAACATCACCGTATTACCTGACATTTTCGTCAATGCCGGCGGTGTGACCGTGTCCTATTTCGAATGGATCCGCAACCTCTCGCACATCGGCTTCGGCCGTATGGAGCGGCGTCATGACGAACTACGCAGTCAGCGGCATCTGGCATTGCTGGAAGAGCTGACCGGCGCCAAGATCACCGATGCCGCGTATCGCGGCATCGTGCAAGGCACCAATGAA
>JBBQDK010000184.1:0-3989 GCA_038319625.1 Gammaproteobacteria bacterium
GACGATGGCGGTCGGGTTATCATTCTGCCTGCGCCCGCCAGGCACATCGTCTCGCTTGCGCCTCATGCCACGGAACTGATCTTTGCCGCTGGAGCGGGCGACAGGCTGGTCGGGGTAAGCGCCTACAGCGATTATCCGGCAGCAGCAAAAAAAATCCCCCAGATCGGCAGTTATGGGAAGATTGATGTCGAGCGCATTCTTTCCTTGAAACCGGACCTGGTTATCGGCTGGCAAAGCGGCAACAGCGCCGCCGATATCGCCGGTCTGGAAAGATTGCGCATTCCTGTTTTTCTCACCGAGCCGTTGCGTCTGGATGACATTTCTCGTCTGATAAAAACGATCGGCGAACTGGCTGGCACACAGCAGGTCGCGGCGAAATCCGCTGACAAGTTTAGTGTAGAAGTGGCCGATTTGAGGCGGCGTTACGGTGGCCGCCGGCCAGTGCGGGTATTCTATGAAATCTGGCATGACCCGCTGCTCACCGTGAACGGGGCGCACTTCATCAGCGATATCATGGCAGTATGTGGAGGCAGAAACGTGTTCGCCGGCGTCAGGAATCTGGTGCCCAAGATTTCGACGGAAAGCGTGCTGGCGGAGAATCCGGAGGCGATTATCGGCGGCGGCAGCAAACGTGGCCTGCTGGAGGGCTGGAGGCATTTCCCGCGTCTAACGGCAGTCAGCAGGCATCATCTGTTTTTGGTCAATGCTGATCTGATTCATCGCCCGACTCCGCGTACGCTCGATGGCGTGCGGCAGATGTGCGAACAGATCGAACGGGTACGGCTGGACAACCTGAATTTCCCCCAGCTCACCGGTGCGGGCGGTGATTAGGCGCTCCGATTAGTAAAATTTTCAGGTATTATTTTCCGATATCAGGATATTCGGAAATGTTGGTTTTAGGGAAGAGGCACATGGACATTCACAGCAAGGCCATCCACCAACGCATCGACTGGGTGCTTGATGTTGCCCAACGACACTCGGCGAGCTTTTGCAGTCCTGAGGAGTTCCTGGCCCGCGAGCGCTATCTGGCCGAACATCCCTCCGCCATTGTTGTGCTCAAGTGCATGGACGGCCGCATCAACATCCCTATCGCCACCAACACGCCGCCGGGCATCATCCAGCCGATCCGCAACCTCGGTGGCATGTTCAATCTGGGCTGGCCACATCTCGGGGAAGTGCTTGCCAACTTCGTGCACGACAAGGTCACAAACGGCCGCCGGGTGCTGATGCTGATTACCTATCACTTTTCCAAGGGCGACAAGCATCGCGGCTGCGCTGGTTTTTGCTTCGACACCGAGGCGGCAATCGCTCACACCTACGCGATCAAGCGCCAGGTGGAACATGTTTTCGGCCTGGGTCACGGCACAGTCTATCCCATCGTCTGTGGTTTCGAGACCGACGACGATGCGCTTATCCTGCATGGCGCCAACGGTGATGCGCTCGATGCGTCCCGGCTCGCCCCCGGCGATGAGAGCACCCTGTCGCTACGCATCGATGCGCTGTTTCCCGACATGCCTAACCAGGTGCGCCATGATCTGCTGCCGCTCATTCTGGGTAACATCGCTCATATCGCCGAGGTGAAGCGCGCTGCGCGCACCCTCGATATCGAGCATAGGGAGTGGATGATGTGCGTCGGGCGCGGTTTCGATTTTCTGCACATGCCCAACCTCGCGCTGATAATCGGTCCCTATAGTCCAGACCTGGCCGATCCGATACGCAAGGCGGCGGGGATTATCGAGAACAATATGCGCGCAGGGCGCATCCCGGATGACGGCTTCCTGCTGCTGGCGTCCTCCCCATACGGGGAAATCGGCGTGGATAGGGCTCGCGCAGAGCTTAAGGCACGATTCCTGTCCCAGTTCGCCGCCGATGTGATTCGTACCGAATATCCCGATTTGGCGGGCAAGATGTTCATCCACACGGCTGTGCTCAATGGGCGTTCCCGCGTTCTGGAAACGCTAGCCGCTGAGTGAGACCCTGCTGCTGTCCTCGGGGAATGGCGCCCGCTATTCTGAAGGGTTCTCGGCTTTGACGCCGCCGCTGATGGCGGTGAGTATGCCTTGCAGCAGAGCGATTGCCGTGGGGGGGCAGCCGGGGATAGCGACATCCACCGGAATCACGTTGGAGATCTTGCCGCAACTGGCGTAGCTCTCGCCGAAGATGCCGCCTGTGCAGCCGCAGTCGCCGACGGCAACGACCAGTTTGGGGTCGGGGGTGGCGTCATAAGTGCGCTTGAGCGCAATTTCCATGTGGCGTGAAACCGGCCCGGTCACCAGCAGTATGTCGGCATGGCGCGGACTGGCGACGAAATGGATGCCGATTCCCTCGATGTTGTAGTAAGCGCTGTTGAGCGCGTGAATTTCCAGTTCGCAGCCGTTGCAGGAGCCGGCATCGACGTGGCGGATAGCCATGGTGCGGCCTATGTGCTTGAGGATATCTTCCTGCAAGCGCTGGGCCTGAACACGGAGCGACTCGTCAGGTTCGGGCGGGGTTTCGGTCTTGATGCCGATGCGTAAAATCTGTTTGATGATACGGTACATGGGTTGCGCCTGCCTAGTTGAAGTTTCCGGTCTTGACGAAGTCGTGGGCCATTACAGATCGACCCCGGTATAACTCAGGTTGAACGATTTGTTGATGAGCGGGAAGTCCGGCACGATGTTGCCGATGATCGAATGCTCCAGTACGGGCCAGTTCTGCCATGACGGGTCGTGCGGGTGGAGGCGGTGTATGGCGTTGTCCTTGCCGGTATGCAGCGCTACCAGGACTTCCCCCCGCCACCCTTCCACCCAGCCGATGCCGAACGCATTTTCCGGTGCATTCGCGACAGGTGCCAGGGACTCCCCTGCTGGCAGGCGATCAAGGATAAGGCGGATCAATCGTATCGACTCCTGCACCTCCTCGAAGCGCACAGTGACTCGTGCTGCGACATCGCCATTGATGTGGGTAGCCATGTGCACATCAAGCTTGTCGTAGGGGGCACAGGGGAACTGGGCGCGCAGATCCCACGCCTGGCCGCTGGCACGTCCAGCCATGCCTGTCAGTCCCAGCTGCGCCGCCAAGTCTGGCGTTACCCGCCCGGTGGTGAGGAAGCGGTCCTGGACGCCGGCATGCTCGTCGTAAATGTCTTTCAGAATTCTGACCTCCTTTTCGAGGTGCTTGAGCACTTGCAGTAGGCGTTCCCGACCCTTGTTGTCCAAGTCGCAGGCAACGCCGCCGGGGACTACCCGGTCCATCAGGTAGCGGTGTCCGAATGTCTCGTGGTTCATCCGCAGCAGGTCTTCCTTGAGAATCCAGAACTGGGCGAAGCCGAACGCCAGCGCCACGTCGTTGCCGAGGTAGCCGAGGTCGCCAAGATGATTGTGGATGCGCTCCAGCTCGAGCAGTATGGCGCGAAGTGCTGCGGCACGCGGCGGGGGAACGGTGCCGGTGACGCATTCCACCGCTTGGGCGTAGGCCCAGGCGTAGGCGACGGTACTGTCGCCGCTGACGCGTCCAGCCAGTTTGGCGCCCTGTTCCAGAGTCATGCTCTCGAACAGTTTTTCTATGCCCTTGTGCTTGTAGCCGAGGCGCTGCTCCAGCTTCAACACGCGCTCGCCGATGATCGAAAAGCGGAAATGGCCCGGTTCGATGGTGCCGGCGTGCACCGGGCCGACCGGGATCTCATGCACACCGTCGCCGGTGACCGGGACGAATCGGTAGGCGTCGATTTCAGTAGGGAACACGGTGTTGCCGTCGAAATTCTTGCGTAGTGGATGCACGCCGCGAGGCCAGGAACCGTGGCGTAGCCATTTGCGGTGGTCGTCGTTGCCGCTGGCATGCAGCCCGAGCAGATCGGCCACGGCGCGCTGCATACGGTTGGCGGCCGGAAACAGGTCGCTGATGTCGGGGAAGGAAGAACGCTGTGCTTTCACCGGCAGGGTCAGGCAGAGCATGCCGATGGCAGTGACCAGCGAGGTGTGGAGTGCATAGCCGGCATCGCTTGCGAGTTC
>JBBQDK010000185.1:0-3943 GCA_038319625.1 Gammaproteobacteria bacterium
GACTATCGCCGTCTGGACCACGAACAGCTCGCCTTGCAGGACCAGATCGAACAGGTCTACCGGCGGGCCTTCCCAGCCGACAAGAAGATCGTCAATCCGCGCGTGCAGATGGAACGTCACCTCGCGGAACTCGGCGGCGGCAACAACGGTACGGGTTTTCTGGAACTGCTGAGTCAGGCCGGGCCGGTGCTCAAGGCCACGCCGGGGCTGGAAGTGAAAAGCCTGCGCAGCCAGAACGGCGAACTGGAACTGGAACTGAAAATGAGTGACCTGCAAGGGCTGGATCAGCTCAAGCAGCGCATCAGCGCCGCCGCACCGCTCAGCGTGGAGATCGTCTCGGCCGCCTCCCGCGACGGCAAGGTCGAGGGTCGCCTGAAAATAAAGGGTAAGTCGTGATCAAGAAATTACTCGCCGACATGCAACCGCGCGAGCGCCAGTTGGTGATCGCCGCCGCTGCGCTGTTGGTGTTGCTCATCGCCTATCTGCTGCTCTGGCAGCCCTACGGTGGCCAGCGTCTGCAAAACTTGCGGGGCAAGGTCACCGAACAGCGCGCCACGCTCACCTGGATGCAGCAGGCCGCACTGCGCGTGCAGCAACTGCGCGGCGGCGCGGCGCAGGCCGGCAGCGGACAATCCTTGATGACGGTGGTCGACCTGACCGCCAAGAAGAACGATCTCAGCGCGGCGATGAAGCGCGTCGAACCGGCCGGCGATCACAGCGTGCGCGTCTGGATCGAACAGGCGCCCTTCGACACGATTGCCGGCTGGCTGGATGAACTGAGCCGCAGTTACAACGTGCACGTGGAACTCATCACGCTGGACCGTGAGGCCGGACCCGGCCGCGTCAACGCGCGCATCACCCTGACAGGCGCGGGCGCATGAAGGACGGCACGCGTATCGGTCTGACCCTGGTCGGCGCTTATGTCGTGTTTCTGGTCATGACGGCACCGGCGGCCCTGACCTTCGATAAACTGCGTCCGCGCATCGCTCCCTTGAATCTGTCTGATGTCAGCGGCACGCTCTGGTCCGGCCATGCGGGGGCGCTCAACTATGCCGCTCTGCGTCTTAGCGACCTGGACTGGTCGATACATCCCTTCGGTCTGCTGCTGGGCCGTCTCGAGTCCCGCCTGACACTCAAGGACAATGCATTGCACGGCAGCGTCACGGTGGGACGCACCCTGGGCGGCACGGTGTATCTGACCGACCTCGAAGGCACGGCCGAGCTGCAGGCACTGCAATCAAGCGGTCTGCTGAAGATCATGCTGCCGGTCACCGGCCAGGCGCAGCTCGCGCTCGACAAGCTGCGCTACAGCGACGACAAACTCACCGCCGCCGAGGGCAGCATCGAAATCAAGGACGCCAAGACACTGGTGCCACAACTGGCGCTCGGCGACTTTCACATTGAACTGGAAACACAACAGGCCGGCATCAAGGCCACCCTCACCGATCGCGGCGGTCCACTGCGCGCCCAAGGCATGGCCATGATCAGTCCCGACGGTCGCTATCAATTCACCGGCACCTTTTCCCCCCGCGATCCCAATCAGACCAACCTGCTGCAGTACCTGCGCATGATGGGCCCCATGGGAACAGACGGGCGGGTGAGTGTGAATACCAACGGACATATTTAAGGAAGCTCTTATTCGGTTCACGCCGCAGAGGCGCAGAGGACGCGGAGAAGAATATAAGGTATGCAGTATGTAAATATCTGCGTCCTCTGCGCCTCTACGGTAAACATAATTAATAAGACCTTCCTTAACTTTTCGCACAACCAAGGTCACACATGACTATTGTTTATCTCAACGGTGTTTTTATCCCCATCGACCAGGCCTGCGTGCCGGTGCTCGATCGCGGTTTCCTGTTCGGTGACGGCGTCTACGAAGTCATACCGGTATACGGTGGCAAGCTGTTCCGGCTTGAGGAGCATCTGCTGCGCCTCGATCACAGCCTGGCGGGCGTGCGTATCGGCAATCCGATGAGCCGCGCATTGTGGCGCGACACGCTCGATGAACTGGTACAACGCAATGGCGGTGGCGATCAGTCACTCTATTTTCAGGTGACACGCGGTGCGGCGCCGAAACGCGACCATGCCTTCCCTGCCAATGTGCTGCCGACCGTGTTCATGATGAGCACACCGCTCGCACCGCTGCCGGCCGATCTGGCGCACAACGGCATCGCCGCCATCACGCTCACTGACATCCGCTGGCAAAAGTGCGACATTAAAGCCATCACCCTGCTGCCCAATGTACTGCTGCGTCAGGAAGCCATCGACAAAGGCGCCGCCGAGGCGATCCTGCTGCGTGACGGCTTGGCCGTGGAAGGTGCCGCCAGCAATCTGTTCGTCGTCAAGGACGGCTCCATCGTCACCCCGCCCAAAGGCCCGCAACTACTGCCCGGTATCACCCGCGATCTGATCCTCGAACTCGCCGCCGCACACCATGTGCTACACCGCGAGGCGGTCATCACCGAGGCCGAGCTGCACGCGGCCGACGAAATCTGGCTTACCAGTTCGACGCGCGAGATCCTGCCGGTGACCACCCTTGACGGACAAGCCGTCGGCGTCGGCAAGCCCGGCCCGATGTGGGCACAGCTGATCGGCCTGTATCAGGAGTACAAGCGCGCCCTCGGTGCGAACGCCTGAATGAAAGAGAAATATCGGGCGATATCGTCAAATTCAGCCCAATGCACCGCGGATCGACTGAATAGCTTCCGGAAATTCTGTAGATTAGCGCGCACTCTCGGGTAAAATAGCCCCGCCCGACTGGGCTGCCTGTCCGGTTTCACTGACTTCTATAAAAGAACTTAAGCCATGCTAATCTTCGAACATTCCCGCCCCGCACGCCGCAATTCTTCACAGGCCCCGCTGGTATCATCGGACATCGCCGATATCCCCGAGCGCTTCCGCCGCAAGCGGCGTGCAGCGCTGCCAGAGGTCTCCGAGCTGCAGACAGTGCGACATTACACGCGCTTGTCGCAGAAGAATTTCTCCATCGACACGCAGTTCTACCCGCTCGGGTCCTGCACCATGAAGTACAACCCGCGTGCCTGCAACAAGTTTGCGATGCTGCCGGGCTTTCTGGCGCGTCATCCCTACGGTCCGGAATCGGCGGGCCAGGGTTATCTGGCCTGCCTGTACGACCTGCAGGAAATATTGAAGGACGTCACGGGCATGCGCGGCGTGTCGCTGACGCCGGCGGCCGGGGCGCAGGGTGAGTTTGCCGGCGTGGCCATGATCCGCGCCTACCATCAGTCGCGCGGCGACAGCGCGCGCACCGAGATACTGGTGCCGGATGCGGCGCACGGCACCAATCCGGCCACCGCCACCATGTGCGGCTACACGGTGCGCGAGATTCCGACTGACGCGCAGGGTGACGTCGATCTCGATGCGTTGCAAGCGGCGGTAGGCCCGCAGACCGCCGGGTTGATGCTTACCAATCCCTCCACGCTCGGCGTGTTCGAGCGCCGCATCACCGAGATCGCGCGCACCGTGCACGCGGCCGGCGGCCTGCTCTATTACGATGGTGCCAATCTCAATGCCATCCTCGGCAAAGTGCGCCCCGGCGACATGGGCTTTGATGTCATTCACATGAACCTGCACAAGACCTTCTCCACGCCGCACGGCGGCGGCGGTCCGGGCGCGGGCCCGGTCGGCGTCTCAGAACGTTTACTGCCCTTCCTGCCGATGCCGATCGTCGACTTCGACGGCAGCGATTACCGCTGGCTGACCGAACAGGATCGTCCGCAGAGCATCGGCCGATGGTCCGCGTTCATGGGCAATGCCGGCGTGCTGATGCGCGCCTACATCTATGCGCGCCTGCTGGGCCGCGACGGCATGCACCGGGTGGCCGACTTCTCGACGCTCAATGCCAATTACCTGCTGGTACGGCTGCGCGCGCGCGGCTTCGACATCGCCTTCCCGCAGCGTCGCGCCACGCACGAGTTCATCG
>JBBQDK010000186.1:0-3927 GCA_038319625.1 Gammaproteobacteria bacterium
AAGACCAGGTCGAAGACTATGCACAACGCAAAGGCATGCGCCTGATCGAGGCGGAGCGTTGGCTGGCACCGGCATTGGGATACGAGACCGACGAGTAAGCTGACACGCAGTCTGGTTGAACACGGCGAGACCCTGGCTACGGGAGCTCTCATAGATTTCATTCCACTACTTGCACGCAGGCTGTAAATTTCCGATGAATATCGCCCAACGCATCGCCGACGAACTTGGCGTCAGACTTCAGCAAGTCGACGCCGCTATCCAACTGCTCGATGAAGGTTCCACCGTCCCGTTCATTTCCCGCTACCGCAAGGAAGTCACGGGCGGCCTGGATGACACGCAGTTGCGCACTCTCGAGGAGCGCCTGGTCTACCTGCGCGAGCTCGACGAACGCCGGTCGACTGTGCTGAAGAGCATAGAAGAACAAGGCAAGCTGACACCGGAGCTGACCCAGGCCATTGTAGCTGCTGACACCAAGACACGA
Source organism: Gammaproteobacteria bacterium (assembly GCA_038319625.1). GTDB lineage: Bacteria > Pseudomonadota > Gammaproteobacteria > JBBQDK01 > JBBQDK01 > JBBQDK01. Next base: position 482 of record JBBQDK010000186.1, read on the forward strand.
CTGGAAGATCTGTACGCGCCCTACAAGCAGAAGCGCCGCACCAAAGCCCAAATCGCACGTGAAGCCGGCATCGAGCCGTTGCTCGATACACTGCTCGGCGACCCCGCACTGATGCCCGAGAATCTCGCGATTGATTATATTAATGAAGATGCCGGCTTTGCCGACGCTGCTGCCGTGCTCGATGGCGCACGCCAGATATTCATGGAACGTGTCGCCGAGGATGCCGACCTGGTCGGCGCGTTGCGCGATCAGGCCTGGGACAACGGCCGCGTCATCTCGACAGTTATCGACGGCAAGCAACAGGATGGCACAAAGTTCGCCGACTATTTTGAATTCTCCGAACTGATCAACAAGGTGCCTTCGCATCGCGCCTTGGCACTGTTTCGTGGCCGCAGCGAAGGTGTGCTGCGGGTCAAACTGCAGGTGCCCGGGCAGGATGACCTGTCATCGACCAGTGACATGGGCATATTCGATCAGCGCATCGCCGCACGCTTCAATGTCGCCGGACGCGGGCGCGCCGCCGACGCATGGCTGGCAACTTCAGTGCGCTGGGCCTGGCGTATCAAGCTCGGCATGCAGATCGAAACCGAGCTGTTCATGCGGCTGCGCGAATCCGCCGAAGAAGAAGCAATTCGCGTGTTCGGCGAGAATCTGCGTGATTTGCTGCTGGCCGCACCCGCCGGTCCGCGTGCTGTGCTGGGTCTTGATCCCGGCCTGCGCACAGGCGTGAAAGTGGTGGTGGTCGATCAGACCGGCAAGCTGCTTGATCACACCGCCATCTATCCGCACGCCCCCAAGCATCAATGGGACGCTGCACTTGCCACACTCGGGGCACTGGCAAAAAAACATCATGTGGAACTGATCAGCATCGGCAACGGCACGGCCTCCCGCGAAACCGACAAGCTTGCCAGGGAACTGATTGCCAGGCATCCTGAATTGCGCATGACCAGCGTAGTGGTGAGCGAGGCCGGTGCCTCGGTGTACTCGGCGTCCGCAGCCGCCGCCAGAGAATTTCCCGACCTCGACGTGACACTGCGCGGCGCCATGTCGATCGCACGGCGCTTGCAGGATCCACTGGCGGAACTGGTCAAAATCGACCCGAAAGCCATCGGCGTCGGTCAATACCAGCATGACGTCAGTCAATTGCGCCTGGCACGCAAACTCGATGCCGTGGTGGAAGATTGCGTAAATGCCGTGGGTGTGGAGATCAATACCGCATCCGCGCCGTTACTGACACGGGTCGCAGGCCTGTCCGAGACACTGGCACAGAATATCGTCACCCACCGCGAACAGCACGGCGCGTTCCACAACCGTCAGCAACTGCTCAAGGTAGCGCGCCTCGGCCCCAAGGCCTTCGAGCAGGCGGCCGGCTTTCTGCGCGTCCGCAACGGCGATAATCCACTCGATGCATCCTCTGTGCATCCTGAAGCCTACCCGGTCGTGGAACGCATCCTGAAAAAAAGCAAGCTAGCCATGCCGGAGTTGATCGGCAACACCGGACTGCTCAAGACACTCGCCGCCAACGACTACACCGACGCACGTTTCGGTGAGCCGACCGTACGCGACATCATCCGCGAACTGGAAAAACCCGGTCGCGACCCGCGCCCCGGATTCAAGACCGCGACATTCAAGGACGGTGTCGAATCTCTCAAGGATCTGACCCCGGGTATGATGCTGGAAGGTACCGTCACCAACGTCACCAACTTCGGTGCCTTCGTCGACATCGGCGTACATCAAGACGGTCTGGTACACATTTCCATGCTCGCGGACACCTTCGTAAAGGACCCTCGCGAGATAGTGAAGACCGGTGACGTGGTGAAGGTCAAGGTACTGGAAGTGGACAGCGTACGCAAACGCATCGCCTTGACCATGCGTCTTACCGATGATGCTGCACGCAAACCGGCACGCACGCAGTCCACCGATGGACCCAAGGCCGGCAAACGCATCGAGATTGCCCGCGATCAAGTGCGCAAGGCAGGGCCCGATGTCTCCAGCGCCATGGCAGATGCCTTCGCAAGATTGAATGCCGGCAAATAACTCCCAATTATGAATTGTACTTACTGAAGGGACAGCTAGAGTAAGGTGAAGACGAAAAATCGGCGTGGATGAATTTGTTGCCTCGCCAACCCGGGGTCACACCTTGATGCTTATTGCGACAAGCTACGCAACATCCATGCCGTCTTCTCATGTAACTGCATGCGCTGAGTGAGCAGGTCGGCGCCGACTTCAACATGAGCCTTGTCGACTATAGAAAAAACTTTGCGCGTCGTGCGCACGACGAACTTATTGGCAGCTCCAGGAACGCGGTACACTGCCTGTCGAACAACCGCAATCAACCGCCCATGAGGTGACCATGACGCTGACCGAGCTTCGCTACATCGTCGCGCTGGCACGCGAACGTCATTTCGGCCGCGCGGCCGAGGCCTGTTTCGTCAGTCAACCCACACTCAGTGTCGCGGTACACAAACTGGAAGATGAACTGGGCGTGACGATCTTCGAGCGTGCCGGCAGCGAACTGACGATCACACCCGTCGGTGAGCGCATCGTCGCACAGGCGCAGCTGGCTCTACAGGAGGCCGAAGGCATCAAGGACATCGCCAAAGCCGGACAGGATCAGCTTAACGGTCCGCTGCGTCTCGGCGCTATCTACACCATCGGTCCCTATATCTTCCCGGCACTGATTCCATTGCTGCATAAGCGCGCGCCGGACATGCCGCTGGTGATCGAGGAGAACTTCACCGCGGTATTGAGCGGCAAGCTGAAACGTGGCGAGCTCGACGTCATCATAATCTCGCTGCCATTCACCGAACCGGGCATTGTCACCCTGCCTTTATACCGCGAACCGTTTGTTGTGTTGTTACCATCGGCGCATCCGCTCACCGCACACGATACCCTGCGCGCCGGCGACCTTTCCGATGAATCGATGCTGATGCTGGGCGCAGGGCATTGCTTTCGTGATCAGGTCATCGAAGCCTGCCCGGACTGCGCACCCGACCGGAATCGCTTCGGAGACGACAATCATGCGATCGAGGGCGGTTCGCTGGAAACCATCCGGCATATGGTTGCCTCGGGTCTGGGCATCACCGTACTGCCATGCACGGCTGCTGGCGCGGACCGCTATGCCCGCCGTCTGCTGGCGATCCGGCGCTTCTCCGCCAAGGCACCGTATCGCGACGTCGCGTTGGCCTGGCGCGCGAGCTTTCCGCGCCCGCAAGTGATCGATGTACTGCGCGAGACTGTAGCGTCCTGCAATCTGACCTGCACGCAAGAGATTCCCCGTACACGTCGCAAGTCAGCTGGCAAGCACAAGTTTTAGATCGACGCAGAGTGCAGGATATCGAAAAATTCCATACTCCTAAGGCCGCGCCCGAGACCTGCTCCTGGAAAAATAAAAAGAGACGGATCTGATTAATTCGGTCACTCCCCTCTCCCATCCATGGGAGAGG
>JBBQDK010000187.1:0-3880 GCA_038319625.1 Gammaproteobacteria bacterium
ATCCGCATGCACCCCGACCAGGAGACACTCAAGGACATGATGCAGCAAGCCGGCTTCGAGCGCTGCGATTATCACAACCTCTCCGGCGGCATCGTAGCGCTGCACCGGGGCTATAAATTGTGATCATCGACACGTTCACGCGCTACGCCGGTTTCTGGCGGCGGCTCGCCGCCACCTTGATCGATACCCTGCTGTTGATGGCGGTGAGTATTCCCCTCGTACTGTTGTTCGGTCATGGCCTGATGCAGGCGGAACTGCATCCCGGCGCCACGCCCGCATTGCCTTCGATACGCGGGTTTCTGCTCAATTATGTGCTGCCACTGCTGCTCACTGTGTTCTTCTGGATGCGCTATCTGGGCACACCCGGCAAACTGCTGCTCGGTTGCCGGGTGGTCGACGCCGCCAGCGGCGCGGCGCTCAGCGCACGCCAGGCGACCCTGCGCTATTTCGCCTACATCGCTTCCATTCTGCCGTTTTGCCTGGGGTTCCTGTGGATCGCCTGGGACAAGCGCAAGCAAGGCTTTCACGACAAGATTGCCAAGTCCGTCGTGCTCCTCGACGACCCCGCGCAGGTCAGTCTTGAAGATCTCGAAAAGGAGTTGCGTTGAACACGCCTGCCTGGTTGACGGCCACAATTGAGACTGCGCTCGAGCGCTATCTGTCACTCGACCCCGAAGTCGCCGCGCGCCTCGCGCACTTGCATGGCAAGGTGATGGAAGTCGAGGTGCGCGGTCCGGATCTGCACTTCTATCTGCTACCGACCGGCCATGGCATCCAGGTGCAGGGGCATTACGAAGGCACACCCGATGCCTGCCTGCGCGGTGCGCCCTTGTCGCTGGCGCGTCTGGCCCTGTCGGCACAGGGGCGGCGCACGCTGTTCAGCGGCGCGGTGCAACTGGAAGGCGACGCCGAACTGGGGCAGGCACTACAGAACATCCTCAATGCCGTCGACATCGACTGGGAAGAACTGCTGGCGCGCCTGACCGGCGACGTGGTGGCGCATCAGGCCGGCAATGCAGTGCGCGGCGCACAGCAATGGGCGGCGCGCACCCGCGAATCGCTGACCCTGGATATTGCCGATTACCTGCACGAGGAAACTAGGCAGGTTCCGGCGCGCGGCGAGGTCGAGCGCTTCGCGGCCGAGGTCGATACCCTGCGATCCGATATCGAGCGGCTGGCGGCGCGCGTCAAGCGCCTGCAGGAAAAGGACTAGGGGCGGCGCCCTGCAACGTATACTGTCGTGAAACTCATTCCGCTCAAACACACCATTACCGGAACCCGGTCATGATCCGCCCCAGCCAGGCGTTGCGCCTGCTGCACATCAATATCGTGCTGGTGCGCCACGGCCTCGATGAGATCGTGTTGGCCACGCATCTGTTCCGGCCGTTACGCTTTCTGCTGTATCTGCTGCCCTGGTACTGGTTGCGCAGCCTGCGCGCGCCACGCGCAGTGCGCATCCGTCGCACACTGGAAGATCTGGGGCCGATCTTCGTCAAGTTCGGCCAGATTCTTTCCACACGCCGCGATCTGCTGCCCGACGACATCGCCGAGGAACTCGCCAAGCTCCAGGATCAGGTGCCGTCGTTCCCCGCCGCGCAGGCCCGCACCATCATCGAAAAGGCCTATGGCCGGGCGCTGACGGATATATTCGATCATTTCGAGGCCGAGCCGTTCGCCTCCGCTTCGATAGCGCAGGTGCATGGTGCGCATCTCAAGGACGGCCGCGCCGTCATCGTCAAGGTACTCAGGCCGAACATCGAGACCGTCATCAAGCGTGATGTCGGCTTGCTCTATATTATTGCCGGACTGGCGCAGCGCTATTGGAGTGAAGGACGGCGGCTGCGGCCGCGCGAAGTGGTGGCGGAATTCGAGAAGACCATCTTCGATGAGCTCGACTTGCAGCGCGAAGCGGCCAATGCCTCGCAGCTGCGTCGCAACTTCGCCGGATCGGTACAATTGTACGTTCCGGAGATCGACTGGCCGTTGTCGCGCCGCAACGTCATGGTGCAAGAGCGCATTTCCGGCACGCCGATCAGCGACATCGCCACGTTGCGCAGTGCCGGTACCGACATGAAAAAGCTCGCCGAGATGGGCGTGGAAATCTTTTTCACCCAGGTGTTCCGCGACAGCTTCTTTCATGCCGACATGCATCCCGGCAATATCTTCGTCGACTGCAAGGACCCGCGCCGACCACGCTACATGGCGGTCGACTTCGGCATCATGGGCACGCTCAACCCCACCGATCAGCGTTATCTCGCGGAAAATTTCCTGGCCTTTTTCCGGCGCGACTACCACCGCGTCGCCGAACTGCATGTCGAGTCGGGCTGGGTACCGGCGAGCACTCGCGTCGATGAATTCGAGGCCGCCATCCGCACAGTCTGCGAGCCGATTTTCGAGCGGCCGCTCAAGGACATTTCCTTCGGTCATCTGCTGCTGCGCCTGTTCCAGACCGCGCGGCGCTTCAACATGGAGGTGCAGCCGCAACTGGTGTTGTTGCAGAAGACCTTGCTCAACATCGAGGGACTGGGACGCCAGCTTTATCCTGACCTGGATTTATGGCAGACCGCCAAACCATTTCTGGAGCGCTGGATGAGCGAGCAGGTCGGTGCGCGCGCCTTCTTCAAGAACCTGCGGAATAACCTGCCGCTGTTGGGCGAGAAGCTGCCCGAACTGCCGGCGCTGATCCACACTGCGCTGACACAAAGCGCCGCGCAGGGGGTACAACTGGCGCAGCAAGGCGCGGCACTGGAAAAATTACGCCTCGCCGTCAAACGTGCCGACCGACGCCGCTTTCACGGTCTGGTCGGTGCGGCGCTGCTGGTAAGCGCGGCGGTGCTGCTCGGCCTGGATGGCCGCGGACCGCTGATGTTCGGGCCCATGCCGCTGCTCAGTTGGGCGCTCGGCGGCCTGGGCATTCTGTTGCTGTTGAGTGTCTGGCCGTCGGAGCGGGATTGAGTGTCTTGTAATGTAAAAGTGTACCCACTGCGCAGTGGGCTTTTGAAACAGTGCGGGTAACGCACCTGACAGGTAGTAAACAACGATGGATTTGATCATTCTTCTCAAAGCGCTGATTCTCGGCATCGTCGAGGGCATCACCGAATTCCTGCCGATATCCAGCACCGGACATCTGATCATCGTCGGCGATCTGCTCAATTTCAACGATGAAGTCGGCAAGGTCTTCGAGATCGTGATCCAACTGGGTGCGATTCTGGCGGTGTGCTGGGAGTTCCGCGACCGGTTAATGAAGGTCGCCGGCGGCGTCATCGCCGGTGATGCCCTGGCCTGGCGTTTCGTCATCAACCTGCTGATCGCCTTCCTGCCGGCCGCAATCGTTGGCCTGTTGTTCATCAAGACCATCAAGGCGCATCTTTTTCAGCCCTTCACCGTGGCCATCGCCTTCATTGTCGGCGGACTGGTGATTCTCTGGGTGGAGCGGCGCCCCCGTCCGGTGCGCGTGGCGGAGGTCGATGCCATGCGCTGGGACGATGCGCTCAAGGTCGGCATCGCCCAGACCTTTTCACTTATACCCGGCACTTCGCGCTCAGGCGCCACCATCATGGGCGGCATGATCTTCGGCCTGTCACGGCAGGCCGCCACGGAATTTTCCTTCTTTCTCGCCATTCCGACCATGTTCGCCGCGACCTTCTACGATGTCTTCAAGCACTGGCAGCTGTTGCACGCCCATGACCTGGGCACGTTCGCGGTAGGCTTCGCAGCCGCCTTCGTCAGTGCATTCTTCGCCGTGCGCGAACTGCTGCGTTACATCGCACACCACAGTTTCACGGCGTTCGCCTGGTATCGGATCGTATTCGGCATCATTCTGCTTGTGTATTATCGCGCCGAACTGTTTCAGGGCCTGACTTAAGGTTGCCGCATGCTG
>JBBQDK010000188.1:0-3875 GCA_038319625.1 Gammaproteobacteria bacterium
ATGGCGTCAAAATCCGCCCAAGGCCTGCCTAGCGATGCCGTGTTTGATTTCGTAAGCCGTATACGCACCGTAACGGACTGTTCTGCCGCAACGGTCAGTTCATAAAGTGCGCCCGCCTTGGTGCCGGTCTGCGCGGGATTAATCGCCGATTGGTTACCGGCAATCACATAGTCATGGAAGGCGTCCTTGAAAAATTCTCCGGCATCCGCCTGGCCGTAAAGCCGACTTACATTGGTTTCGTTATTGCAGAACAACAACGTTGGATTACTGTCGCAGTCGAGGCGGTAATTGCCCAACAGATCGTGCTCAATATTGATAGTGCTGTTGTTCGCCGAGAGCTTTGGCTTGTGCGCGTCGTGTAGCCACGACCATGTATTGCGGAAACAAAGTTGCGGCAACAGGGTCAGCGTCGCCGTTTCCGGCCCACGATTGTGGACCGTGATCAGCATGAGGATATCCTCTGGCGAGGCTTTGGCATACTCGACGAACACATCGAAGTATCTGTCCTGGTCGAATAAGCCGGTGTCGAGCAGTTCGAATTCCGCCTGATCAGCACCGCGCCGCTGATTCTCGTCGACCAGCTGCGCGTAGGGAAACGCCGCCTGCGGATACTTGTAGAGTATCTTCAGATAGGCGTTCGTCGGGGTAGCATCGAGGTAGTAGTACAGCTCCTTGACGTTCTCGCCGTGATTACCCTCGGTATTCGTCAGTCCGAACAGCCGCTCCTTGAGGATTGGGTCCTTACCGTTCCACATTGCCAGCGACAGGCAGAGCAGCTGTTGGTCATCACTGAATCCGGCGATGCCATCTCCCCAGCGATATGCGCGGCTGCGGGCGTGGTCGTGCGGCAGATATTCCCAGGCCGCGCCGTCGGGGCTGTAATCTTCACGCACCGTGCCCCATTGCCGTTCGGAGAGATACGGTCCCCAACGCCGCCAGTCTTGACGGCCGGACTTGTCTTCCGCCAAAGGCTGTTGTTCAGCGGACGCTGCCGTTACGGCGGGTGATGCTGTATTTGGTGGCATAAGCTGGGTTCAGTTTCACGACAGAGGTTCATAACGCACACTTTCACAAGGCCAGGGTTTTCAACAAAACCTGGCACGCATGTATCCAGATACGTCGGACGTACTATTACTTATTCCGATGATCCGACCGCAGGACTAGTGCTGTACGGCGGTACTGGCAGTCCGGCGATCTGGCTACCTTGATTAACCGCGCCCTTCGGGAACAGCTCATAAAGAAGCTTGCGGCCATCTTCACTGGAAAATTTTTCCTCCAGGGCTTGAAGGATCGGTCTGGCGCTGGGTGCAGGTCCGTGTTCGAGGTAATAATTGCGGAGAAAGTGGATCACCTCCCAGTGTTGGGGGGTCAGGGTAATGTTCTGTTCGGCTGCCCACTTTTGTGCGATTTCCTCGGACCAATCCTCGAGCGAAGCCAGGTTCCATTCCGGATCCTTCTGTGAAGTGCCTTCATTGACAATGAATTTCATGATATCGGGCATGTTGCATCTCCTTCATTTCGTATAAAACCACCATGAGAGCCAGCCTGAATGAGCAGGATGACAAAAGACCTGCTTGGCGTCACCGCCAGTACCGGGTTACGCGATTAATGCGAGTACGTTGCAGATACACCAGTACATTGTCCTCGTGCAGACATGTAACACTGTGCATGAGGATAATAAGACTGCACGAAGGCTTGCCGCGACAAAACAAATCGCGCACCACACTTCCAGTGGTCCGACCGGTCGTGCCGAGTCACCGGCGGGGCAGATATTGCGCCGCCGCAACTAGTGCATTGGTGTTCACTCGTGTACAGGATCATCCGGCTCCTAGCCGCGTCGTCGCGACAACGCGTCATGCACCCGCTGGCACAGGTTATCGACCGAAAACCCGTACTCGCGCATTACCGTCTCCCCCGGCGCCGAAGCACCGAAGTGATCCACGCCCAACACGTCGGTAACACCGTCGAAATACGGACGCCATCCCAGCGACACCCCGGCTTCGACGGCGAAACAAGCCAGCCCCGGCGGCAACACCTGCGCGCGATAGGTCGGTGTTTGCTCTTGCCAGAGCTGCCAGCTCGGCATGCTGACGACGCGCGCACGTAAACCCTCGCCAAGCAGTTGCACGTGCGCGGCGAGCGCGAGATGCACTTCCGAGCCGGTAGCGACCAGGGTGAGATCAGGTGCTTCACCGGTGGGTATATCCGCCAGCACGTACGCACCGTGAGCGACGCTGTTTGCGAGTCCATGGTTTATCAGTCCGGAATCAAGAACCGGCACACGCTGGCGGGTCAGCACCAGCGCTATCGGTGCGCCGCTGTGCCCTATTGCCACGCGCCAAGCCGCGACGGTTTCATTCGCATCCGCGGGTCGTATCACGATCAGCCCCGGAATCGCTCGCAGTGCCAGCAGATGCTCCACCGGTTGATGTGTCGGGCCATCCTCTCCCATGCCGATACTGTCGTGAGTGAAAATATAAATTACCGGCAGGTGATTCATCGCCGCGAGCCGCATGGGCGGACGCATGTAATCGCTGAAGACGAGAAATGTTGCGCCATAGGGGATGAGGCCGCGGTGCACCGCCATGCCATTCAGAATCGCACCCATGGCATGCTCTCTGACCCCGAAATGCAGATTGCGTCCGCCGGGGCTGGCCGCCTCGAAATCCGCGCTGCTTTCAATTCGGCTATGCGTGCTGGGGGCAAGATCGGCGGAGCCCCCGGCCAGTTCCGGGATACGCCCTGCGATTGCGTTCAACGCCTTTCCCGAGGCCACCCGCGTCGCAATTGGCGCGTCGCTTGCGGCGAAAACCGGTAACCCGACATCCCAGTCGTCCGGTAAATTGCCCGCGATGACACGCTGGAATTCCAGTGCGTCCTCTGGATAGTCGAGGGACCAGGCGATGCGGTCGGATTCCCAATACGTCTGCTCCGAGGCACCGCGCTCCTGCAATAAACGAAACTGCGCCAAGGCCTCCTCGGGTACATGAAAACGCGGCTCCAGCGGCCAGTCAAAGTGCTCCTTCATGAGCCTGATTTCGTCTTCGCCCAAGGGTGCGCCATGGGCGCTCGCCGTGTCCTGCTTGTGTGGACTGCCAAATCCGATATGCGTATGCACGGCGATGAACGACGGGCGATCCGTGATAACCCTGGCGGCCGTGATCGCGGCTTCGAGTGCATGGATGTCATTGCCGTTCTTCACCTGCTGCACATGCCACCCGTAGGCCGCGAACCGACCCAGGCGATTTTCGCTGAAGGCAAGACTTGTGCTGCCTTCAATGCTGATCCGGTTGTCGGCGTACAGTACGATCAGCTTGCCGAGCTTCAGGTGTCCAGCGAGGGAGGCGGCTTCCGACGCCACGCCCTCCATCAGATCGCCATCGCTCGCCAGCACATACGTGTGGTGGTTGACGACCGGATAGGCGCCGTGATTGAAGCGCGCGGTCAGCATGGTTTCCGCAATCGCCATTCCCACGGCATTGGCAAAACCCTGGCCGAGCGGGCCCGTCGTCACCTCGACCCCCGGGGTTTTGCCGTACTCGGGATGGCCGGGCGTGCGACTGCCCCATTGCCGGAAGCGCTTGAGTTCCTCCATCGGCAGATCGAAACCGGTGAGATGCAGCAGCGCATAGAGCAGCGCGCAGCCGTGGCCGGCGGATAGCACAAACCGATCGCGATCGGGCCAGTGCGGATCGCGCGGATTGAAACGCAGGAAACGGCTCCACAACGTGTAGGCCATCGCTGCGGAGCCCAACGGCAGACCCGGGTGTCCGGATTGCGCCTGCTCCACCATGTCGGCGGCAAGAAACCGTAGTGTTTTCACGCACAGTTCATCGAGCTGATGCGTAGTGACGATTTTAGCTCTCTTATCCACC
>JBBQDK010000189.1:0-3814 GCA_038319625.1 Gammaproteobacteria bacterium
TCGATCGCCGCCCACAAAAAACCCGCCAGCCGGCGGGTTTTTTGTGGGCGCAACCGTACCGCCAGTGTCAGGTCGACTGCGCCGACAATGTATAGCCGCGCAAGGTCTGGGCGAAGTCCTGCAGAGCCTTGATGCCGGTTGCCTCAGCCTGAGCGCACCATTCCTGCAAGGCCTGCAATAGATGCTCGTGACTGGCGGTGGAACGGGCCCAGACCGCCTGCAAACGCTGGCGATGCTGAATTACCGTCTTGAGGACATGGCTACGACTCAACACGCTGTCCAGCCTGAGTTGGGCCTTGTCATCCAACAGCGTAGTCTCCCTCACCATCAGACCACGGGTTTTCTTCAGCAAGCCACTGAATGAATCGTCGGCACGATGCATTTCCTCTTTCAGCACCGGCAGCAGCACCTCCTTGGCATAGCGAGCGGTAACGTGCAGGCGGTTGATGATCACGGCCCGCACGGTGTCCATATCGACGGACTGCTTGCCGGCGTCGATGACCGGTTCCGGCGCTATCTTCTTGACACGGGCCAGGCCCACGATTTCCATGAGGCGTATGTACAACCAACCGATATCGAACTCCCAGGTCTTGTTCGACAACTTCGCGGAACTCGGGAAGGCATGGTGGTTATTGTGCAGCTCTTCGCCGCCGATCAGTATGCCCCAGGGTGAAATGTTGGTGGCCGCATCCGCACACTCATAGTTGCGATACCCCCACCAGTGGCCGAGGCCGTTGATGACACCCGCGGCGAAAAACGGGATCCAGATCATCTGCACGGCCCAGATAGTGATGCCAGCCGCGCCGAACAGCAGCAGATCAATGCCGAACATCAGCAGGATACCCTTGCCTTCATGCCGGTAGATATTGTGCTCCATCCAGTCGTCGGGTGCACCGCGGCCGTAGTGTTCGCTGATTTCCTTGTCCTTTGACGCCACCTTATAGAGTTCCGCACCCTGCCAAAGAACCTTGCGGATACCTAAAACCTGCGGGCTGTGCGGATCGTCGGACGTTTCGCACTTGGCGTGGTGCTTGCGGTGCACGGCGATCCATTCGCGCGTCACCATGCCGGTGGTAAGCCAGAGCCAGAAACGGAACAAATGACTGGGAATCGGGTGCAGTTCCAGCGCGCGATGGGCTTGATGGCGATGCAGATAGATGGTGACGCTGGCGATGGTCAGGTGGGTGAACAGCAGGGCGGCGCCGACATAGCCCCAAAAAGAAAAGTGCAGAATACCGTCGAACATTAAGATTCCTCGTGTTGCTACTTGACGCGTGCGTACCATGACGCAGCTTTGACTGATATGACACTATAGTGTATGCCTCCGTCCGCGTCCACACGGAGCGGGAACTATCAAGCACAAAGCAAGCCAACCATTGGTCTTTCGTATAGAATACAAGCTCATGAACTCCTCTCTCACGTATGCCACGTCAATATTGTGCCGCGCCGAACGATGAATACCGGCATACCACTCTGCGCGACGGTAGTATCAGTCGCAATTAATTTACTGGTGAAGAGATTTTCTTGAACGCGACACCTGACATACGCAATATCTTCATTGGACGGCAACCCATCTACGATCGTGCGCTGCAGGTGTACGCCTATGAATTGCTGTATCGCAGTAGCGAAGAAAATTCGGCAGGCCTGCCGGACGGTGACGCCGCCACCTCGCAGGTTATTCTCAATGCCTTCACCGAAATCGGTATCGAAAATCTGGTTGGCGAACATCTGGCCTTTATCAACCTGACCCGTGGATTTATCATCGGCGATAACCCACTGCCCCTGACGCAAGGCAAGGTGGTGCTGGAGGTCCTGGAAGACATCACGGTCGACGACGCGTTGATCGACGCGGTGCGCAAGCTCTCCCAGACCGGCTACCTGATCGCGCTCGACGATTTCATTTTCCACGAGAGCCTGCGGCCGTTGGTCGATATCGCCGACATCATCAAGATCGACGTGCGCGCGCTGACCCGCGAGACGGTCAGCGTCCATGTCAAAGAACTACGCCGCTCCAAGGCCCGTCTGCTGGCCGAGAAGGTCGAAACCCAGGAAGAATTCGAATACTACAAGGAACTGGGCTTCGATTACTTCCAGGGCTATTTTTTCAGTCGCCCCAAGGTCATCTCCCGCCACGCCATCCCGGCCAACCGCCTGGCCATCCTGCGCCTGCTGGGCCGACTGCACGATCCCGACGTTACCATCAAGGAATTGGAGACGCTGATCAGCCATGATATGTCGTTGAGCTACCGGCTGCTGCGCTACATCAACTCGGCGTTCTTCTCTATGCCGAAGAAGGTGGAATCGCTGCACCAGGCAATCGTCTATCTGGGCAACGCCTCGATCAAGACCTGGGTAACGCTGATCGCGCTGTCCGGTATCGACGACAAGCCAAGTGAACTGCTGACCGTGGCCCTGGTGCGTGGCAAGATGTGCGAATTACTCGCCGAACGCATGAAAGCGCCTGACAGGGACAGTTATTTTATCGTTGGTCTGTTCTCAGCTCTCGACGCCATGATGGATGCGCCGCTCGCACAGATCGTGGAAAGCCTGCCGCTCAGCCCGACGGTCATGGCCGCGCTGCTGAAGCACGAAGGTCGGGCCGGGCAGGCCCTGCACTGCGCGCTCGCCTACGAAAAGGGCGAATGGGACCAGATCGACTGCACGCGTATGGATGAAAATGCCATCGTGCAGTCATATCTGGACGCGGTCGCCTGGGCCGACCAGGCAATGAAGGAACTTACCTGACGCCCCTCCTTATATCAGCGCCGCCACCTGCTGTACGCTGCACCTGAGGTCGTCGGAACTTACCGGCCCCCAGTCCTGTCTATCCCAGGCAATGCAGGATCACACACGAAATAACAATCGCCCATGGACAACTTGATCAGCGTAGAACACCTGTATCGCTACTACGGCGCCATCTGCGCCGTACGCGACGTCAATTTCGAATTGCGCAAGGGCCAGGTACTGGGGTTTCTCGGACCGAACGGCGCCGGCAAATCCACCACCATGCAGATCCTCAGCGGCAATCTCGCGCCCAGTGCCGGCCGTGTCATGATCAACGGTATCGACCTGCTCGATCAACCCAAGCGCGCCAAGGCCGAACTCGGCTACCTGCCGGAGCAGCCGCCGCTCTACCGCGAACTTACCGTCGATGAATACCTGTGGTTCTGCGCGCGACTCAACCGCATTCCGCGCCCGCGCCGCAGTGCCGCAGTCGCCACCGCCAAGCAGCGTTGCGGCCTGACCGAGGTCGGCGGCCGCCTGATCGCGAATCTGTCGAAAGGCTATCAGCAGCGCGTCGGCATCGCCCAGGCCATCATTCACACCCCCAAGGTGGTGATACTCGACGAACCCACCGTCGGTCTCGACCCGATCCAGATTCGTGAGATCCGCACCCTGATCCGCGAGCTCGGCCAGGAACACGGCATCATTCTCTCGACACACATCCTCCCAGAGGTGCAGGCGGTCTGCACACACGTGCAGATCATCCACCAGGGTACACTGGTCTTCGCCGACAGCATTGCCGGGCTCGACGCGCGCATGCGCGGCACGCATCTGCGAGTGGGTTTGCGCCGTCCGCCGGCACTCTCCGAATTGCAAGCCCTGCCCGGCGTCGACAGCATCGACAGCCTCGACGACGGCCGTTTGCGTGTCGGCTTCAATACCGATAACGACCCCGCCGAGACACTCGCCGCCCACGCCGCGACCCACGGCTGGGGCCTGTACGAGCTCAGCCCGGAACGCATGAGCCTGGAGCAGATCTTCGTCGAACTGACCTGCAAGGAACCGGACATCGCCACGCACGAGACTGCCG
>JBBQDK010000190.1:0-3806 GCA_038319625.1 Gammaproteobacteria bacterium
AGATCGATGCGTCGACACAGGTTGAACAGATCATGAAAGTCGCCACTCGCTCCGCGCTCGGCGATGATGCCTTCAATGGCCGCCAGGCCCACGCCCTTGATCGCACCCATGCCGTAGCGGATACCCGCCGCGCCACTGACCGTGAAGGCATAGGCGGAGTGATTGATGTCGGGCGGCGCAACCTTCAATTTCATGTCGCGGCATTCATCGATCAGGGTAACGACCTTGTCGGTGTTGTCCATGTCCGCCGACAATACCGCTGCCATGAAGGCGGCCGGATAATGCGTCTTCAACCAGGCGGTCTGGTAGGACACCAGCGCATAGGCGGCCGAGTGCGATTTGTTGAAACCGTAACCGGCAAATTTTTCCATCAGGTCGAAGATGTAGGTCGCCGTCGCCTCCTTCACACCACGCGCCTTTGCGCCCTCGACGAAGATGGCACGTTGCTTGGCCATCTCTTCCGGCTTTTTCTTGCCCATGGCGCGGCGCAGCATGTCGGCACCGCCCAAGGTGTAGCCGGACAGTACCTGTGCGATCTGCATCACCTGCTCCTGATACAGAATCACGCCATAGGTCGGCTTGAGGATGGGCTCGACATCGGGATGCGGGTATTCGACGACCTGCCGGCCGTGTTTGCGCGCGATGAAATCGTCGACCATGCCGGATTGCAATGGACCGGGACGAAACAGCGCCACCAGCGCGATGATCTCTTCGAAGGTATCCGGCTGCAACCGTTTGATCAGGTCCTTCATACCACGCGATTCGAGCTGGAACACTGCGGTAGTGGCGCAGCGTTTCAGCAGGTCGAAGCTGGGCGCATCGTCCATGGGCAGCGCGGTGATATCGAGCAGGTCCTCGCCGCTCACCGTGCGGGCGCGATTGATGTCCTGTACAGCCCAGTCGATGATGGTCAGGGTGCGCAGACCGAGGAAGTCGAACTTCACCAGCCCGACGGCCTCGACATCGTCCTTGTCGAACTGTGTCACCGTCGCCGTGCTGCCTTGCTCGCAATATAACGGTGTAAAGTCGGTCAGGCGTGACGGGGCGATCACCACGCCGCCGGCGTGCTTGCCGGCATTGCGCGCCAGGCCCTCCAGCGAACGTGCCAGATCGATCAGCGTGTGCACATCGTCATCGTCCTTGTAGAGACGCAGCAACTCTTCTTCCTGTTCCAGCGCCTTGTCGAG
This sequence comes from Gammaproteobacteria bacterium, assembly GCA_038319625.1. Taxonomy (GTDB): domain Bacteria; phylum Pseudomonadota; class Gammaproteobacteria; order JBBQDK01; family JBBQDK01; genus JBBQDK01. The sequence goes on from JBBQDK010000190.1 coordinate 1,188, forward strand.
CGTAATGCCCAGTTCGAAAGGAATCAGCTTGGCAATGCGATCGACGAAGCCGTAGGGATGGCCGAGTACACGCCCGACATCGCGCACCACAGCCTTGGCTGCCATGCTGCCATAGGTGATGATCTGCGAGACCCGTTCGCGACCGTAGCGCTCGGCGACGTATTCGATGACGCGATCGCGGCCTTCCATGCAGAAGTCCACGTCAAAGTCCGGCATCGACACGCGTTCGGGATTCAGAAAGCGTTCGAACAGCAGTTCGTAGTGAATTGGATCGAGATCGGTGATGCCAAGCGCATACGCCACCAGCGAGCCGGCGCCCGAACCGCGACCCGGACCAACCGGCACGCCGTTGTTGCGCGCCCAGTTGATGAAATCGGCGACGATCAGAAAATAACCGGGGAAGCCCATGCCGATAATGACATCAAGCTCCAGGTTGAGGCGTGCACCATATTCCGCGCGCGTCGTCACCGCATCCACGACGCCAGGCAGGATACGCTTCAGTCGTTCTTCCAGACCCTGGTGTGATTCGGTGCGCAGAAAGTCGTTGACGTCCATGCCGGCCGGTACCGGGAATTCCGGCAGCGCATTTTCGCCAAACGTCAGATCCAGATTACAGCGCCGCGCGATCTCGACACTGTTGGCAAGCGCTTCGGGAATGTCGGCGAACACCTCGGCCATTTCCGCCGGGCTGCGCAGGTATTGCTGCTCGCTATAATGACGTGGCCGGCGCGGGTCGTTGAGCGTACGGCCGTCCTGAATGCAGACGCGTGCTTCATGCGCTTCGGATTCCTCACGTCTGAGAAAGCGCACATCGTTGCTGGCGACTACCGGCGCATCGCAACGAGTAGCGAGCGCGATTGCCGCGTGCAGGTACTCCTCTTCTCCCATGCGGTCGGTGCGAGTGAGTTCCAGGTAGTAACGTTGTGGAAACAGTGCCAGCCAGTCACGTAAAATTTTCTCGGCGCGCTCCGGCTGACCCGCCAGCAGCGCGCGGCCGACATCGCCCTCGCGGGCGCCGGACAGAGCGATTAGGCCCTCGCTGTGGCCGTGCAGCCAGCTTGTTTCGATGCCGGGAATGCCGCGCACCTGACCTTCCAGATAGCTGCGCGTTACCAGACGCGTCAGATTGAGATAACCCTCACGGTTCTGGCACAGCAATATCAGCCGCGCCGGCTCATCCTTGTGCGCGGCGTCGCGCACCCACAATTCGACTCCGATGATCGGCTTGACGCCGGCGGATTGTGCCGCCCGATAGAACTTTACCATTGCAAACAGATTGGACTGATCGGTCACCGCGCACGCCGGCATTCCCGCCGCCGCACAGGCCGCCACCAGCGGCTTGACGCGCACCAGCCCGTCCACCAGGGAGTATTCGGTGTGGACGTGCAGATGGACGAAGCCAGGATTCATGATGGTGTTACTTTACCAGATTGGAGTGGCGCGACGGGACGCTAACCCCGCCTTATTGTTGAATGGCTTAGGTGTAAGTGACACCTAGCCGACAGCGTATTGACAAGTGACAATCCGTCATAAAACCCGCCGAACCGGGCCAAATGAGTGACGATGCACAGCACAGGCACCGAGGGAACGCAGCGCTGTCAGGTGTACCGGAGTCGGATAGCCCTTGTGAATGGCGAAACCATACCCCGGATAGACCGCATCCAGTGCCACCATCTCACGGTCGCGTGTTTCCTTCGCAAGTATCGAGGCGGCGCTGATTTCTGCGACGCACTGATCGCCCTTCACGATGGCCTCGGCTCTGCAGGCCAACAATGGGCACCGGTTACCGTCGATCAATGCCAGGTGCGGTGCCAAGGTCAAACCTGCGACAGCGCGCTGCATCGCCAGCAGGGTGGCCTGCAGGATGTTGAGCGTGTCGATTTCCGCGACCTCGGCGCGACCCACGCAATACGCCAGTGCCTTGTCGCGGATTTCCACTTCGAGCGCCGCGCGACGCGCCGCGCTGAGTTGCTTGGAATCGGCCAGCCCGGCGATGGGACGATCAGGATGCAGTATCACCGCCGCCGCGATCACGGGACCCGCCAGCGGACCACGGCCGGCTTCGTCGACGCCGGCGATAAGCAGATCGGCGTGATGAATGTCAGTCAGCACTGGCATTCACTTGCCATTGGCTCTGCTTCTGCTTCCGCCCGTTTAATGAGCCGAATCCATCACTCCCGCACCCTTCGCGCTCCGTGCTCTTCCCTTCGGGAGAGGATTGGGGTGCGGGGGGATATTCGATATTCAATGTCATTGAGACCCTCACTCTGGCCTTCTCCCGGAGGGAGATGGAATGCTAGGCTTGAGTGACGATGTGTTTTCCTGCAAGAGTTCCAACACCGCCTGCGCGGCCTGCCGGCTGGCATCGCGGCGCAGTTCATGATGAATCATCGTGAATGATTGTTGCAGTTGCGTCACCCGTTCGGGACTGTCGAGCAACGCCTGCAGTGCTCGCCCGAGGGTTTCAGGCGTTACCTGATGCTGAATGAACTCGGGAACCAGTGACCGGTTTGCGAGTAGATTGGGTAGCGCGATGTACGGCGTTTTGACCATTCGCTGCAACAACCAATGACTGAATCCCGACATCCGATAGGCCACGACCATCGGCCGTTTCAGCAG
>JBBQDK010000191.1:0-3805 GCA_038319625.1 Gammaproteobacteria bacterium
CATGTGCGGAATCGTCGGCATCGTTTCCCGTAGCCCGGTCAACCAGCTGATCTATGACGCCCTGGTGGTGCAGCAGCACCGCGGTCAGGACGCGGCCGGCATCATGACCATGGATGGCGGACGCATGTACCTGCGTAAGGACAACGGCCTGGTGCGCGACGTGTTCCACACCCGCCACATGCTGCGCCTGCCCGGCAATGTAGGTATCGGTCATGTGCGGTATCCGACGGCGGGCTGCTCCAGTTCCGCCGAGGCGCAACCGTTCTATGTCAACTCGCCGTACGGCATCTGTCTCGCGCACAACGGCAACCTGACCAATGCCGACGACCTCAAACGCGAGTTGTTCATGGATGATCAGCGCCATCTCAATACCGATTCCGATTCCGAAGTGCTGCTCAATGTACTGGCCAACGAATTGCAGCAGCCGGGCAAGATCCGCATCGGCGTCGATGACATATTCGCCGCCGTGTCCGGCGTGCACCGGCGCTGCCGTGGCGCGTATGCCGCAGTCGCCATGATCGCCGGATACGGTGTACTCGCTTTCCGCGATCCCTACGGCATCCGTCCGGTCGTCTACGGAAAACGCAGCACGGCGGAAGGTCCGGAATACATGATCGCCTCGGAAAGTGTCGCGCTGGTCTCCAACGGCTTCGAGATAGTGCGTGATATCGCACCGGGCGAGGCGGTGTTCATTGACCTGAACGGTGTACCGCACACTCACCAGTGCGCTGATAACCCGATGTACTCGCCGTGTCTGTTCGAGTATGTCTATTTGGCGCGACCCGACTCCATCATAGACGACGTTTCAGTCTACAAGGCGCGGTTGCGCATGGGCGAAAAACTCGCCGCCAAGATCCAGCGCACCTGGCCGGATCACGACATCGACGTGGTTATCCCTATCCCCGACACCAGCCGTACCTCGGCCCTGCAACTCGCCAACACGCTCGGCCTGCTGTACCGCGAAGGCTTCATCAAGAATCGCTACATCGGCCGCACCTTCATCATGCCAGGCCAGAAGCAACGCAAGAAATCCGTGCGCCAGAAACTCAATGCCATCGACCTGGAATTCCGCGGCAAGAACGTGTTGCTGGTCGACGACTCGATCGTACGCGGCACGACATCACAGCAGATAATTCAGATGGCGCGCGAAGCCGGCGCCAGCAAGGTGTATTTCGCCTCGGCCGCGCCGCCGGTGCGCTATCCAAACGTGTACGGCATCGACATGCCGGCCGCCGACGAACTGATCGCGCACGAGCGCAACGAGGTCGAAGTGGCGCAGGCCATCGGCGCCGACAAACTCATCTTCCAGGATCTCGAGGATTTGATGGAGGCGGTGCGCAAGCGCAACCCGGCCCTGACACGTTTCGACGCCTCGGTATTCGACGGCGATTATGTCACCGGCGACGTCAACCGCGGCTATCTCGACCGGCTGGAACAACGCCGTTCCGACAATGCCATGAACCACGGCGACACGGATGACGGCGGCGATTCGGAGAGCCCGGTGCTGGAGTTACACAACACGTCCTGAGGCGCCCCGGGTATCGCTGTGCTCAGCCTTGGCAACAGACTACCTTTGACAAGCTCCGGAAGTTTTTATAATCTAGTCTCAGTGCGCCGATTTGATTTCAGCTTGCGGGCGCGTAATAAATACGGCTAAAGCGCAGGCAACCTGCTTTCGCCGTATCGAGAGCGGGTTTTTTTGTGCCCGCTTATTCATTGTCTTCTCCCGGCCCTTCGGGCCACCCTCTACCGCTGGTGGGTGAAGGCGGGGGAGAGGATGATTACAACGGTAATGCAAAGCAGGTGACGCATGGATAACAACGACTTCGACGATTACGGTTTCGACACCCGTGCGGTACGTGCCGGGCAGCAGCGCACGCCGGAAGGCGAGCAGTCTGAGCCAATCTTTCCCACCTCGAGCTATGTCTTCAACAGCGCCGCCGAGGCCGCGGCGCGCTTCGGCGGGACGCAGCCCGGCAATATCTATTCGCGCTTCACTAACCCTACAGTGCGTGGCTTCGAACAGCGGCTCGCTGCGTTGGAAGGCGGAGCCAGCTGTGTCGCCTTCAGTTCCGGCATGGCCGCGATCCTCGCCACCTGTCTCGGGCTGCTCAAGGCGGGCGATCACATCGTTTCATCACGCAGCATATTCGGTACGACCACGGTGTTGTTCTCCAATTACCTGGCCAAGTTCGGTGTCGAGACGACCTTCGTGGCGTTGACCAATGTGGCGGCATGGCAGGCGGCGCTGCGGCCGAACACACGCCTGTTGTTTCTGGAAACGCCATCCAATCCGCTCACCGAGATCGCTGACATCGCTACGCTCGCCGCGCTGGCGCATCAGCACGGTTGCCTGCTGGCGGTCGACAACTGCTTTTGCACGCCGGCGCTGCAACAACCACTGAAACTCGGCGCCGACATCGTGATTCACTCCGCGACAAAATATATCGACGGTCAGGGCCGTTGCGTGGGCGGTGCGGTGGTCGGCGATGCAGAACGCGTCGGCAAGGACATCTTCGGTGTCCTGCGCACTACCGGTCCGACCATGAGTCCGTTCAATGCCTGGGTATTCCTGAAGGGTCTGGAAACGTTACGACTGCGCATGCAAGCCCATTGCATCAGCGCACACACGCTGGCGAACTGGCTGGAGCAGCAGTCGGTGGTGACACGCGTCTACTACCCCGGTCTGCTCTCGCATCCTCAGCATGCGCTCGCGGCTGTGCAGCAGAGCGGTTTCGGTGGTCTGCTGTCCTTCGAGGTGCGCGGCGGCCAGCAGGCCGCATGGCAGGTAATAGACGCGACGCGCATGATCTCCATAACCGCCAATCTCGGCGATGCCAAGAGCACCATCACGCACCCGGCCACCACCACGCACGGGCGGCTCACGCCGGAAGCGCGCGCAGCAGCCGGCATCAGCGACGGCCTGCTGCGAGTGTCTGTAGGTCTGGAGGATATCGAGGATATCAAGGGCGATCTCTCGCGCGGGCTTGCCGGTCTTTAGTGAAGCTGATTGATTCTTTGAGGTAAACCCCCGGCTCTGCCGGGGGACTGGAATAGGTTTGACCGGTACGGCGGTCGGTAGTTAATGAACAGGCGTAACGAATAGCACGGTGACCGAAAAGAAAGTCCCTTCTCCCTGAGCGAGCCTGAGGGAGAGGGAGTTACAGTGGCAGATTTGCCGCTTTCAGGCGGCGCAGACTGCGCCATCATTGCGCGATCGCCCGTGTTACTTTTTAGTCATCACATACACGCCGTTCCAGTCGGCATCGGGTGGATCGGCAAGTAGCGTGGCGCAGCGTTTGCGATAGATGTCACTCAGTACATCATCCGGGTTGTCATTCAGACTGGTGGCGAACAATTGCGCGGCGCCGGTGAAGTCGCGTTGCCGGTACCGACGCACGCCCTCTTCATAGGGCTGCAACCAGACCGCGCAGGCCTGTGCCGCGGCGCCATCGCGTTCGCCGATCACCGTGAACACGGTCACCGGTTTGGTCTTGCCTTTCACCTGCACGTAATCGACGGTGCGCAGCAGAAAGCGTTCCTGTACCAGTGGTGCCATAGTCTCGCCGAGCAGCAGATCGAGTCGATATTCCTTGGTCAGGCCCTCCAGTCGCGAGGCAAGGTTGACGGCATCGCCAATCACGGTGAGTTCCATCTTCTCGCTGGAGCCGAGGTTGCCGACGATGGCTTCGCCATGATTGATGCCGATGCCGAAGGCCAGTTCCGTCATGTCGCGCGTTTTCCAGTCCTCGTTCAGCTCGATCAGGCTGCGCTTCATGGCCAGCGCTGTGGCCACGGCGTTCTG
>JBBQDK010000192.1:0-3757 GCA_038319625.1 Gammaproteobacteria bacterium
GGCCTGGCGCTGGCCACCTTTGCCGGTGGCTGCTTCTGGTGCGTGGAAGCGGATTTCGACAAGCTGCCCGGTGTGGTGAAAACGGTTTCTGGCTACACCGGTGGACACACCAAAAATCCGACCTACCGTGAGGTGTCCGCCGGCGGCACCGGACATGCAGAGTCGGTGGAAGCTGTCTTCAATCCCGCGAAAGTCAGCTACAAGCAACTGCTCGAATGGTTCTGGCGCCATATCGATCCTACGACCCTGAACCGCCAGTTCTGCGACAGCGGCGATCAGTACCGCACCGCGATTTTCTATAACGGTCCGGAGCAGAAGCTGATCGCGGAACAATCCCTGCGTGAGTTGAAAAAGACCAAACCGTTCAAGGAGCCGATCGTCACTGAAATCACCAAGGCGGCGATGTTTTATCCTGCGGAAGATTATCACCAGGATTATCACGACAAGAATCCACTGCGTTACAAGCTCTACCGCTACAACTGCGGCCGCGACCAGCGGATCACGGAACTCTGGGGCAGTCCGCACGGAACCCACCCTCGCTGATTCCCATAATTTCTCGTGTCTGACGACATAAACGTGCTCGGCTGGTAATTCTTCCCGCCGTCTTCCCGGTCGTCACCCCGTCAGCGGGGTGAGCCGCAAAGACAGGGGCGTATGAGTGTCAGCTGAATGGGGTATGCTCAATAAACTGTGGAATTATTTGAAGGATATAGCGTACTTGAAGTCAAGGCAGTGCCGTACTGGTGTCTTTTGTCCCCGCACATTATTATGACGCATGGCCATACTCATCACACTGTCCCGCGCCGCGCGACTGGTCGGCGTCAAACGGGCCACCTTGCAGAAGGGCATTCAGGATGGCGATCTGTCGACCTTCGAGGGACAGCTGTATCTGAGCGAGCTGCTGCGTGCCTATCCGCAGACCAAGATCGAGGACTCCGGCTTGCTCGATCGAACCGAGCAGATCATCGAGCGTGCCATGGGTCGCGCAATGCGCGATACCGACAATCTCCCGGATGCCCAGGTACTGGCGACACGTGTCGCGTTGCTCAGCCATGAACTCGGCGAGGCCACCTATAAGATGCGCCGCTACGACACGGCGCTGCAGCAGCTCAATGATTACCTGCGCAAACTCGCCGAGCGCGAACCGGCACCAACCAGCAATGACATCGGTGTGCTACGCGCCTGGCTGGATGCGACTCAGGATGCCATCAGCCAGCCCATCGATGACGACAGCGGATTCTATGCCACCGATATGCTGCTGCGCGTCATGGCCGCGCAGGTGCGCCTCAGTCCTGGTGGGCATGAATTTCTGGTGCAGGGCACTGACACGGTACTGGATTCTGGGCTGCGCGCCGGCTTGGCGCTGAACTACGGTTGCAGTGACGGCAGTTGCGGGCGTTGCAAGGCGCGCGTCAAGACCGGTACGGCCAAACCGGTACGCCGTGCCATTTACCGGCTCACCGATGAGGAGAAGGAGCAGGGTTCTTTGCTGATGTGCTGCAACACGGCAGTTACCGATCTGATACTGGAAACCGAGGAGCTCAATGACCCCACGAAGATTCCCGCACAGCGTCTGCAGGCCACGGTGCGCGGCTTGGAGCAGGCCAGCGATGATCTGATGTTGCTGTCGCTGCGTCTGAATCAGAGTACGCGTTTGTGTTTCCTGGCAGGTCAGTCGGCACACCTGCGCCTCGAGAACCAGGTCGAGGGCAGTTACCCGATCGCCAGTTGTCCGTGCGACGAGTCGCAACTCGAATTTCATATCCGCCGTCGTGACAACGATGCCTGTTCGCTGGCGGTGTTCGATGGGATGACGCTCGGCAAGGCGCTGACCATCGAGGGGCCGAGTGGCGATTTCGTGCTCGCCGCCGATTCCGTGCAGCCGTTGATTTTCATCGCATGGGACAACGGTTTTGCGCCGATCAAGAGTCTGGTCGAGCATGCCATGGCGCGCGATGTCGTCGAGCAGCTGCAGCTGTTTTGGGTCACAACCACCCCGGGCCGACCCTACATGCACAACCGCTGTCGTGCCTGGCAGGATGCGCTGGAGAATTTTCACTACACGCATCTGGCGTCGGAACCGGCAGCGCTGGCCGACGACAGCAAGGCACGCGCGCTGGTCAATGCCCTGCTGACGCGTATTTCCGAGCAATTCGGCCAGTTGACCCTGTACGAGATTTACGTCTCTGCGCCGGCGGTCATCACCGAACAATGCCTGCGTTACTTCACGGTACGCGGCGTGTCCGCTGCACAGGTGCACGTCAGTAGCGTCGGCTGCTGACGTGAGGTGTCCTGTTAGCGGACAATGGAAAAAATGGTATGTCGGTTGAAGGTGTCCAAGAGTGTGGTGCTTGCGTTATAACACTGACTTCGTGATGGGCTTTGAGCGCCCTCCAACATTTTTCACCCGATAGATCGGATTCTTTTTTATCGTTGCGCGATATTCTTGGGAATCAAGCGGGTAATCCTGTGTTAAGTGAGACTGGTAGTCCATCCTGTAATGAAGGATTTAGGCGATTGTCAGACACCACTTGGTGCGGGGTATATAATCACAAAGGCATACATCTGTGTGGAATAAGATGGGCCGCTTCAAATAAAAAGTTATGGGATTGATCGCGCGCTGCGATCAATCCCATTCCAAGCAAAGTCAGCCGCTACGGGTTGATATTATTCCATCCACGCGCCTCATGATCCAAGACTGCCGTCACGCCCGCCGTGACGTACTCAACACCGTCGATCAAACCACTCGAAGCCGGCATCCCGGAGGTTGAGAAATTGGGCAAAAGCCCGGCTTTGATGAAGCCTCGCGCCGTATTTTGGCAGAAATAAAATTTAACACCTTTAGCCATCAGGTCCTTCACTTGACTCTCGAACTTATTCCCTTTTAGCAGCATTAACCCCCCGCCGCCGTATACGACCGCTATCAACTGGTAATCGCGGCCTTGCTTCATGCCGGCAGTGATTTCATAGTCGTCGATAACATTCTTCATGTTGCCGAGAGCATACGGGCCTGTGCAATCGGCATTGCTCTTCGTAGCGTCACCACAAAATCTGTTGATTGTAAACATGCTCTTCACATCATGACGTTTCTCGACACAGTGAGTGATCATACTGGCGCCGGGCCCGAACTCCTGATCGAGCGTCATCCCGCTGACAAGACCGACCGGGCATCGGTTATTGCCATTTCCCGATCCATCGCTATTGTCTGCGCGCGCGAAAGTTGGCACAGCGAACATGGCCAACGTACACAATGCAAATACGTAATTCACCATTTTATGGTTCATATTGATTCCTCCGGCCGGTTAAAAGACTAAATATCAGGTGGATTTGTGAATATTATGGACTGCGTGCGTTCAACATCTGCATGTAGTTACAGATCGTTCCAGCGCGACAAAAATTATAGTCGATGACGAATTTACTAAACACATACTGAATGTCCATAGTTTATGGTAGACAACCGTATAGGTATTCACGAGGAATGACAGACGCACAGCGAGATTGTTTTTCGGCGGACACTAAAAAAACACTGGTGGATGATCTCGGGTCGAGGTTCACACGGGTTTTCGTCAATTAATTGGTCTGTATTGTTTGGAAAAGAGAAGTTACCGATTTTAAGGAACTGCGATCTCACATATAATGCTACGGAACGCAATCCTCATATAAAATCAGTCCTCGTACCGAGCTTCCCACTCGCGCAGCAATTCATCAGACTTCTCCTGCACGAAGTTGGTACCCACCGTGTAGACAGAGTATTTGA
>JBBQDK010000193.1:0-3735 GCA_038319625.1 Gammaproteobacteria bacterium
GATAATCGCGCCAGTCTGATGGCGACGCTGCCGGCTGCACTGCATCTGGCCGAACAACACGCGCGCGATGCGACCGCCGGTCAGAACGATCTGTTCGGTCTGGCCGCACCGCAGGCCGACACCGCGTCACCGGATGTGTCCGCGCATACCGCGCATCTGCCTGAGTGGGACGAGGCCGAGCGGCTCACCGGTGAGAAGGAAACCCTGGGCCTGTACCTCACCGGCCATCCGATCGCCCGCTACGCCGAGGAACTCGCCCATTTCACCAGTGGTCGCATCGGCGAGGTAACGACCTCGCCGGGCGAGGACTGGACCTACAATACCAAGAGCTACGGTAAAGCCAGCAAGGAGCAATCCGTTGTCCTCGCCGGCCTGGTGGTGGGCCTACGCATCCTGCAGACGCAGCGCGGCGGGCGCATGGCCTTTGTTACGCTGGATGACCGTAGCGCGCGCGCCGAGATCGCGGTGTTCTCCGAGGCCTATACGCAATACCGTCATCTGCTGCTCAAGGACAAACTGCTGGTGGTGGAGGGCAGCCTCAGTCCGGATGACTACACCGGTGGCTATCGCGTCAGTGCCAATCGCGTGCTCGACATCGATCAGGCGCGTGCTGTCTATGCCAAACGTCTGCTGATCGATCTTGATGCGCAGCGCGCCGGCAACGGTTTCATCCTGGCATTGCAGACCGCGCTCACTCCGTTCCGCGCCGGACCGTGCCCCGTATTGCTGGATTTCAACCGCAACGACGCTGCCGCGCAGCTCCTGCTCGGCCAGGAATGGCGCGTACACCCGACCGATGAACTGTTGCAGCGGCTCGGTGATCTGGTCGGCGCCGCGCATGTCCGGGTGGAGTTTTGAGTTTGGGGTTCAAGCAATTTGAGCCGCCAAGGGTGCCAAATACGCCAAGCTAAGCCAGGTTAAGTAAGCTCTGAATTAATTTGGTACTCATAAAGTGAGTTCCCTCTCCCCTTGGGAGAGGGCCAGGGTGAGGGAGGAATAAATACTTCGCCTTCTTACCTGGCGTCCTTGGCGGTTCAAAACGTTTTCCCACCCGGCTCATGGTAAACTGGCCGGAATTTATTCAGGTTGATCCCCCATGAATCTCAATTTCCTGGATTTCGAGCAGCCGATCGCCGAGTTGGAGGCGAAGATCGAAGAACTGCGCTTCGTTGGCGACGACAACGAGATCAACATCAACGAAGAGATCTCGCGTCTGCAGACCAAGAGTCGCGCGCTCACCAAGTCGATCTTCGCCAATCTCAATGCCTGGCAGGTCTCGCAGCTGGCACGTCATCCCCAGCGCCCCTACATGCTCGACTATATTGAACGTCTCTTCACCGATTTTCAGGAATTGCACGGCGATCGCGGTTTCGCGGACGACCCCGCCATCGTCGGCGGTCTGGCGCGTCTGGAGGGTCGGCCGGTGATGGTGATCGGCCAGCAGAAAGGCCGTGACACCAAGGAAAAACTGGTACGCAATTTCGGTATGCCGCGTCCGGAAGGTTACCGCAAGGCACAGCGCCTGATGCAGATGGCGGAACGCTTCCATCTGCCGGTGCTGACCTTCATCGACACGCCCGGCGCCTATCCCGGCGTTGGCGCCGAGGAACGGGGTCAGAGCGAGGCGATTGCCCGCAACCTGTTCATCATGGCTGCGCTCAAGACGCCTATCGTCTGCACCGTGGTGGGCGAGGGCGGTTCCGGCGGCGCGCTGGCCATCGGTGTCGGCGACCGGCTTCTGATGCTGCAATATGCAACCTATTCGGTAATCTCGCCGGAGGGCTGCGCATCGATACTCTGGAAGAGCGCCGACAAGGCTCCCGATGCCGCCGAGGCCATGGGCATCACCTCCGAGCGTCTGAAAAAGCTCAATCTGATCGACGAGGTCATCGACGAACCGCTGGGCGGCGCGCATCGCGATGTCGACGCCATGGCCAGTCGTCTCAAGCATGCCTTGCAGGAAGCCTTGGAAAAACTCGACCGCACCGCAATCGATAAACTTCTCGATCAGCGTTATCAGCGCCTGATGAGTTACGGCGTGTACAAGGAAGCCTAGGGGAAGTCTGAAGAACCCATCAATCGCCAAGGATGCCAAGCTATTTCCTGATGAATTTCAAAACAGATTTTCTTGACGTCCTTGGTGGTTCAAGTCATAAATCAGGGTTTCCCTAAGTCATGCCGATTATCACTGGATGCTCGGCCCGGTCGCCTGCGACCGGATAGTGAAGCCGAATCAGAGGCAATAATGCCTGCCGTCACGTCCGCTATCTCCGCCAGTCTGCTGGATGCGCTGCCCCGCGCGGGTGTGACGCGCTATTGGCTTGCCTTCAGCGGTGGCCTGGATTCGCACGTGTTGTTGCATGCCCTGCACGGTTTGGCCACCCGGCATCCGGATCTGCGTCTCGGTGCCGTGCATGTCCACCACGGATTGCACCCGGAGGCCGATCGGTGGGCGGCGCATTGCGTGGCGGTGTGCGCCGCGTTGGACATTCCCTGTCAGGTGCTGCACGTCCAGGCCCGGCCGGTGTCGGGCGAGAGTCCGGAAGATGCGGCGCGGCGCGCCCGTTACCAGGCCCTGCAGGGTGTAGTGGGTGCGGGCGAGTGTCTGTTGACCGCGCATCACCAGGACGATCAGGCCGAGACGCTGCTATTGCAATTGCTGCGCGGCAGCGGTGTTGCGGGCCTGGCCGGGATGCCGGCCTGTGCACCCTTCGGGCCCGGTTTGCTGGCGCGGCCGCTGCTGACTCGCAATCGCGCCGAGCTGCGCGCTTATGCCGAGCGTCATGGCCTGCGCTGGGTCGAAGACGACAGCAATGCCGAGACCGGTTACGACCGAAATTATTTGCGTCATGAAATCCTGCCACGCTTGCGCGCGCGCTGGCCGGCGGTCGCGGCGGCGCTGACACGCAGCGCCGGCCATTGCGCCGCAGCCACTGAATTGCTCCAGATCCTCGCGACGCAGGATCTCGCGGGGCTGTACGGACCGTCGTCCGATACCCTGGTGATCGATCGGCTCGCGGCGCTCAATGCTGCACGACAGGACAATGTGCTGCGTGCCTGGTTGCGCGAACGGAATCTGCCCACCCCGTCCACGGCGCATCTGTGGCAAGTACGCAACTCGCTGCTGACGGCCGCCGCCGATGCCGTGCCCTGCGTGCGCTGGCCGGGCGCGGAACTGCGTCGTTACCGCAGCCTGCTCTATGCCATGACACCCTTGCCGGCCCACGACACCGGGCAGGTGCTGGACTGGGACTTGCGTCAGGCGCTGACGCTGCCCGACGACACGGGGCAGCTGCAAGTCGCGCTCAGCTCGGGGCACGGTCTCAGCGCAAGCCTGCGCGGCCAGCGCATCGAGGTGCGTTTCCGGCGCGGCGGTGAAATATGCAAACCGGTCGGGCGCGGCCATCACCACGATCTGCGCAAACTGTTTCAGGAGGCGGGCGTGCCCCCTTGGCACCGCGAGCGCATTCCACTGTTGTATGTCGATGGCGAATTGGCTGCTGTGGTCGGTTTCTGGGTCTGCGAGCCGTATCAGGCCACGGCGCCAGCACCCGGGCTGGTGGTGGAGTGGTGTCGTAGCCCGGGTTGAGCGCTGCGATATACGGGCTTCGCTGTGCCAAACCCGGGCTGCATTTTGGCTTGCTAGCGGCGTGCTTCATTCTGTTTGGAACTGATGCCGCAGGCTCGCTAAGCATCGAGGATTGGAAGCACGTCCCTTCTCCCTCCGGGAGAGGG
>JBBQDK010000194.1:0-3631 GCA_038319625.1 Gammaproteobacteria bacterium
GCGAGCAACATGTGTTGATGGCCACCGACGGTCTCAATCCTGAAGCAGTGGGCAAGGTGAGGCTGCCACTCACGGCCGGTCTGGTCGGCTTGGTGCGTGAACGCGCTGAACCGGTCAATCTCGAAGATGCACCCAGTCACCCGCGTTATCTCTACGTTGCCGAAACCGGCGAGGAACGTTTCCACGGCTTCCTCGGTGTGCCCATCATTCAGCACCGCCGTCCGCTCGGTGTGTTGGTGGTACGCCAGCGCGACAGCCGCAAATTCAATGTCGAGGAAGTCAGCTTTCTGTTTACCTTGGGCGCGCAACTGGCCGGCGCCATCGGACACGCCCAGGCCAGCGGTGGTATTACCGGTCTGCAGGATGAATCACTGCCGGAAACGCGTTTCATAGAAGGGTTGCCGGGCGCGCCAGGCGTTGCGTTGGGCACGGCGGTAGTGGTGTACGCACTCAGCGATCTCAAGGCCGTGCCCGATCGCAAGGCCGAGGATCCGGTAGCAGAAGAGGCCGCGTTCCGTGCCGCGGTCATGGCCGTGCAAGAGGATATCAAGGCACTCGGCACGCGCATGGGCGCGCTGCTGCCGGCCGCCGATCATGCCCTGTTCGATGCCTTTGTGCTGATGCTCGGCAGCGACACGCTGATCGACAACACCGTACAACGAATTCATGCCGGTAACTGGGCGCCGGGTGCCTTGCGCGAGACCATCAATGAACATGCACGCGTCTTCGACGACATGGAAGATGCCTACCTGCGCGAACGCGCCGGTGATGTGCGCGACATGGGCCGCCGTATCCTGATGCGCCTGCAGGCTGATAAGCCACCGCACCACGATTATCCGCCGCGCACTATTCTGGTCGGCGAAGAGATCAGTGCCGCACAACTCGCCGAAGTACCCGCCGGTTATCTCGCCGGTGTGGTGTCGTCGCGCGGTTCCAGTTCCTCGCATGCAGCGATCCTGGCACGGGCACTGTCGATTCCGGCGGTGATGGGCGTGCGCGATCTGCCGGTCGGCCGCTTCGAAGGTCGCGAACTGGTCATCGATGGTTACCGCGGCCGGCTCTACGTGCAGCCCAGTGGTGCAGTGCGTGAAGAATTCCTGCGCCTGGCGCGCGAAGAACAGCTGCTGACCAGTGATTTGCTGGAACTGCGCGATCTGCCAGCCACCACGCCCGATGGCGTGCGCGTGCCGCTGTATGCCAATACCGGTCTGTTGTCCGATATCACACCATCGCTGAACTGCGGTGCCGAAGGTATCGGTCTGTACCGCACCGAATTCCCGTTCATGATCCGGCAACGTTTTCCCAGCGAGGATGAGCAGCGCGATATCTACCGTCAGGCGCTGAGCGCATTCGCGCCGCTGCCGGTAACGTTGCGCACGCTCGATATCGGTGGTGACAAGGCGCTGCCGTATTTCCCGGTCACAGAGGACAATCCTTTTCTCGGCTGGCGCGGCATTCGCATTACGCTCGATCACCCGGAGATTTTTCTGACCCAACTGCGCGCCATGCTGCGCGCGTCCATAGGCTTGAACAATCTGCAGATACTGTTGCCGATGATCAGCAGCGTCAGCGAGCTCGACGAGGCACGCGTACTGATTGACCAGGCCTGCCGGGAACTGCGTGAAGAGGGCGCGGATTTTCCGCGGCCACCGATCGGTGTCATGATCGAGGTGCCTTCAGCGGTGTATCAGACCGAAGCCCTGGCCAAACGTGTGGAATTTCTGTCGGTCGGTACCAACGATCTGACCCAGTATCTGCTGGCGGTGGATCGCAACAATGATCGGGTTGCGAAACTCTACGATGGGCTGCACCCCGCCGTGTTGCACGCACTGATGCAGGTCATGGAGGGTGCGCGTCGCTACGGCAAACCGGTGAGCGTGTGCGGTGAGATGGCCGGCGATCCCGCCTCGGTTTTGCTGCTGCTCGGCATGGGTATCGACAGTCTCAGCATGAGCGTGACCAGCCTGCCGCGCGTCAAATGGGTGATCCGCAGCTTCACGCGGGAGTTGGCTCGCGCTCTGCTCGATCAGGCTCTGGAGATGGAAGATCCCGGTGCGATCCGGGCATTGCTGAATGCCGCATTGGAGCATGCCGGTCTGGGCGGGTTGACACGCGCCGGCGGTGTGCTGGACTTTGCGCAAGCGGCGACCACACGGCAGTTGAGTGCCTGATCCGCGCATCTTGCTCGCGATTACCGGACCCGATTGTTCGTTCGCCGCCACCAATGTGGCGTGAGTTCAGCTTGTAAAACCTATTCTGTTTCGCTGACTGAAAACGGCAACATACCCTGAATCGGTTTCCGGTAATTTTCGTCAAGGTCTATGGAATACCCGTTGACCGTACCTCGGCAGCACCCAAGCGCTTGTCAGGACACTAGCTGCAGGGCGATCCACGCGCGCTTTTGAAATGTTCCAATACATATTGTTCGGCGGGTTAAAATCACGCAGAGCCCCTACGGATTGGCTGGTATTGACAAGCGTATCGTGACCGCACGCGGCACCGGTGTTAAACTATAAGCAACTTCAGGGCGAAGTAATCGGCCCTTCCACCTTATTACCGAGGAGTATTCCGATGCTGCAAGCACAAGCCACCACATCAGCTGCAACCATGCCGCAGTTTCAGCGCACCATCGCAGAGAAGGATTTGCGCGTGACACCGGCTGCCCGCACCAAGATGTCGGAACTGCTCGCCGACGAAGAAGACGTCAACGCGATCCGCGTGTTCGTTTCCGGCGGCGGTTGCGGCGGCATGGCCTATGGCATGACCTTCACCGACAGTGCAACGGATTTCGATTGTGTCATCGAAGAGGACGGGTTCGCGCTGTACATCGATACCGTGGCGTTGAACTTCATGCGCGGCGTTGAGATCGATTTCGTCGAGCGTCCCACCGGCGCCAGCTTCGTTTTCAACAATGCCTTCGCGGCCACCAGCACCGGCGGCGCCTGCGGTGGTTGCGGTTCGGCCGGTGGCGGCGGCGGGGGTTGTGCCTGAACCCGCTGTAATGGCGCGCGTGCCGGAGATTCGGCTCGGCACGCGCGTGTTGTTGATCGCACCGCATAGCAGTTACCGCATCGCCCCCTTCATCAATGCCGCTCGCCAACTCGGGGCGGATGTCCTGATCGCCTCGCAAGGCGAACACTCCCTGGTCAGTGAAATCGCCGCCGGTGTGCAGATCGACCTGCAGCAACCGGAGACGGCGCTGCGGTTGATTCTGGCTGCCGCGGAGCAACAGCCGTTCAGCGCCGTGCTGGGCACTGACGACAGCACCGTGGAACTGGCCTGTCGCGTCGCCGCCGCCCTGGGCTTGCCGCACAACCCGCCGCAGGCCGCACGCGTTACACGTCGTAAGGACATGGCTCGTGACGCGTTGCAACAGGCCGGATTGCCGGTGCCTTTGCATCGCCGCATCGATCTTGCCCGCGATCTCGAAGCGCAGTGCATTGAGCTTGTCTACCCTTGTGTCGTGAAACCCTTGGCCATGTCCGCGAGCCGTGGTGTCATCCGTGCGAACAACTTCACGGAACTGGCCGCGGCCTGCGCGCGCATCGGTGCCATCATCGCCACGGAAGAGAACAGCGAGGAACGTACGCGGGTGTTGGTGGAACAATATATTCCCGGCCGCGAAGTGGCC
>JBBQDK010000195.1:0-3594 GCA_038319625.1 Gammaproteobacteria bacterium
GGTCTCGACTATCACCGTCAGCCGGTGCTGGCGGATGCCCGCCGCGTCCCCGATACCGATTGGCTGCTGGTCGCCAAGCTCGACGAGGCCGAGATCGCGCAAGCGGCGCGGGCTTCAGTACGCGGCATCATGCTGCTCACCGTCGTGTTTTTGACCCTGATCGGCGGCCTGGCATGGCTCTGGTGGCGCCGCAACCGCAGCCATTTTCTGCTGGCCGAAATGGAACGGCGGGTACTGGCGCAACATCTGGACTATCTCAGCAAATTCGCAAATGACGCCATCCTGCTGATGGACGACCAGGGCAAACTCATCGAGGCCAACGACAAGGCCTTGGCCTTATACGGGTATACGCATCGGGAATTGCTGGGACTGCCTTACATCAGATTGCGCACAGCAGAAGCCCAGGCGGATTTCGACAGACAATGGGCGCAGGCCGACCAGCAGCACGGACTGGTCTTCGAGACCATGCATCAGCACAAAGACGGCAGCGCCTTCCCCGTCGAAGTCAGTGCACGACTCATCACCATGGATGGCATGCGTTTTCGGCAATCTATCATTCGCGACATCAGCGAGCGCAAGAAGGCTGAAGACGATATCGTCAAGGCGCGCGATTTCTACCTTTCACTCCTGGACATTTTCCCCAACCCGGTATGGCGTGCCGGCATCGATGCGACCTGCAATTATTTCAATCAGGCCTGGCTGTATTTTACCGGTCGCGAACTGGAGGACGAGCTCGGCAATGGCTGGGTCGTGGGCGTGCACCCTGACGACCTCGACACTTGCATGAACATCTATCTCAATGCCTACAAGGACCACCAGCCTTTCTTGATGGAATTCCGACTGCGTTATCACGATGGCAGCTATCACTGGCTCGCCGACTACGGTCGGCCGTTCTTTGATCTGCATGGCAAGTTCGCTGGTTACATCGGTTCCTGTTACGACATACAACAGATAAAAACGGCCGAGGAACGCATGGAGTTCCTCGCCACGCATGACGCCCTGACACGCCTTCCCAACCGCATGCTGCTGGACGACCGCATCGAACAGGCCCTGGCGAGCGCGCGTCGCGAAGGCCGTCAGGTTGCCGTGCTGTTCATTGACCTTGATCGCTTCAAGGATATCAATGACAACCTGGGACATGCCACCGGCGATCAGTTACTGTGCGCGTTCGCCGATCGCCTCGTCAGTTGCGTGCGCGATGCCGACACCGTCTGCCGCCTGGGTGGCGACGAATTCGTGGTAGTGATACCGGAATTGCGCGAGGCCGCCGATGCGGTACCGGTGGCGCGGAAGATACTCGATTCCATGTCGTCCGACTTCAGCATCGAAAGCCACTCTCTCCGGGTCACGCCCAGCATCGGGATCAGCGTCTATCCGCACGACGGTGAGGATGCACAGACACTGATCATGAATGCCGATAACGCCATGTACAGCGCCAAGCAGAGCGGGCGCAACGCCGTCCAGTTCTATTCCCCGGCCTTGTACATCAGCGCCCACGAGCGCCTCAATATGAAATACGGCCTGCGTCACGCCCTCGCGTACGGCGAGTTCGAGCTTCATTATCAACCTCAGATCGATATAGAGACTCGTGCGCTGGTCGGCCTGGAGGCATTGCTGCGCTGGCGCCATCCCAGCAAAGGCCAGTTGCTGCCCGCGCAATTTCTACCAATCGCAGAGGCCAGCGGACTTATCGTATCGATTGGGCGCTGGGTGCTGAAGACAGCCTGCGCACAATGCCGCATCTGGCAAAACGGCGCCATGGCCGTGCCGGTCTGCGTCAATCTGTCGCCCACGCAGTTCCGACAATGGGACCTGCTCAAGGACATCACCACCGCGTTGCATGACAGCGATCTGCCAGCAGCACTGCTGTGCATCGGCATAACCGAAAGCATTCTGAATGATCCGGATGAAACGGCGCAGGAAACCCTGCGGGCACTGCGGATGCTGGGCATAAGGGTGATCGTCGACGACTTCGATGTCAGTCAGGCGCCACCCGAACAGGCTCACCGGGGCACCATCGACACCTTCATGCTGCACCACAAATATGTGCGCAATATCACCCACAGCGCCGATGCCGCCGCCGTCGCCGGCGCCTTTATCGACAAGGCACACAGAGAAAATTTCAAGGTCATCGCCGAAGGCGTGGAAACGCAGGACCAGCTCGAACTGCTGAGCAGCCAGGGTTGCGATGCAGTACAGGGATTTTATTTCAGTGCTGCCCTGCCGGCGTCACGGCTGGACGATTATCTAATCAAACGCATGACCTTCGATGCTACCACCAGCCAGCATTAGCCCCGGCCCGCGTTTTCACAGCACTGCGTCATCGGGCTTTTTATCCGGTATAGCACGGTGTTCAAACTTCACATCGACCTGCCCCATAATCGGAAAGCCGACGCTGTCCTCCATGCCTTTGACTACTTCCCGGGCGCGCCCGGCACGCTCGTGGCGTTTGCGTTTATCGGTGAGTGGCGGGCATTTTTTGTCATTGTAGTAATTCACCTGACAATCCAGACAATAGTGGCATTCGTTAGCATTGATCTCACCGGTGGACTTGATCGCCTGCACCTCGCACTCTGTCGCACAGATCTGGCAAGGCCGACCGCATTCCTTGTAACGGCGCAGCCAGTCGAACAACCGCAGGCGCGCCGGAAACGCCAGTGCCGCACCAAGCGGGCACAGATATTTACAGTAGAATTTGCGGTTGAACAGCGAGATGAATACCAATACGGCGGCATACAACACATAAGACCATTCACGCTGAAAATGCATGGTGATGGCGGTTTTGAAAGGCTCGATTTCGACATAGGGCAGCACGTGCCCGATCGATTGCAGCGACACGCCAAACAGTGCGATCAGGATTACATACTTCAACGCCCAGAGACGCTCATGCACCACCGCCGGCAGTTCGAGTTGTTTGATTTTCACGTGCCGCCCGAACTGATTAACCAGTTCCTGCAAGGCGCCGAACGGACACAGCCAGCCGCAGTACACACCACGCCCCCACAACAGCAGAGTCATGGCGACGAAGCCCCAGAGGATGAACATCATCGGGTCGATCAGGAAGGAGCCCCACTGGAAATCATGCATAATGGCGGAGACGAAGGTCAGCACATTGACTACGGACAGTTGCGCCAGTGTGTACCAGCCTATAAACAGCACTGTGAACACCAGGTAGCCATCGCGCACATAGTGCAGGAAACGAGGGTGACGCGCCAGCCAATCCTGGAAAATCAAAATCAGGCTGAGCAAGAACAATGCGGTAACCAACACGCCGATCTGCACGCGCCGCTGCTGCCAGGCGGCTATCCAGATCGGCTGCCTGTCCAGCGACGAATTCGCTGCGGTGCCGCGCGGTACCGCAGCGAGCAGGCCACGCGATTCCGCCACCCGATGTGCGGACCGGGTAATTGCGGCGTTCAACACCATGGTGGTGATGGTCGCACCGCTGATTGCATCGATGGACACATAGCCCGCGCGCTTGCCGCCGACCTGCACGCGCTGCGCCGCGGAGATGCCGGTGAACTGATCGATGAAACGCTGCAGATGTTCCGGACGCACACCGACCGCCAGGATCGGTTCCTGGTGACGCAGTAT
>JBBQDK010000196.1:0-3581 GCA_038319625.1 Gammaproteobacteria bacterium
GCCGACAGCAAGGACGGCCTGGTGCTCACACCGCAGTTGTCGGGTCTTACACCCGGCCTGCACGGCTTTCATGTGCATCAGAATGCTGATTGCGCGTCAGGCATGAAGGATGGCAAGGTGGTTGCGGCATTCACCGCCGGCGGACATTACGACCCGGCCAAGACCGGCAAGCATGAAGGACCGATGGGGCACGGCCACCTTGGCGATTTGCCGGCGCTGAATATCGCTGCCGATGGCACGTCGACGCAGGCGGTCACCGCACCGCATCTGAAGGTCGCCGATCTGCACGGTCGTTCCTTGATGATACATGCCGGCGCTGACAATTATTCCGATCAGCCCAAGCCACTTGGTGGTGGCGGAGCGCGAGTCGCCTGCGGTGTAGTGGAAAGCAAGTAAGCGGCGATCTGTGTGGTTATAGTTTTTCTTAACGCCCCTCTGTATACCCTCTCCCCCGACCGGCTACGCCCCCTCACCGCACTCTTCCCGCTTGCGGGAGAGGGGAGCGGCGGAATCAACGAGGGAAGCTTTAAACTTTGATTTATTGTGTCACCCCCCTCTCCCATGAATGGGGAGAGCGCGGCGAGGGGAAGGTGAGCCCGTCAAACCGATTTCCAGACGGCCATCGCCAATAACAACCAGGCGACCAGAAACGCCATGCCACCCAACGGTGTGATCGCACCCAGCCAGCGCACACCGCTGATCGCAAGCACATACAGACTGCCGGAAAACAGTACCGTGCCGGCAAGCATCAGCCATCCCGCCGCGCGCAACGAGCCCGTGTCCGGCAATTGCACCAGAACCAAACCGACTAGCAGCAGGCCGAGCGCGTGGTAAAAGTGATACTGATTGCCGGTGTGGTATACCGCCATCATATCTGCAGTGAGACGCGTCTTGAGGGCGTGTGCGCCGAAGGCGCCAAGCAATACCGCCAGAAACGCGTTGAGCGCTCCCAGAATGATAAAGAGTTTTGCGCTGTGCGGCATGCGATTACCCCTGTGGTTTTATTCGGAGACCGCACATCGGTCCCGCGTGCCGTCGCACATTAACAGTTTCGCCGACACGGTTCCATGGCATCACGTAATTGCATCTTGCATTGCCAAGTCCCGTGACGCGCACCCGATGCATCGTCATCGCAACGTACCGCGATCTGTCGATCGATCAATCCGCCGCCGGTGTCCATGACGTATGCGCCTCATCCCGATGTGCGGCTTCGACAATCTGACCGAAACTGATGCCGGCATCGTTGCACGGCAGGGCGACAGCGAGGCGCACCTCGAAACCGTGCGCCTGCAGCAGGGTGACGGTATGCTCCGTGAGCACACGATTCTGAAACACGCCGCCGCTCAGTCCGACGACGAATGCACCCTGCAGCTCGCGCATGGCCAGGGCCTGATCGAGCAGTGCCTGTGCCAGACATGCATGAAAGCCGGCGGCACGCTCGCCAACACCGCGACGCTCATCTGTCAGATACGGCAGCAACGGCGCCCAATCGCTGCACAACACGCCGTCGGCATCCGGTGTCTGCGGCAGCGAGACGGGCGCGCTATCGGGCAGCGTATCAGTCGCGCAGAGCGCTTCCAGCAGCATCGGCCCCTGTCCTTCGAAGCTGGCGGTTTCGATCAGGCCCAGTAGCGCGCTCGCGGCATCGAACAGCCGGCCGACCGCGCTGGTAGCGGGCGCATTGATGCGTTTGCTCCAGGCTTGTCGCGCCAAGTCGAGACCGGCAACGGCACCCCGCCAGTCCGTTTCGGTTTCCCAGCACAGGGCCGCCGCCGAACGCCAGGGTTCGCGACCGGCGCGTTCACCGCCCGACAGATGAAACGGCCGGAAGCTGGCCACGCGTCGCCACTGTCCGGAAGCACCAAGCAAGGCCTCGCCACCCCACAGACTGCCGTCGGCGCCGTAGCCCACGCCATCCCAGGTGAATACCAACCAGGTCTGTACATCGGCATACTCACCCGCCAAGGCGCTGGCGTGCGCGTGGTGATGCAGCACAGTCTGCACGGGCAGCGCACTGCGCCGCGCCCAGCGCGTGCTGGCGTAACCCGGATGTGCGTCGCAGACGATCCGCCTCGCGCTGACCTGATACAAGTCCTGCAGATCGCGGATCACCTGCTCGAAGACCGCCAGGCTGCGCGGCGCATCGAGATCGCCAATGTGCGGCGAGATCACGACCCGATCATCCCAGGCCAACGCGATTGTGTTCTTCATGTGTCCACCGACGGCCAGCAGCGGTTGCGGGACGGCGCGTGCCAGCGTCAACTCCAGCGGGGCACAGCCGCGACCAAGCCGCAACGGCCGCGCTTGCCCGGCGATGACGCGATACACCGGATCATCCGCAGGGCGCGCGATGGGGCGGTTGTGATGCAGGAATGACTCGGCGACGTGCGGCAGACGCGCTTCCACCTCGGCATTGTCGGTGAGTACCGGTTCGCCGCTGATATTGGCCGAGGTCGCAACCAGCGGCGCACCGAAATCCGCCAACAACAGGTGATGTAACGGACTGTACGGCAGAAACGCGCCGACCTCGTCGAGACCGGGAGCGATAGCGGACGATAAAGCCGCACCGGGACGGCGCCGGATCAGCACGATGGGACGCATCGGATCGCACAGTAGCTGTGCCTGCAGAGCATCGGGACGCAGGCAGTCCCGCACTGCATCGAGGCCGTCGTCACCACGCCAGGGAAACATGACGGCGAGCGGTTTGTGCGGCCGCGGCTTGCGGGCACGCAAGTGCGACACCGCCGTCTCGTTGCCTGCATCGCACATCAGGTGATAGCCGCCGATGCCTTTGACAGCGACGATGCAGCCGCTGCGCAGGGCCGCGACCGCGGCGGCCAGCGCGGTCGCCGTGTCCACGATCAGCGCGCCATCCGCCGCCAGATACTGCAACGATGGTCCGCAGCGTGGACAGGCCACCGGTTCGGCATGGAAGCGCCGGTCGAGCGGATCTTCATATTCCGCCAGACACGCCGTACAGAGACTGAAACCGGCCAGCGTGGTGTTGGCTCGATCATAGGGCAGCCGCGTGATCAGCGTATAACGCGGGCCGCATTGCGTGCAGTTGATGAAGGGATAACGATAACGCCGGTCGCGCGGATCACGCAGTTCACGCAGACAATCATCGCAAGCGAAATAATCGGGCGGCACATGGATGCGCGCCTGCCCATCGCTGCGGCTGAGCTCGATGTTGAATTCAGCAACACCCTGCGCCGGCACCGTCTCCACGGAAAGTATGCGTGGACGCGCCAGCGGCGGGGCTTCCTGCAGCAAGCCAGTTTCGAACGCCGCCAGCGCCGGCGCCACGCCCTCGACGTGGATCTCGACCTGGCCGGCGAGATTCCGTACCCGGCCGCGCAGGCCATGACGCAGTGCCAATCGATACACAAACGGACGAAAGCCCACGCCTTGCACACGACCGTCCAGCAGCAGGTGGCGCGCCTGCACAACTCCAGCGTTCGTCTTATCGTGTCCTGCCGGTGAACCATCACTCATGAAAAATATGCTCTGGTATTATTTTATGGCGGGCATGTCTTGCACCTGTAGCGCGACGGCCGCATCGTCACCTCTCACCCGCGCCG
>JBBQDK010000197.1:0-3449 GCA_038319625.1 Gammaproteobacteria bacterium
AGCAGCGCGTTAGGCCTGGCTGATTTCTGCCAGCGCCTGCAGCCGGGCGCGGTGGTCAACTGGATGCTCAAGTGGACCTACGATCTCATTGTGCTCGCCAGCAACGGCAGATCACGCTACAACATCGACAGGGAACCGAAACTCAGCCAGCTCGCTCAGAGCATGCCGAGGGTGAAATTGTTGCGCTTTTATAGCATCTTGACTTCGCTGCAAGCCATTTCAGAACACCCCTTGAATGCCAGGCTGTTCTTCGACGACTTGTTCATCGCCTACAAAGAGATAGACTAGGCGCGGCATGTTGGTCGACTCGCATTGCCATATCGACTTCGAGGACTATGCCGAACGCATGCCGCAGATTTTGGACGGCATGGCGCGCAATCAGGTGACGCATGCTCTCTGCGTCTGCGTGAATCTCGCTGATTTTCCTAGAGTATTGGCCCTGGCAGAAGGTCATGCCCAGCTATTTGCCTCGGTCGGCGTGCATCCGGATCAGGCCGAAAATGCCGGCCCCGCGATAAGTGACCTAGTCAAGCGCGCACAGCATCCGAAAATCGTCGCGATCGGCGAAACCGGACTGGACTACTATCGACAGGAAGGTGATCTCGAGTGGCAAAGAACGCGTTTTCGCACGCATATTCGCGCGGCGCGCGAATGCGGCAAGCCTTTGATTATCCATACACGCGACGCCGGTGAGGACACTTTGCGCATCCTGCGCGAGGAGGGCGCTCAGGAAGCCGGGGGGGTGATGCACTGCTTCACCGAGACCCTCGAGTTCGCTCAAGCTGCAATGGAGCTCAATTTCTATATCTCCTTTTCCGGCATCGTCACCTTCAAGAACGCCCAGGCAATCAAAGAGGTGGCGAAAGCGGTGCCGATGGAGCGCCTGCTGGTCGAGACGGATTCCCCCTATCTGGCGCCAGTGCCGCATCGGGGGAAGACCAACGAACCGGCCTGGGTCAGGCACGTGGCGGAGGAAATCGCGCGCCTGCGAGAGGTCTCACTGGAACAGGTGGCGGAAGCGACGACGGCGAATTTCTTCAGGCTATTCAAGCCGTCCTGATATTATGTATCACATTAGCTAGCTACAATATGTCGTTAAGAAATATACTTATTGTGTTAATGCTCTGTCTGAGCCCAAGCGCTATCGCGGGGTCTTATGACGACCTCCTGACCGCGATCAAGCTGAATGACCGTCCGGCGGCCGAGGCACTGTTCGCGAAGGGTATGGACGTAAACACGACCGACCCCGGCGGCAATACCTTGCTTATGATCGCTATTAGGGAGAACCACGTGCATCTGGCCGCAAGCTTGTTGCAGCGGGGTGCGAAGGTCGACGCCAGGAACCAGTTTGGCGAGTCGGCGCTGATGTTGGCCTCGGTCACGGGCGACCTGGAGCTGGTCAAATCATTGGTGTCGCGTGGCGCAAAAGTCAATCTGGCAGGCTGGAATCCGCTGACTTACGCGGCATGGGCTGGCAAGACCGAGATTGTGAAATACCTCCTGGATAAGGGTGCAGACATCGACGCAGTTTCACAGAACGGAATCTCGGCGCTGATGATGGCGGTCCGCGGCGGTCATTTCGACACGGTCAAGCTGCTGCTATGGGAAGTGGCAGACCCGAACCTCAAGAGCGACTCGGGCGCGACCGCGCTGGAATGGGCACGCAAAGCCGGAAATACCGAAATCGCCGATCTGCTGAAGCAAGCGGGCGCGAAAGAGTAACCGCCACCCCGGGTAGCTGCAAGTGACCAAGTTTCTCGCAGATAAAGTTGACCAGATGCTGCCGGGCAGGGCTCACTGATCCTCGTGGCCATGCGTCAGGCGACGGCTGATGGGGAAGGGGAGTAGGTTGGATCCGCCGCAAATCCGCCTTTCGATGCCCGCTACCGTCTCGCACCACTCGTGCGCCATCACCGGTTTGCTATAGTAATAGCCCTGCACGGCATGGCAATCGAGCTCGGCAAGGAACGCCAGCTGCTCGGCCGTTTCGACCCCTTCGGCGACCACCAACATGCGCATGGCCTTGGCCATCTGGATTACCGCCGCAACCACGCTGCCCACACCGGCGTTTTGGGGCAGCTGGGAAACAAAGCTGCGGTCGATTTTCAGCACGTCTACGTCCAACTGGTCCAACTGTGCAAGGTTGGAGTAGCCAGTCCCGAAATCGTCCACCGCAACGCGCACGCCCATAGCTTTCAAGGGCCTAAGCAGCCTTCTCACCTGCTCGGGGTGCCCCAGCATGGACTGCTCGGTCACCTCTATCTCCAATAGTGAGCCGGGCAGGTTGTATAGAACCAAGGCATCCCGGATGGCCTCAACGATATCGCCTGACACAAATTGGTGAGGGGATACATTAATGGATACCGGCAACAGCTGTATGCCGGCCTCGCGCCATGCTGAAAGCTGTTTGCACGCCAGGTGAAGAACGTGCTGGCCTATGGCGTCGATCAGCCCGGTCTCCTCGGCAAGCCCGATGAAATCATCCGGCATCACTAGTCCATTTTGGGGGTGATTCCAGCGCAGCAGCGCCTCCGACCCAATAACCGCACTTTGCCTGCCCAAGCTCACCTTGGGCTGGTAGGCGAGAATGAATTCGTCCCGGCTGAGCGCCTGGCGTAGCGCCTGCTCGACACCAACTCGGCGCTCGGCCCGGGCGGACAAGTGCGCGGAGTAGAACCGGAATGTGCCTTTTCCTGCTTCCTTGGCATTGTACATGGCGAGATCTGCGCATTTGATAAGGCCGCCGGCCTCCTCACCGTCATCGGGGTACAAGCTGATGCCTATGCTGGCGCCCACGACAGTTTCCTGACCCCTGCCGCTGGCAGTCAGCGGACTGCTTAGTTTGGCCAGGATGCGTTCGCAGACCCGAGTGACCTCGTCCACAGAAAATGAAGACTCCAGAATCACCGTCAGTTCGTCCCCACCGAGGCGGCAAAGCACGTCTTGCTCACGAATTGCACTGCGCACGCGCGATGCCGTTTCAATCAGCAGTCCGTCCCCAACCTCGTGTCCAAGGGTGTCGTTTACCGCTTTGAAGTTGTCCAAATCGATGAACAGCAGAGCGGCCTGTTCGGATTTGGCGCGACAGCGCTCGATCACCTGCGGCAGGTTTTCGGTCAACCAACGCCTGTTCGGCAGCCCGGTCAGAGCGTCGGTAAAAGCCATGGCCACCAAAGCACGCGCTTGCTCCTTACTGGCGGTAATATCCTGTATCGTAATGGATATGCCTTCCTCAAACGGTATTAGCCGTCGGGTAATCCAGCGAGCCGTCATCATGGCGTGAGGTTGTACTTCAACATCGTTCATAAGGCAGGGCACGCCCGACTTCA
Organism: Gammaproteobacteria bacterium; assembly: GCA_038319625.1. GTDB lineage: Bacteria > Pseudomonadota > Gammaproteobacteria > JBBQDK01 > JBBQDK01 > JBBQDK01. The sequence continues at coordinate 3,330 of JBBQDK010000197.1, forward strand.
TGGCTTGGGTGTACAGGGCGATCAAAGGCTCGCCGGGAGCGATTTCAGAGAGCTTGAGGCCGATCAGCTGACCCGGCCGCAGCCCGTGCATGATCTCAGCGCGCTTGTTGCAGTCGGTTA
>JBBQDK010000198.1:0-3414 GCA_038319625.1 Gammaproteobacteria bacterium
CGTGCAGCACCGCACGGTAACCTGAAAAATCCTCATTGATGATCACCAGATCCGATGCCAGACCTTTCAAACGCCAATAGGCGTGCGCCTGGACCATCTGTTTCAATAAATCGATGCGGCTCAAATCACCAATACGCAACAGCACAATCGGCAGATCACCGGACACGGCAAAGCGCCACAGCCCGGACTGGCCCAGCCGGTTGCGGGCAATGACGCTGGGCGGGGCGCGGCGCAGGGCATTGGCGTAAATGACGGAAGTCGCCAGGCGGCCATAGAGCTGTGCATCAGCTTCGGTTGCGTTGAGGTGGCGCAGCACCTCCTGGCTTTGGAACAATGCCATTTCAAAGGCGCGCTCGACGAAGTGCCGGTCACAATACTTCTCAAGCAAAGCCAATGCGGCCTCGCGCGTCTCCGCGATACCGGAGATGATCTGCACCGTCGCCGACTTGTCGGGTGACAAGGTGATGGTGCGGCGGATTGCCACGACGGGGTCGAGCACCGAACCATCAGTGTTCGACAGCCGCTTGTTCGACTGCGATGGGCTGTCATTGCGATCCAGTACCACCGGGTTGGCCGCCGTTCGACCACGCCCGATGAATTTGGCGCGGTCAGTCTCGTAAGATGCTTCGTCGGCAACCACACCCGGTGCTGCCAACAGGTGAAACATCCACGGCACCTGCTCCCCCGGTGTGCGGCGGCGTCGCGTGCAGAGGATCGCCTGCCGGTCGGGCAGGATTTCGGTTTGCACGAACAGGTTGCTGAAAGAGCGATGGGCCAGGTCGGCATTTAACGGCGCCAGCACCACCTCCGCGTAACTCGTCACCTCGATGTGACGGGGTCGGGACGAATGGTTGGTAAGCGTGACACGACGGATCTCGACGTCGTCTTCAGGCGAAACGCTGATCTCGGTGTGCGCTTCGATCGACTGATCGCGCCGCCGGTATTCAGCGCGCGCCTGGACGAAGATCGCCTCGTAGTGATCGGCCTTGCGCAGTGTCGGCTGATGCGCGGTGGACCAGTAGCGCCCGGTGTCGCGGTCGCGCAGGTAAATGAATGTGCCCCAGCAATCCGACGTGGCGTCCTCGCGCCAATGGGTGACGGCGAGGTCGCGCCAGCGACTGTAACCGCCGCCGGCATTGGTCGCCATGACGTGGTAGCTGCCGTTGGACAACAGATGAACTTCAGGTATCGGCGTGTTCGGGTCAGTAAATACGCGCATGATCCCGCCTGCTTCCGCGGCGGGAGGGCGTGCTGCGGCACTCACTTCAGCAGCGTGCGGGTGCAATGTTGCGCCCTTCTTCGGCACCCGTTCCTGCAGCAGCAATTCCGTGGCCTGTACGATGGGGGCAGACATGAATCGGCGCTGCATTGGCCGGTCGAGCAATACATGCTCAAAGGCCAGCAGGCTCATGCCCTGATGATGCGCCATGAAGGTGCGAACGATGGCGTGATGCTTGCCACGCGGTATCCGCGACGGGGTGTAGTCGATCGCCTCGTAGAACCCATAGGCGCCGAGGAAGCCATGGTCAGCCAGCGTCTGCAAGTTTCGACAGGCTTCCAGCGGCATCACCGTCAGTGCCAGTGCGCTGGCGTAAGGCGCGATGACCAGGTCGTCTCCCAGTCCGCGCTTGAAGCCCAGACCGGGCACGCCGAACGCGCGGTATTGGTAGACCTGGTGCATGTCGGTGGCGTTGTAGCAGGACTCGGAAATACCCCACGGCACGGCGCGTTGCCGGCCGTATTCGATCTGGCGCGACACCGCGGCCTTACAGGTCTGCTCCAGCAGGGTGTTGTCGTAGCTCGGCATGATCAGTTGCGGCATCAGGTACTCAAACATCGAGCCGCTCCACGAAATCAGGCTCACCTCGCCGCCATGACTGGTCAGCAGGCGACCGAGCGAGAACCAATGCTTTTGCGGTACCTGGCCCTGCGCGATGAGCAGGAAACTGGCCAGGCGCGCTTCTGATGCCAGCAGGTCGTAGCAGGTCGGATCGCGACGCCGTTCGCCCACGTCGTAACCGATGGCCAGCAAACCGCACGAGATGTCGTAGAGAAATTCAAAATCCATCACCGCCAGTTCGCGGCAACGTTCTACCAGATCGCCGATGATGCTCAGCCGCTCCAGCGCGGCTGGCGACAGCGCTTTGGTGCCGCCTGTGCGCTCTCTGGCCAATTCCGCCAGGGTTGGGATGTTGCTGAAGTGCCTCGGCTCGGGCACCAGGAATCTAAGGTCATCTCGAAGTGCGCGGGATTGCTGGTCGAATGCCTGCGCCCAGTAATACAGTTCGCCGTCGATATCAATATCCGCTGGCAGCCATGCAACCAGCCCCCCGCCAGTACGGTGAATCACTTCCAGCAAACTATCGGCGGCAGCCAGTGTCTGTGGCTGCCCGTCCAGTGTGAGCGAGTGTAGCGTGTCCTGAAGAAACTTGATCTTCTTCGCAAGATCCGGAGTCGGTAATGATGGCACATGTTCGGCAAGCACCTGCAAGGTGTCCTTCAGCCCCTGAAATGCGTTGGATGACAGCACCGGCTGGTCGCTTAACTCGGCCAGTCCCGCTTGCAGGGTGAGCAAGCTGCCGGCCAGGTTGCCGCTGTCCACCGAAGAGACGTATTGCGGGTGTAGCGGTTGCAGCGTGCGCGTGTCATACCAGTTGTAAAAATGGCCGCGGTAGCGCTCCAGCTTTTCCATCGTGGCCAGGGTGTTCTCGGCAAGCCGCAGGAATTCTCCGGCGGAAATGTAACCGAAATCGTACGCAGCCAGGTCCGCCAGCAGCGACATGCCGATGTTGGTGGGCGAGGTCCGCGAGGCGATGGCGGGAGCCGGATATTCCTGAAAGTTGTCGGGCGGCAGCCAGTTGTCCTGGGGGCCGACGAACTCCGCGAAGAAGCGCCACGTGCGCCGTGCCGACGCGCGCAGGAACGCCCGTTGATCAACGCTCAGGTCCGGTACGGGGGACGCCAGCGGCAAACTGATCCACCAACCGACGACTGGCGACGCCAGCCACAGCAGCAACACGGGCGCACACAACAGCAACTCCGCCGGCTGTCTGACCCACACTGCCAGGCCCAGTACAACAGCCAGAACAGGCGCGATCCACATCTCCATGAAAAAGTCGGCCAGCGTGCGGCGCGCGTTGCGGCTGGCGTAGGAAGGCAGTTGCCAGAGCAACAATCCGCGTCGTGTGAACAGCATTCGCACTCCCGAGCGCAGGATCGCATCCAGGCAAATCAGCGCGTCGTAGGGCAACAGGACCAATGGCAGCAAGGCGAGCACGGTAGCGCGGCCGGCGGATTTGCCGGTCAGGATCAGGTGCACCAGCCAGTCACGTTCTTCAGGCTTGCGGATGAATTCGATTACGCTGGATAGCAAGGTAGGCAGGAATACCACACCCGCAACCAGCAGGGTCCACA
>JBBQDK010000199.1:0-3326 GCA_038319625.1 Gammaproteobacteria bacterium
GCACCGAGAATGCCGACACGTCGAAGTGTGTAATCGGACTGATGCCACTGCGCCCGGCCAGTATATTGCCCCAGGCTTCAGTAATGGAGTTGCCCACCGGCGAGACGATGCCCAATCCGGTAATGACGACGCGACGCTTCGACAAGACTCAAGCCCTCTGCTTTGACTGGCCGCGCAAGGCGGCTACGGGAATAAAAAGGCCGCTACCGGTGCGGGTAGCGGCGATTTAAGAATGTGACTCGCGATCAGCCCAGATGGGCGCTGACGTAATCGATAGCCTGCTGGACCGTGGTGATTTTTTCGGCTTCCTCGTCGGGAATCTCGCACTCGAATTCCTCTTCCAGAGCCATGACCAGCTCAACCGTGTCAAGCGAGTCGGCGCCCAGATCATCGACGAACGACGAGGCGTTGCTGACTTCATCTTCCTTCACGCCCAGTTGCTCAACTACGATCTTCTTGACGCGTTCATCAACAGTGCTCATGAGTGTTCATTCCTCTTTGGTGTAAATTCGCCGTGGGGCGGGCGGTATTGTAGTTAAAAGCGCTACGTCATTCCAGTTTTTATGTGCTCCGCGCGGCCTTTGATAGCCACCGCTCACAGCACAATAACGTCAATGAATCAAAATGATAGTGGCATATTGGCAAAACCGTCGTCGCACTGTCTGCCGACTCAGACCATGTGCATGCCGCCATTCACATGCAGAGTCTCGCCGGTGATGTAGGCCGCGGCGGGTGAGGCCAGGAACGCCACGGCATGGGCGATATCCTCGACCCGACCCAGGCGATTGAGTGGGATCTGCTGGAGCAACAGTGCCTGCTGTTGCTCCGGCAGGGCGCGCGTCATGTCGGTATCGATGAATCCCGGCGCGACCACATTGATCGTGATGCCGCGCGAACCGACCTCGCGCGCCAGCGACTTCGAAAAGCCGATGATGCCGGCCTTGGCCGCTGCATAATTGGCCTGCCCGGCATTGCCCATCACGCCAACCACCGAAGCAATACTGATGATACGCCCCTTGCGCGCCTTGACCATGCCGCGCAGGCAGGCCTTGCTGAGGCGGTACACGGAACTGAGATTGGTGTCGATCACCGCATCCCAGGCCTCATCCTTCATGCGCATGAGCAGATCGTCACGCGTGATGCCGGCATTGTTGATCAGTATGCTCGGCGCGCCGAACTCGGCGACGGTGGCTGCGAGCAGCGCATCGATGGAGTCGCTGTCGGTGACATTCAACACCTTGCCGGTACCGGTTATAGAATGTTCCTGGAAGGCGGCGCTGATGGCCTGCGCACTCTCGGCGCTGGTCGCGGTGCCGATCACCGTCGCACCAGCGGCACCGAGCTCCAAGGCGATGGCGTGGCCAATACCGCGACTGGCGCCGGTCACCAATGCAATCTCACCTGATAGGGACATAACGTTTTCCAAAAGTGTTAGACCGAATAACTCGACAGCGTAACCCTGTCACTCCCTCTCCCTGAGGGAGAGGGGATTCACATTCTTAGTGACGATTTCAAGACAACGAGGCCAGCGCCTGTTGCAGTGTCGCCGTGTCGTACACCGGCTGCGCCGTCAGCGTGGCATCGATGCGTTTACACAGTCCGGCCAGTACTTTGCCAGGCCCGCATTCTACCACCGTGGACACGCCGCGCGCGTGCATGGCCTGGATGGTTTCCACCCAGCGCACCGGCTGGTGCAGCTGCCGCACCAGCGCCGCGCGGATCGCCGCCGCATCGTCGTAGGACGCGATATCGGCATTGTGTAGCACCGGAATACGTGGCGCTGCGATCGTCACCGTCGCCAGGCGCTCGGCGAGCTGCTGCGCCGCCGGCAGCATCAACGCGCAGTGTGAGGGTGCACTGACCGCCAGTGCCAGGGCGCGCTTGGCACCCGCCTGCTTCGCTATCGTCATGGCGCGCTGCACCGCCGTCGCGTGACCTGCCACCACGACCTGGCCCGGTGAATTGAAATTCACCGCCGCAATGATTTCACCCTGCGCCGCCGCGGCACAGACCGCGCGCACCTGATCGTCATCCAGGCCCAGGATCGCGGCCATCGCGCCCTGCCCTGCCGGCACCGCCTCCTGCATCAATCGACCGCGTTCGGCAACCAGCGCCACGGCAGCCTCGAAGCCAAGCGCATCGGCGCACACCAGTGCCGTGTATTCACCGAGACTGTGACCGGCCATGACCATAGGCTCGGCACCGCCCAGCGCACGCCACACACGCCACACCGCCACGCCGGCCGCGAGCATGGCAGGCTGCGTTTTGGCGGTCTGGTTGAGTTCCTCTTCAGGACCTTCCTGCACCAGTTGCCACAAATCGTAGCCGAGCACCTGCGAAGCCGATGCGAAAGTCTCCTGCACCACGGCGTGCGCCGTCGCGAGTTCTTTCAGCATGCCGATGGCTTGCGAGCCCTGACCTGGGAAGACGAGTGCGAGTGTCATAGCAATAAAACCCTTTCTTGAACCGCCAAGGACGCCAAGATTCGTGATAAAAGTTGCAGCACATCACTCCCCTCTCCCGACGGGAGAGGGGAGTGGTTTTCTTGCGAGGATTTAGAATGTAGCTCGGGTTGAGCGCAGCGAAACCCAGTCCACATTTGCAGGGAATATCTTGGCGTCCTTGGCGGTTCAAGTGATAATTTAGGGTTCCCCTAATAACGAACCAGTGCCGAACCCCAGGTAAACCCGCCGCCGAACGCTTCCAGCATCAACAGCTCACCGCGCTTGATGCGCCCGTCACGCACCGCGGTATCCAGCGCCAGTGGCACCGACGCGGCCGATGTGTTGCCGTGCTCGCCCACTGTCAGCACCACGCGATCCATGGATATCTTCAGCTTCTTCGCGGTGGCGGCGATGATGCGCGTGTTGGCCTGGTGCGGAATCAGCCAGTCGATGTCCGACTTCGCGAGGTTATTGGCCTGCAAGGTCTCATCGACGATACGGCCGAGTGTGTTCACCGCCACTTTGAAAACCTCGTTGCCCTGCATCTCGATGAAGGCCTTGCCTGCCTGCATCAGGTCATATCCCTGCGAGATTCCGGCGTTGACGGTGAGCAGATCCTGGTATTGGCCGTCGGCGTGCAAGTGGGTGGAGAGTATACCCGGTGTATCGGCCGCCTCCAGGATCACGGCGCCGGCGCCGTCGCCGAACAGCACGCAGGTGCCGCGATCGGTCCAGTCGACGATGCGCGACAGGGTCTCCGCACCGACCACCAGCGCACAGTGCGCCGCGCCGGTGCGGATGAATTTGTCCGCCACACCGAGAGCGTAAACGAAACCGGTGCACACAGCCTGGATGTCGAATGCCGCGCAACCGTGAATACCG
>JBBQDK010000200.1:0-3175 GCA_038319625.1 Gammaproteobacteria bacterium
CGCACCGGCAAGATGTACCGCGTCTCCACCGCCGGCGTCCGCGAAGCCCACCCCCACGACGTCAAGATCATTAAAGAGGCGCCGAACTACCGGTCATAGCGGGAATCAGGCGACTACGCCAAGGCGCGCAACGCGGCGGCATAGTCCGGTTCTTGGGTGATTTCCTGAACCAGTTCGGTATAGATGACTTTGCCCGCAGGATCGATCACCACGACCGCACGCGAAAGCAGCCCGCGCAGCGGCCCGGCGGTGATCGCCACGCCATAGGCCTTGCCAAAATCAGGCGCACGGAACGTGGAGAGCGACACCACGTGAGAGAGTCCCTCGGCCGCGCAGAACCGCCCCTGCGCAAAGGGCAGGTCGGCCGAAGCGCACAACACGACCGTATCTTTTTTCGCGCCGACCGCCTCGTTGAAATGACGCACCGAAGCCGCGCAAACCGGCGTATCAATGCTGGGGAACATGCTCAGCACGACCGTCTTGCCCACATAATCGGCGAGGCGCGCATCTGAAAGGTCGCCCTTCGCCAGAACGAAATCCGGCGCGCGGGCGCCGACAGCCGGAAGGGCTCCGGCAGTGGATACGGGATTTCCTTTGAACGTGACTGTCGCCATACTGATTCCTCCTGTTTGGGGTTACGAAGCCGTGATGTTGTTAGTATACCGCGCAGACTGAAAAAAGGCAAACAAGGCCGTGGGCGCATAAGCGATTCGTTGACTCAACCCCCTGTACACCCTTGTAGGGCGTCCGGGACGTCCGCCCCCACTGGGCTCTCGGCTCGGATCGACGCGGCAGCGGTGGCGCGGGACGTCTCGGACCGCGTAGCGTACGGCTGTTGTCAACGAATCGCAGATGCGCCCCAAGGCCGTCCGAGAGGCAGCAATTCCACATATGGCCTTGATCCAGTCGGCGTCGCTATCGGAATCGGTATCGATGAAATCCGAAGTGTTCGACCTCGATACCGAAACCCTGCCCACTCCCAAACACCCGATCACACATCCCCCCCGCGCAGTTCCTGCGCCATTTCCTCCAGACGCGGGATCGCGTGGGCATAGAATCGTCGCCACCCGGCGCACAGGTGGCTCAGCGCGCCCGGCGCGCCTGCGACGCGGTTTTTTGGACAATCCCCGTTGCAGAACCGCAGCCAGGGGCAGGCGCCGCAGCGGGCATGCCACTGGCTCTTGCAGGCGGCGAACCGGCGGTAAAGGGGCGATTGGCGCAAGTCCGTCCACGCGTTCTGCACGATATTGCCGAGGCGCAGGTCGCTGCGCACATTGAAGTCGCACGGATAGACGTCGCCGTTGTACTCGACCACGAAGTACTGGTCGCACGACGTGCCGGCGGCGCAGGTGATGCTCTGGCCGTGTACCAGTTGCGCCAGAATCGTATCGAAGAGCCGCACCGAGATGCGACGGGTGTCGCGCCGATACCAGCGGTCAAAAATCCGGCACAAGAACTCACCCCACTCCTGACCCGTGATGGCGAACGGCTGCAGCTTACCGCCGTCAAATTCCACACACTCGATGTATTGGTGGTACTGCACGCCCAGTTCGCAAAGGGTGTCGTATATCTCTTCGGGGTACTTGACGTTCGCGCTGTTGACCAGCGTGAGCACGTTGAACTCCACGCCGTGCCGGCGCATGGCCGCAATCCCCTCCAGCACGCGGGCGTGCGTGGGCAAGCCGCCCGCGTCACGCCGCGAGCGATCGTGAAGCTTGGCCGGGCCGTCCACACTTACGCCGACGAGAAACCGGTAACGCGCGAAATGCGCCGCCCAAGCGTCATCGATCAGCGTGCCGTTGGTCTGAAACCCGTTGGCCACCGAACTCCCCGGACGGCCATAGGCCTGCTGCATGTCGGTCACCTCACGGAAGAACGGCAGCCCCATCAGGGAAGGCTCGCCGCCCTGCCAACCGAAGGAGTAGCAGGGTTGTTCCGTCTGCAGGTAGGCGGCGATCATCCGTCGCAAGACATCGCCCGACATCCGATGGACCCGTTCCACGGGATAGAGCGCCGCCCGGTCGAGATAGAAGCAGTAGCGGCAGCGGAGGTTGCAGTCCGCCGAAGCCGGTTTGACCAAGAGTGAAAAAACGTCCATGCCGCCATCCGATCTCAACCGCCTGCGCCTTTTCTTAGGCTGGCAAGCATCAGCACGGCCGCGAAGGCGATCAGCGCGACCATCACCATGCGCAGCAGCTTCTCAGGCATGCGCGCCGACAAACGACTGCCAAAGTGGACGCCGCCCAGCGAACCGACGGCCATGATAACCGCCGTTCGCACGTCCAGTTCGCCCCCGCTCCCGTAGATGACCGCCATGATGAAGGTCAGTACGAAGGTGATCGCGATCGAGCTGCCGACGGTGCGACTGGCCGAAAGGCCGAAAATCAGCACCAGGATCGGAACCACCAGCACCCCGCCACCCACCGATGTCGCGCCGATGAGGCCGCCGACAAGACCGCCACACAACAGGGCCAGCACGACCCGCAGCGTCCCGGCGTGCATCAGCCGCTCCGCCAGAGCCGGCGGGCTGCCCATCTTGCCGCCGCGCCATCCCGCCACCAGATTCACCGTCATGACCGCCACCGAAAAAAGCACGATGCCGATGATGAAGGCATTCAGCCCGTGCTTGAAGGACGCATCATGCCCCTGTCCGCTGATCCAGAATGAAACGGCGACAACGCCCGGAACGGCACCGCACAGCATCAGCCGCGCGATTTTCCAGTCGATGTTCTTCAGTCGCGAGTGTTGGAAAACAGCCGCAATGTTGGTCAGGAAGATATACAGGCTGGTGGTGCCAACCGCTTTGATCGGGTCGAGGCCGATGACCAAGGTCATCGCCTGCAAGCCCAATACGCCGCCACCCACGCCTGTGAGACCAATACAAAAACCAATGATCAGCCCGAGTACCAGCCGTATGAATAGAAAAAGAAAATCGTCCATGTGAGTGTTTGTAACCATCGCACAATCCGGCCGGAAAAACAAGTTCCGACATTTCAGCTTCTCACGCCCGGTCTTTTCGATTACTTTGGCAATTACTTGGCAGAATTCAGGAGTTACCGCATGCCCACCATCGGACTCGTACACATCTATTGCGGCGACGGCAAAGGCAAGACGACCGCGGCCATGGGATTGGCGCTGCGCGCCGCAGGAGCTGGCATGCGCGTGCGGATCGTCC
>JBBQDK010000201.1:0-3097 GCA_038319625.1 Gammaproteobacteria bacterium
AAGGAGCAGCGCAATGGCAGCAAACAACAACCCCTATCTAAACGCGCGGCGCGAGTGGGACGATCGCTATGGCGATGCCCTCTCCCGTGCACGAAACTGGCGCGTTGCCGCGATTATCGCCCTGGCTGTCGCCGGCGTGTCAGTCGCCGGCGTGGCTTACATCGGCGCGCAGAGCAAGGTGCAGCCCTTCGTCGTGGCGATTGACACGCTCGGCAATCCCATCGCCATGGCGCGCCCGTCCAGCGCGGGCGGCGTGACTGACCGGATCATCCAGGCGCAGGTCGCGAACCTCATCTGGAATGCGAGAACGGTTCTGGCAGACCAGCAGGCGCAGAAGACGCTGCTTGAACGCACCTACGCGTTTCTGTCGACCACCGCGTCCTCATCGCTGAGCGAGTATTACAAGACGCACAGCCCGTTTGGCTCGGGCGCGACAGTCAGCGTGCATATCAGCAGCGTGCTGCCGGTCAGCAAGGACAGTTACCAGATCAACTGGACGGAAGACAAGTTCAACGGGTCTCAGCCGACCGGCACGACGGCATGGACGGCGAGTGTGACCGTCGGCATCGACAAGGCGCTTGCCGATAAGCCGCAAATGTCGCTCGACAATCCCCTCGGCATCTACATCAAATCCCTGACCTGGACGCAAGTGCTCGGTCAATAACACAGCAAAGGACGAATCATCATGAACCCTAATAAAACGCTCATCGGCGCTGCGGTCGCGGCCGTGTTTTCTGTAACGGCCTCATCCGCCATGGCCTCGTCATCGCTCAGTGCCGAAGAACCAGCGGAACCAGCGCCTTCCGGCTGCACGGCAAAGATAATGCCGACGTTCGACTTCGACGGCGGCATCGATCTGTTTGCTAAAAAGATTGTCGCGGTATCCGGTTGTCAGGTATCTCTCGCTGGAACGAGTTCGGTAAGACTGTCTCTGCATTACAAATCCGCTGCGTCGATACAGCAAATATTGAAAGACGCCGGTGTGCAGATCGGGCAAGGCGTGGGCGTCATGATCTTAAATAATAAGGTCATGTTCCTGTTTGTGGCTTCGGCTGCCGAAGCCCCGCCAGCCGCGCCAAGAGAGGTGACGAGCACGACCGTGACACAGGCGCGTCCGCGTCCGTCCACCCGTGCCCCGGTCGATAATCGCGCATCCGCCGAACTCTATATCCAGGCACCCGTAAGGAACACGATCACGCCGTCCGCAACCGCCACAGCGGCGGAAAGCTGGGGCGAGACAGGTACAGCCATAACAATGATCGGCGACGATGGCGAAGTGATGTATGCCTACGGCGCATCCCGCCCCATCGTCACTTGTGCACCACTTCACATTTGTCTGATCAAGCTCCTGCCCGGCGAGAAAGTCTCGAACCTGAGCATCGGCGACACCGTTCGATGGAAGGTGCAAGCGGCGACTGCCGGTAAGTATCCGATTGTCGTCGTCAAGCCGACCCTGCCTGGCATCGCAACGAATCTCAGCATCATGACCGACGCGGGTCGCGTCTACTACCTGACGCTGCGCTCTGACAAACGGGGCCAGTACGTGCCGGAGATCGCTTTCTACGACCCGCAGCAGATGGTCGAGCGCGTCGCGCAGCAGGAGAGCGACCAGGCAGCGGCGGGTGCGGCTGCAATGGCGCGGAACAAAGCCGCCACGGTGGCAACACTGCCTGGCATAGATCCCGCCACGCTGGATTTTGATTATAAGGTCAAGGCGGACGAGGGTGCGACCAGTCCGGTACGCGTGTTCAGCAGCGCCGGACACACCTACATCCAGATGCCGCCCGACCTGTCCTACAGCGACGCCCCCGCGATCTTCGCCATCACCAACAACGAGCAGCAGCTGGCGAATTTCCGGCTGGTGGGTGCGTACTACGTGATCGACGGGATCCCTGCCGAAATCAAACTGGTGCTTGGCGCCGGCAGTCACGCGCAGACCGTCGACATCAAGCATAAAGACAAGTCCCATTCTTTCTGGAATTGAGATCAGATCATGAGTGAAGAAAACAGCATCTTGTTGAATGACGACATCCGTGGGCCGGGGCGCTCGGTCGAGGTCAAAACGAAGCCCCGTGAGTCCGGCAGCCGCATTAACCGCAATGCGAAAAAATTTGCGATCATCGGCCTGGTCGGCGCATCCGCGCTTATCCTGGGTGGGGTGGTGCTTACCGGCCACGGCAAGAAGTCTGCCGATGACAGTGGCGGGGCAATGAATGAACAGGTCGGGTTGAGCAAGCCGCCCTCCCCGCCTGTGACCGTATCGAACCCGTTCGGCGGCGCGTCTGCTGCCGGTTCACCAGGCGCACCCGTTACACCGGGCGCGACTAATGCCACCAACCCCGGCGCAGCATTGAATAGTCCAAGCGGTCCGGGTGCCGCGCTCGCAAACGGCGGCCCCCAGGCGCCATTAACCGAGTCGCAGAAATACCGGAAATGGCTCGTCGAGCAGCATTATAAAAATCTCGAAGGCAATTACTTGTCGGCACAATCCGCTCAGGAAGCCGGTTTTGGTGAACAGGGCGGACTACAGCAGCTGTCCGGCGCTGCGCAGGGAGCCAGTGCTTCCGATCCACTCGCCGCAATCCGTGCCGCCCAAGCCGCAGCAGCTGGCGGACAACAACAGATTGATGCGGGGCTGCTTGCACAGATGCAGCCCAAGGGTCCGGGTCAAGGACAGGGTCCACAGGACCAGAACAAGGCGTTCCTTGCCGACCAGCAGAAAGGTGACGATGGTTATCTGCATGCCGGTGTTGAGAGCGCGCTCGGAAAACACGAGCTACTGGCCGGCAGCATCATTCCCGCCACGCTCATCACAGCGGTCGACAGCGACCTGCCCGGCATAGTAACCGCCATGGTTCGACAAACAGTGTACGACACACTGCACCCTGATCTGATTGTCATTCCACAAGGCACCAAGCTGATTGGCCACTACAGCAGTGACGTCGCATACGGCCAAAGCCGGGCCCTGATTGCCTGGAACCGCCTAATCTTCCCGAACGGCTCGATGATCGACCTGAAGGGCATGCTGGGCACGGACGGCAAAGGGCAGAGCGGATTCGAAGACCAGGTGGATAACCATTACTTGCGCACCTTCGGA
>JBBQDK010000202.1:0-2932 GCA_038319625.1 Gammaproteobacteria bacterium
GGTCATGGATGTCCGATTGACTCATGGCGGCGAGCCGACCTTCGTTGCCGTCGACGAAATGGATGCGGCGGAATGGAATATCGACGCGCTGGGAATACACAAACGCGAGCGTGCCGAAGTGCTGGTGCGACGTTTGCAGGCACGCTTCACCACCGGCGCGCTGCTGCACACCGGGCAGGGCAAGTGGTATCCGGGGGAGCCATTGCCGCGCTGGTCGCTGGGACTGTATTGGCGTCGCGACGGCCAGCCCGTCTGGCGCGATGCAACGCTGTTGGCGCAAGCCGGTACGCGCTACGGTCACGGTCCGCTCGATGCCCGCCGCTTCGCGCAGGCACTGACCCAGCACCTCGGCGTGGCACCGCGTTACGTCCAGCCCGCCTACGAGGATGCCGTGAACTATCTGAAGCAGGAGGCCGAGCTGCCGGTTAATCTCGATCCAACACGAGCGAACCTGGACGACCCGCTGGAACGACACAGCCTGGCCGACAAACTATCGCGCGGCCTGAATACTCCCGTTGGTTATGTACTGCCGCTGGCATGGCGCCCGGATGATAAGGCTGGCAGCGGCCACTGGCACAGTGCACTTTGGCACACACGCCGTGACCGCATCTATCTCGCGGCCGGCGATTCCCCTATGGGCCTGCGCCTGCCACTCGCCTCGCTGCCCTGGGTAGCTGAGGAGCAACGCGACCCCTGGGTCGAGACCGATCCCTTTGCACCGCATCTACCACTCACGAATTTTCATGGTGAAGTCGCGGTGCGCTACAGCATGCACTCGCAGAGTTTGCCTGCGCATCCGGAAATCCATCCACAAACCGCGCCCGACAAAAAGTCAGTCGAGGTGCCGCACACCGCGCTGTGCGTAGAAGCGCGCAATGCTTGCCTGCATGTCTTCATGCCGCCGATGACCAGCCTGGAGCAGTATCTGGATATCCTGGCCGCCGTCGAAGCGACGGCAGGCAAGCTCAAGTTGCCGGTATTCATCGAAGGCTACACGCCGCCCACGGATAACCGCATGGAAAAACTGATGGTGACGCCCGATCCGGGTGTTATCGAAGTCAACATCCATCCGGCGCACAACTGGGCGCAGTTGGTGGACACGACGACCATCCTGTACGAAGAGGCACGGCTGTCCCGGCTGAGCGCGGAAAAATTTATGCTCGACGGCCGTCACTCCGGCACCGGTGGTGGCAACCACGTTACCTTCGGCAGCGCCACGCCTGGTGACAGTCCATTTTTGCGGCGTCCCGACCTGCTCGCCAGTCTGATCACCTACTGGCAACACCATCCGGCACTTTCCTATCTGTTCTCGGGCCTGTTCATCGGTCCCACCAGTCAGGCGCCGCGTGTCGATGAGGGTCGCATCGAGCGATTATATGAGCTTGAAATCGCCTTCCAGCAGATGCCGCAGGGTTTGGTGTCGCAGCCCTGGCTGGTGGACCGTCTGCTGCGCAATCTGCTCACCGATCTCACCGGCAACACGCACCGTTCGGAATTCTGCATCGACAAGCTGTATTCGCCCGACAGCGCCAGCGGACGCCTGGGCCTGCTGGAATTCCGCGCCTTCGAGATGCCGCCGCATGCGCGCATGAGCCTCGCGCAGATGCTGCTGCTGCGCGCATTGGTGGCATGTTTCTGGGACACGCCATACAGCAAGCCATTGGTACGCTGGGGCACGCTGCTGCACGATCGTTACATGTTGCCGCATTATCTGTGGGCCGATCTGAAGGACGTCGTCGGGGATTTGCACAGCGCCGGTTTTCCTTTTGCGCCGGAATGGTTCGAACCTTTCCTCGAATTCCGCTTTCCGCGTTACGGCACTCTGCAACTCGGCGACATCGAAATCGAACTGCGTACCGCCATCGAACCTTGGCACGTGCTCGGTGAAGAAAGCACCAGCCTGGGCACGGCACGCTATGTCGATTCCTCGGTGGAACGTCTGCAGGTCAAGGTCACCGGGTTCACCGATGCTCGCTACGTACTGGCCTGCAACGGCCGCCGCGTGCCGCTGCGCTCCACCGGCGTGCAGGACGAATACGTGGCCGGCGTACGCTACCGTGCCTGGCAACCGCCTTCCGCCCTGCATCCCACCATCGGCATCCATACGCCCTTGGTATTCGACCTCATCGATACCTGGAACGGCCGCGCCATTGGCGGTTGCACGTATCGCGTGGTGCATCCCGGTGGGCGCAGTTATGAGCATTTCCCGGTCAACGCCTATGAAGCCGAGGCGCGCAGACACTCCCGCTTCCAGAACTTCGGCCATACGCCCGGCTCTTTTACACCACCACCGTCGCTGACCCCGTTGGTGCGATTCTATCCTGGCGGCACACCACCCGGCCCGATGGCGCCGCCAGCGGAAGAACCGGCAGGCGAGTTCCCGCATACCCTGGATTTACGACGACGCTGATTTAAAAAAACTGTGAAAGGCTGCACCATCAGGACTGCAAGCTGAATAAAAAACTCTGATTTATTCGTTATGGAAGTCCTGATTAATTCGTTTTCTCCCATTGCGCCGGTTACAGGGAGAGGGTGCGTGTGAGTGTCAGTTGAATTGGTAATGCTCGAAAATCAGAACTGCCTAAGGAACATCTGATTTATTCACTTTAAGCCGCAGAGGCACAGAGGACACAGAGGACACAGAGGAAAATTAATGATATTCAACAAGAACAAATCTCTGCGTTCTCTGCGTCTTTGCGGCAAATACAATTAATCAGAGCAACCCTAACACAATACTCCATTGCGAAAGTCAGCCCAGCAGGTTGACCTGCACATTCACTCGTAGCGTTGGCTGTACCGTCCCCGGCCCCGTAAAACTGCCGGAGACCGGCGGCACCGCTTCAGGATTGCGCGTAACGGCAACCGCAATGTGATGGCTGCCGGTGACTTCGCCGGCCGTGGGATCGAAACCCTTCCATCCCGTTCCCGGCAG
>JBBQDK010000203.1:0-2869 GCA_038319625.1 Gammaproteobacteria bacterium
ACTTGGTCTCCTGCACGATCGCCCACGGCTTGCCATCCTTGTAGGCGAAGTAGGTGCTGGTGAAATTCTTGCCTTTGTCGGTGTACTCGACCAGCTCGAGAATCATCTGTGTGACACCGTCCTTGCGGAATACCTGCCAGCTGCGCGAATCCTCTTTTTCCAGCTTGGTGCCGTTGCTGACCTTCATGCCACCCAACTGCTGCTTCTCGGCATCGAACTGCGCCAGAATCTTCTCGGCCGGCGTCTGCTCGGCCACCAGCTGGATGTTCACGGCGTCGTTGTTGCTGCCCTTGGCCAGCACCGGTGCCTGGATCGGCATCGAGTAATGACGGTCGCCATCGGTCAGGATGACCTGGACCACATAGAGATCATTCGGCTTCACATCCGACGGATTGAAGGTCAGCTTGAACGGCTGCGGAAACGTACCGGCCGGCGAGGTCTTGGTCGCCAGCGGCGGCGCGCCAGCTGCACTGGAAGACACATTTGCCAGATTCAGCACCAGCGTGGCCTTGTCGGAAGGCTGCGGCGAACCGGGGCGCAGCGAGATCGTGCCGCTGACTTCACTCGGAACCTTGGCTTGAGCCGAATTGGATGATGCCTGCGAACCCGAATTCGTCTGCTCTGACGAGTTGGGGGCATTGCAACCAGCCAGGGCCAGCGCCGCGATCGACATCAGCGACAAAACTGTCTTGCGCATGGGAAAACCTCTTCAACGTGGAAACAAGTACGAAGTCACGCTGGTGCTATGCACCACGATGCTTCGCAGGGGAGCTCCGAAGCATAGCCCAAAAAAGGTGAGCTGGAAAAGTCAATGCATCCAATGGCCTGCCATTCGCCCGCGTACGCAGCAGCGAAAGGGTTCACGTCCGCCGCAACGCGCGATGGGCGATATCGCGACGACAGAACGCGCCGTCGTAATGAAGCTGACTGACCGCAGCGTAGACTCGTTCGCGCGCCGCAGCGATGTCCTGACCCAATGCGCACACGGTCAGTACGCGCCCACCGGCGGTGACAGCGCGACCGTCGACATCAAGTCGCGTGCCGGCGTGGAATACTTTCACCCCATCGGGCCGCGTTGCATCCAAGCCCTGAATCACGTCGCCGCCACGCACCTTGCCCGGATAACCATCAGCGGCCATCACCACGCCGATGGATGGACGACTGTCCCAGCGCGCGGTGGTGTTCTGGAGCCGTCCATCCAACGCGGCCTCGATCAGGTCGACCAGATCGGTTTTCAGACGCATCAGGATCGGCTGCGTTTCCGGATCACCAAGCCGCACGTTGAACTCGATGACTTTCGGTGCACCGGACTTGTCGATCATCAACCCCGCATAAAGAAAACCGATGAACGGAGCACCTTCCGACGCCATGCCGCGCAGCGTCGGTTCGATCACTTCGGCGAGGATGCGTTGTTCGACTTCCGCGGTGACTACCGGCGCTGGCGAATACGCACCCATGCCTCCGGTGTTGGGTCCCAGGTCGCCCTCGTCACGACGCTTGTGATCCTGGCTGCTGGCCATCGGCAAGGCATGGCTGCCATCGCTCATGACGATGTAGCTCGCTTCCTCGCCCTCTAGGAATTCCTCGATCACCACCCGCGCCGAGGCATCACCGAAACTGTGCGCGCCAAGCATGTCGTGCAACGCAAGCTCGGCATCGGCCAGGGTCAAGGCGACCACCACTCCCTTTCCGGCAGCGAGGCCATCGGCTTTGATCACGATCGGCGCGCCGTGCTGTCGCACATAGGCCAGGGCCGGGTTCAAATCAGTGAAGACGGCATAGCGTCCGGTCGGAATATTGTGTCGCTGCAGGAAGTCCTTGGCGAACGCCTTGGAGCCTTCCAGCTGCGCCGCAATCGCGCGCGGCCCGAAGACGCGCAGGCCCGCATCGCGGAAACGGTCGACCACACCAGCCACCAGCGGCACTTCCGGGCCGACCACGGTCAGGGTGACTTTTTCGTCTTTCGCCAGCTTGAGCAGGCCATCGAGATCATTCACGGCGACATCAGCGTTGCGCACGCCCGGTTCCAGCGCAGTCCCCGCGTTGCCGGGAGCCACGATCACCTCGTCGACCTGCGATGACTTCCTGAGCTTCCAGGCCAAGGCGTGCTCTCGCCCGCCGCCACCAATCACCAGAACTTTCATCTCGAACTCCCGGAACAACCATTCGCCACACGGCGCAGTCGCGCATTGTAACGGCTGCCGTGGACGCTGCCTTGGGGACTAAGCCTCCTGATTGAGCAATTCGATTAGCGCCGCGCGCGGCAACTTGCCGGTTTCATTGCGTGGCAAGGCAGCAACCAGCCGCAGGGGACGCGGCAGAAACAGCGGATCGATGGCGAGACGCAGCGCGTCGAGAATCGTGTGTTCTTCCAGCCCCGGTGCCACCGCCAAGCCGGCGATCCGGTGCACGCCGAGTGAATCGCCGTCGCCAAGCTGAAAAACCACACCGTCCTTTACGCCGGGAATGGCCAGCAGGCGGCGACTGAGATCACCGAGAGAAGCCCGCTTGCCGGCGATCTCCAGCATGTCGGCGTGACGGCCGCGCAGGCGGAAATGACGGCCGGCATCGGACAAAGTGACAATATCGGCCAGGGTGACGCTGCTGCCGAGTTGCGGCGCGCTGACGGCGGTGCCGTCCGGTTGCGGGTGCAAGGTAACGCCGTCGTACAACGACCAGTCCTCATCGACCGTCGGGCGACGGCTGGCAAAGACGCAGGTCTCGGTGGACCCGAATACTTCCAGCACGGGCGCGGCGAAGCGTTGCTCTGCTGCCCGGGCGAGTTCGACCGGCATCGGTGCCGTCGCCGACAGCATCGCGCCGATCGGCGGCAACGCAATACCCGACTCGACCAGCGCGCGCAGATGCA
>JBBQDK010000204.1:0-2783 GCA_038319625.1 Gammaproteobacteria bacterium
GATCTCGATCAGGGTGCCGAAGGCGAGGAGTTGTTCGTGGTGCAGTGGCTCCTCGCGGCTGCATGCGGTCAGCAGCAGAACGCAACACCCAAACAGCAGTGTGTAGACGGGTTGGACGGGTAATGTACGTCTGAGGTATCCGGAGATGCACATACTAAATCGTGTGCAGCGTGCCGCAAGCAGCGTTCACGGCAACGCCGCTCGTTTCCACTCGATGCGTGCCATTACCTGATCGGCGATATTCAGGTCGTAGAGTTTGTCCAGTTCGCGGATACAGGTCGGGCTGGTGACGTTGATCTCAGTGAGATAATCGCCGATCACGTCCAGACCGACGAACAGCAGGCCTTTGGCGCGCAGGGCCGGGCCTACTTGCGCGCAGATCCAGCGGTCACGTTCCGACAAAGGGATGCCCACCCCGGTGCCGCCGGCGGCGAGGTTGCCGCGTGCCTCACCTGCGGCGGGAATGCGCGCCAGTGCGTAAGGCACGGGCTCGCCGTCGATCATCAGTATGCGTTTGTCACCGGCGCTGATTTCGGGAATGAAGCGCTGTGCCATGGCGAATTTGTGGCCGTGTGCGGTGAGTGTTTCGATAATGACATTGGTGTTGAGGTCGCCGGCGCGCACCCGGAAGATTGAGGCGCCGCCCATACCGTCCAGTGGTTTCAAGATGATTTCCTGATGCTCGACAAGAAAGGCGCGTATCTGGGCGGCGTCTCGTGACACCAGTGTCGGCGCGCAACAGTCGGGGAACCAGGCGGTGTACACTTTTTCGTTGGCGTCGCGCAGCCCCTGCGGCGTGTTGACGATCAGCGTACCGGCCTGTTCCGCGCGTTCTAGCAGATAGGTGCTGACGATGTACTCCATGTCGAAGGGCGGATCCTTGCGCATCAGAATGACATCGAGTGCCGCAAGCGGTGCGTGAGTATCATCGAGAAATTCAAACCAGCCGTTCGGGTCGTCAAGAACGTGCAGTCCGCGCATGCGCCCATAAGCGGTACCATCGCGTAGATACAGATCGTTCTGCTCCAGGTAATGCAGTGTCCAGCCGCGCGCCTGCGCCGCCAGCAGCAATGCGAAACTACTGTCTTTTTTGAGTTTGATGGATCCGATCGGATCCATGACGATACCGAGCTTCATGGTGAGATCACAACTTCGTGTGGAAAGGTGCGGTGGACCGAGGCGCCATTCCTACGTGCTGGAGTAAGAGCGCCGGATCATTCATGCATCGGCAGCAGCCGCGACAGCCTTGTCGACGGCATTGGTGGCGGCGATTTCGCGAGCCGCCGCCAGCAGGGCCAGACGCGCAATCACGCCGTATGCATAGAAACGGTTGGGGTCGGCACCCGGGGAGCGGGCTCTGTCGGGATTGTTGCAGGATTCGACGAAGGCCAGTGGTTGGAAGTGCATGCCCGGGGCGTTGAGATTCTCATCCGGGCCGCGTTCGGTATGTACGCGGTAGAAGCCGCCGACCACAAAGTGATCGATCATGTAGACCACCGGTTCCGCGACGGCCTGTTCGCTACCCCAGGTCTCAAAGGTGTAAACGCCTTCCTGCATCAGTACCTGGCTGGTGGCGAGACCTTCCTTGCCGGCAGCCATCTTGGTGCGTTGTTTGCGGTTCAGGTGGCGAATTTCGTCGGCGCTGTGCACGGTCATGATGGCCATCCCGTAGGTGCCGGCATCGGCCTTGACGATCACGAACGGCGGTTTGTCAATGCCGTATTCGATGTATTTGCGGCGGATCGCCGCGAGCAGGGCATCGACATTGTCGGCCAGACAGTCCTCTCCTTCGCGTTTCATGAAGGCGATTTCGCCGCAGTTGCGGAACAGGGGATCGATCAACCAGGGGTCGATATCGACCAGCTTGGTGAACTCCAGACACACCTGTCGGTACTGAGCGAAGTGACTGGATTTGAGTCGGTCCGACCAACCCAGGCCCAGTGGCGGGATCACAGTCTGATCGAGTCCTTCCAGGATCGCCGGACGGCCACCGGACATGTCATTGTTGAGCAGTACCACGCAGGGGATGAAGTCATCCAGCACCACCTGGTTGCCGACCCGCCGCACCGGTTCCAGCAGCAGCTGATGTCCGGATGGCAGGGCCAGCTCTCGCGGCTGCTCAAGGTCGGGTAGCAGCGAGCCGATACGCACAGTGAAGCCGGCCTTGATCAGTACATCACGCAAGGTCGTGAGACTTTCCAGATAGAACTGGTTGCGGGTGTGGTTCTCCGGAATCAGCAGCACACCGCGTGCGGTCGGACAGACGCGCTCCAGGCCTGATTGCACGGCCTGAATGCACAGTGGCAAAAAGGCCGGATTGAGATTGTTGAAGCCGGCGGGGAACAGATTGGTGTCCACCGGTGCCAGCTTGAAGCCAGCGTTACGCAGGTCTACGGAGGCATAGAACGGCGCTGGCGTTTTGCGCCACTCGGCGCGCAGCCACGCCTCGATGTCGCTTTGACGTGACAGTAGACGCTGTTCGATCTGCTGCGGTGGGCCGCTGAGTGCGGTGGTCAGATGAGGTACGGCATGTAAATGTTCAATGGACATAAAGTTTGTGCCTAGTCTGACGATATAGTGGTCCGTGCGGAGCAATACTAACGCAAGTCGCCGGACTTTTGGCGGTCAACGAGCGATCTTTACTTGACGGCGTTACCCGGCTCTGCCAGGAAAATACGTTTTCAAACAGGTTTTTAGTGATTCAGTCCGGGTGGTGGAACGAGAGTTGCTACTGATATTCGGTAGTGGCAGCGACCAAACGCCGGGCAATGGCTGTAAATACC
>JBBQDK010000205.1:0-2734 GCA_038319625.1 Gammaproteobacteria bacterium
TGCAACTGGCTGATGACAGATACCAGTTCCGAGTTATCGCTGTACGGCTCGACCGGCGGTCCCGCGTCATCCTCGGCCTGTGCGCCGTCGGCACCGGCGGCACCGGCGGTGGTCGTGCGCGCGGCACGGCGGGAGGCGGCCATCAGATCACAAATGCTGCTGAACAACTGATCGCCCATACTGGACTCGCCGCCGTCCGCAGTGCCTGCGGCACCGCCACCGCTGGACTGACCACCTGATGTGCCACCGAAACTGCCGGACGTGGCACCCGGAGCACCAGCAGCGGCGACTGGACTACCCGATACGGCACCTGGAGCACCAGCAGCAGCCGCCGGACCGCCCGCTACGGCACCCGGAGCAGCTGCCGATACGGCGTGACCTCCGCCTGCCGTAATGCCCTGGCTATCCGTCGCGTCGACTTTACCGCCGGATGACTCGCCCTGCTGTCCGCTTCCCGAACCAGACTGCTGCCCCGCACCGACCGGCATGGCTTTTTTGGCCGCTACGCCGGTATCGGCATTCTTGGCGACTGACGGCTTGAGATTGGGCAGCACACCGGCTTTCATCAGGCTGAGGTTGAGTTCTTCGTAGAGCGGTTCGAGCTGTGTCATGACGACACGATCGAATACCGCGAACAGCACCAGTTTGATGTTGGGCAGCAGGCGCAGCGGGCGGATCGATGCATTGAAGGCGTTCAGTATATGGGTCGGCCCGGCAGGCAGTGCGGTCTCTTCGATCCGGTTGCCGCCGTTGACAATCGCCATCCGCTGGGAAAGTGCGTACATCGGTTCGAGATAACGGTTGCCGGATTTCGCGGCCAGGGTCTGGATGACGGCGGACTCTTCATGCGCGAGCTTGTCCATGAGCTGCAGACCGCTGGTGTCGAAGCCGGTCACGGTCTTTTGCTTGGCGGCGCGCTCGGCGAGCTCCGCGCCACCGGCCACGGCGAGCGGTCGGCCTTTTATGAATTGCGCGAAACCAATTTTGATTTCACCCTCGAAAGCGCGCTTGATGTTATGACGGCCGCGCCCGATGACCTGAATCGCCTCGAAGAACTGTGCCTGCAAGGCATTGCTTTCCGCCTTGTCGGCAAACTCCAGCAATGCGTCGCCGGCACTTTCGAAGACACCGCTGCAGAGCATGCCCAGATGCCGCACGGCAATGCTGCGGCACTCGTCGAGCAGCCCGGCGAAACGGGCCGGCCCCGGTGCGCTGTTCGATTCGCCTTGAGCGCTCATGCCAACTCCCGGCACACAGCACCCGCACAGGCGGTCTGCTTTTTATGAGCGGCCATGGCCATCTGTGGCGATGGGTACGCTTTAGATGCAATCATTGCTGGCATAAATCCACATTCTGACTTTGTATAAATGGGCAAATCATTCCCGCCAGACACATTTACGGTCACTGCGTCCTAGCGGCCGTGGCCGGGTAAACTGTAATACCGGCAAGGTACAATCGACAACCTACATACTCGCGCCGCGCCCACGCACATCGAAGCGGTCACGCAGGCGGTCACCGAGCAGGTTCACAGCCAGCACCACCAGCAGCAAGGCCAAACCCGGCGCCAGCACCATGTGCGGGGCAACCAGCATATAACGTGTGCCATCCCGGATCATACTCCCCCAGGACGCGGCGGGCGGCTGGATGCCCAGACCGAGGAAAGACAGCCCCGCCTCCGCCAGGACAACCGCGGCGATACTGAAGCTGGCTTCGACGATCAGCGGTGCGGCAGTCAGCGGCAGCAGGTGACGGACCATGATGCGCAACTGTCCCGCACCTAGCGCCCGGGCCGCCAGCACATGGTCGCGATGTTTCAATGCCAGAACCTGGGCGCGTGCCAGACGAGCATAGCCCACCCAGCCCACGCTGCAAAGCGCGATCACCACATTGTCGAGGCCAGGACCGAGCACGCCCGCCAGCGCGATGGCGAGCAGGATGCCAGGGAATGCCAGCACGATATCGATCACGCGCATGGCAAAACGGTCCCAGGCACCGCCCAGATACGCGCTGCTGACGCCGACCGCGATACCGAGCAGCGCCGACAGACTCACCACCGCCGCCGCGACCAGCAGCGAACTGCGCGCCCCCATCACCAACCGATCCAATAAAGGACGACCGAGATCGTCGCAACCTAACAGTGCCACACCACCTGGCGGCGTGAGGATGTGCGACAGATCGATACGATCCGGATGCAGGTGGAACCAGGGCGCGGCGAGTGCCAGCAACGCCCACGTCAACAGCAGAACCAGCGACAGCGGCAGCCTGTTCATGCCGTATCACCGAGGCGCACGCGCGGATCGACCTGTGCGTAAACGAGATCGGTCAGAGTGTTCACCAGTACATACGCGACACTGATGAACAGTACACAGGCCTGTACCACCGGGTAATCGCGGCGTTGGATGGACTCCACCACCAATAGACCGATGCCCGGCCAGGCGAACACGGTTTCGGTAATCACCGTGCCGCCCAACAAAGCGCCGAGTTGCAGGCCGAGCAGAGTGATGACCGGCAGCAAGGCATTGCGCAGCGCATGCCGCCAGATCACGGCACGCATCGGCAGACCTTTGGCGCGTGCGGTACGAATGTAATCCTCACTCAGGGTATCGAGCAAGGCGCTGCGTACCATGCGCGCGAGTATCGCCGCCATGCCCAAACCCAGCGTGATGGCCGGCAATAGCAAGGAAGCGAAACCATCGCGCCCACTCACCGGCAGCCACCCCAGCCACACTGCGAA
>JBBQDK010000206.1:0-2712 GCA_038319625.1 Gammaproteobacteria bacterium
ACGCCGCAGGAACACCTCAGCCATCAACTGCGCGAACAGAGTCTCAACGATGCACTCACCGGCCTGCCCAACCGACTCGCCCTGATGCTGGCTCTGGAACCACAGGTGTCGCGATGCCGGCGTTATAACAGCCAGATGTCCGTGATACTCATGAGTCTCGATAACACCGGCAGTCAGGATGACAATCCGGATCGCCTGGCCGTCAGCCGCCTGCTCAAGGACCAACTGCGCTGGGCCGACCTGATCGGCTGCGGCGAAGAAAACGAGTTCATCATGGCGCTACCGGAGACCGGCGAGGAAGACGCCATGAAACTGATGCAGAAACTGTCCGTGCAGGTCGCGCACCTGCACAACGCAGACAGCAATCCGATCGGCGTCTCCTTCGGTGTCGCCACCTGGCGCAAGAATGACGACACTAACACCCTGTTGCGCCGCGCCAGCCTGGCCCTCGCCGAGAACCGCGGCGCCGGTTGAAAAACAGCATTCGGATCATCGTCGAGCCTGTAGATTTCGCCACCGCGGTCGATATTAAAGGGTGATGAGCGTAATCAACTTAAACACCGGCGCGGCCCCTGACGGACTCAATCTCAACGCGATCAAACGGCGCTTCCTGGCGCTGAATCGCGAACGTCTGCTGCGCGTTCAGGACACCCTGCGCGCGCGCCAGCGTGTCTTCCTGGAACTGCTGCCGCTGCTGTTCCACGTCAATCATCCGCTGCTGCCTGGCTACGAATCCAAGAAGACCGTCGCCGGCGTGTCCGATTACACGCCGACCCAGGCCAGCCTGGATACCGCGACCCGTTTATTCAAGGGCTTCGATCATCGCCGCCGCGCGCTGCGCCAGTACAGCGTGCTGGCAATTTATCTGATGGGCAGCAGCGGCACCGTCGCCTACTCGGACAACAGCGACTTCGATATCTGGATCTGCCACCGACCCGACCTGGGCGAAGCACAATGCGATGCGCTGCGGCGCAAGGCAGAGGCAATCAGTTCCTGGGCCATAACCATGGAACTGGAGGCGCACTTTTTCATCATGGATGTGGAAGCGTTCCGTCGTGGCGAGCACGAGGCGCTGTCCCACGAAAGCAGCGGTGGTACACAACATCATCTGTTACTCGAAGAATTCTACCGTACCGGCTTGCTGGTGGCCGGACGTTACCCGCTCTGGTGGCTGGTGCCGCCCGAGCACGAACAGAACTACGATGCCTACGCACACCGCCTGACACATCAACGCTTCATAAAGGAAAACGAGTGCCTGGATTTCGGGGGCATGGGCAGTGTGCCTGCCGGTGAATTCTTCGGTGCGGCGCTCTGGCAGCTGTACAAGGCGGTCGGATCGCCCTACAAATCAGTGCTGAAGATACTGCTCATGGAGGCCTACGCCAGCGAATACCCGCGTGTCGATCTGCTGGCGAGCCGTTACAAAAAATCGATTTACGCCGGCGCCACCGACCTCGACCGCCTCGATCCCTACCTGCTAATGTGTACCAAGGTGGAGGAATATCTGAAAGGACGCGAGGAGCATGACCGCCTCGAACTGGCACGACGCTGTTTCTATTTCAAGGTCAATGAGCGCCTCAGCAGCGCCGATGACCCGCGCCACCCGAGCCGCAAGCGGGAACTGCTGCGCAGCCTGGCCTCGGAGTGGCAATGGGATCACTCGCACCTGCTGTTGCTCGACTCGCGAGCGACCTGGAAGATCCATCGCGTTCTGGAGGAACGCAAGTCGCTGGTCGACGAGCTGACACGCAGTTATCGCATGCTTTCGGAATTCGCGCGCCAGCATGCCCACGACTCGCCCATCGACCAGGGCGATCTGAACATGCTGGGCCGCAAACTGTACGCCGCCTTCGAGCGCAAGGCCGGCAAGATCGATATCGTCAACCCCGGTATCTCGACCAATCTGGTGGAATCGCAACTGTCCTTCCATCAGACCGGTACTGGTGATCAGGAAGGCTGGTTGTTGTACCGCGGCGAAGTCAACGAAACCCAAGCCCGCCGCGAAACGCCCATCAAGCGCGGCCACAATCTTATCGAGTTACTCACTTGGTGCCACTTTAACAAGCTTCTCGATCAGCTCACGGTGCTGGCACTCTTTTCACCCAACAACACGCTCAACCCCTGGGAAGTACGTGCCGTCAGTGAATGCCTGCAACAACTCTATCCTGACGCTGCCCTGCCTGACACCGGCATGGACGCCTTTCAGCAGCCACCGCGCATCCACAGCGCCGTGCTGTTCATCAATTTCGGCGTCGATCCACTGTCCAAGCATACCCGCCAGGGCAACCAGCTCACCAGTAACCGTACCGATGCCTTGCGCTATGGCGGTCAATGGGAAAACCTGACGATCAGTTTCGATCAAATCGTAATCAGCAGCTGGCAGGAAATTCTCACCCTGCGCTACACGGGCGACAGCGCGCTACTCGACTGCCTGTGCGAATATCTGGCCTGGGCACCGTTGTCGGCGAACCTGGACCTGCCGCCGATCAAGGCCTACAGCTACTCCTCGACACGCGGCGCGGCCATCGCCCACCGCATCGAAGGACTGTTCCAGGACGTCGCCGGCTGCTACGGCACGGCACGCCGGTACCGGTTGAGCGCGCGCTATGTGCTGCATGTCGAACACAGCTACTATGTCCTGCAACCGGAAAACGATGTGCCGCGTCACCAGCGTTTCGAATCCTACGGCGCACTGCTGCGCCACCTTGGCAG
>JBBQDK010000207.1:0-2686 GCA_038319625.1 Gammaproteobacteria bacterium
CGCCGCTACGACGAGTGGCCCGGCGAGAACTACAGCGGCTCCAGCGCGCGCGGCGCCATGAAGGGCTGGCACAAGCATGGCGTGTGTTCCGAGGTACTGTTCCCGTACAAGCCCGCGAAGAAGACCGACCCGCTGGGCCTCACTGACGCGCGCACCTCCGACGCGCTGGGCCGTCCGCTGGGTGCCTACTTCCGGGTGAACCACAAGGACATCGTCGCCATGCATTCGGCACTGGCCGAGGTCGGCGTGCTGTACGTCACCTGCACCGTCCACGCGGGCTGGAACGACGTCGGCGCCGACGGTGTCATCACGCAGTCGTCCACCATCACCGGCGGTCACGCCTTCGCCATCGTCGCGTTCGACGACCAGGGCTTCTGGCTGCAGAACTCGTGGGGCCCCGCCTGGGGCCGGCATGGTTTTGCGCACATCAGCTATGACGACTGGCTGGAGAACGGCACCGACACCTGGGTGGCCAGGCTTGGCGCGCCGGTCACTCTGCGCAAGCTCGAGTCGATCGCGGCGGTGCACGCGGCCTCATCAGCCCAGTCGAACGCGTATTCCTATGCCGACCTGCGCCCGCACATCGTGAGCGTGGGCAACAACGGCACGCTCAAGGCGGGCGGCGACTACGGCAGCACGCCAGCCGAGCTGGCGCAGATCTTCGAACAGGACATGCCCCGCGTCATGCAGGACTGGGACAAGCCGCGCATCCTGCTCTACGCCCACGGCGGGCTGGTCAGCGAACAGGCCGCCACGCAGCGCCTGGCCGAGTACCGCCCGGCGCTGCTCGGAGGCAACATATACCCGTTGGCCTTCATCTGGCGCACCGATTACTGGACCACCATCACCAACATCCTGAAGGACACGGTGAGCCGCCGCCGGCCCGAGGGCGTGCTCGACGCCACCAAGGATTTCATGCTCGACCGGCTCGACGACGCGCTCGAACCGCTGGCGCGCGCACTCTCCGGCAAGTTGGCGTGGGACGAGATGAAACAGAACGCGCTGGCCGCCAGCGACCCCGGCGGCGCGGCGGTGCTGGTGGCCGACCAGCTGAAGGCGCTGGCGAAAAAAATGCCCGGCCTGGAGATCCACATGGTCGGCCATAGCGCCGGCTCGATCCTGCTGGCGCCGGTGGTCAAGCTGCTCACCGACCGCGGCCTCAAGGTCGAGACCTGCACGCTGTGGGCACCGGCCTGCACGGTAGATCTTTTCCGTTCGACCTACCTGCCCGCGATGCAGAAGGGCACGCTTCGCAAACTCGCCGTGTTCGCGTTGAGCGACAAGACCGAGCGCGACGACAACTGCGGCAAGATCTACAACAAGTCGCTGTTGTACCTGGTGTCGGCGGCGTTCGAGAAAAAGCCGCGCATTCCGCTTTTTCGCGAGGGGGAACCTATTTTGGGCATGGAGCGGTGGATCGATGCCGACTTGCGCAAGACGTTCCAGAAGCTCGGCGCCGAGTTGGTGCTTGCGCCGAACAACGCATCCGACGATTCGCAGGACGCTTCGAACGCGATGCATCACGGCGACTTTGACGATGATGAGAAGACGGTCATGTCGACGTTTCGGCGAATTATCGCGGGTGGAAAGGTAACTCCCGGTGGGGGGCTCGGTGCGCGTCCTGCAGGCTCCAAGGCGATTCCAGCGCAAGTGGTCACAGAGCGCGACGGTGCCACGCCGATGTTTCGTCGGTCTGAGTCGTCATTGCGTGATCGGAGGGAGCAGATTGATCGGAAGACGATGCGGTAGGAGGGTATAAGGGGATGGAGACAATTATTTGAAAGGGCATAAGGTCACGGAGCCAATTGTTTCGCATTTAATTACCTCCGTCCATTTTGGGCTGCAGTCAATTGCTCCCCCGTTGCACGACATGCTGGGGAATGCCGTGCAATTCGAGACGCGGAGCACGAACCATGTGTGCCACTATCGCTCACACAGACTGGCCGCGACGGGCGGCGGAGGATGCATTAGCCGTCAGTTCACTACCCCGTCGAAGATCGGAAATTGTCTCTGACACCATTTTTTACAAGCTGACGTACAGAAAACACGCATCGCTTATCTCAGACGTTAGTCCTTGTGAGTCATAACACACCTGAAATAATTACCGAGGAGTGTAGATATGCGATCAATATTGGGTTGCCTTGCTCTGCTACTCACTGGATGCGTGACAATTCCACAAAATGAGGGTGAGCCAACAAGTGTTTCTGACGTTGTACAGAAAATCAAACAGGACCTGGAGAGGTATCAAATTTACGATGCCAATGCTGCAAGCGCGAAGCCTCTCGATAACATATGCCATGGCGCGATCAGCTTCAGTATCAGTAGCGTAAGAATCGCACTTACTACGCAGACAGATGACACTGCCTCAGGAAGCGCTTCTGCTACATTACCAGTTGGAAGCGGAACATTTGTCCCGTCTTTCTTAGGGTCACACGAAGTCAAAGGATCACAAACTACCTTATTCACACTCTATCCAAAACAGATAACGATTAGAGCATCGAGAGGTGCACAGACTCCGATTCCAATCGATGCCAGCATTTATCCAATCGCTGCGGGCTTACAGCAGCTTTGCGACGGCCTCTTAGATGCCAGCCGAATCAGTCCCTGTGTGTCATTGATTCCGCTACCCGGAGACGATGGCAAACCGGTGAAGGATGAAGGGGCTACATTTACGTTTTGGTTTACC
>JBBQDK010000208.1:0-2620 GCA_038319625.1 Gammaproteobacteria bacterium
GCCGCGGCCTTCGTACAGCGAGACTCGCGCCCGTGCCAGCACCTGTATGCCGTTTTCCGGTTTGAAGCCCAGCAGCTGATTGCGCATCTTGAACATGGCACAGCGCACCTGCGCCTGCTCGTCCTTGAGAGAAAAATACAGATGGCCGGAGCTCGGCCGGGCCAGGTTGGACAGCTCACCCTCCACCCAGATCAGCGGAAAGTTGCCTTCCAAAATGGCGCGCGCCTCGCGATTCAGGCGCGAGATGCTAAAAATCTCGCGCTGGATCGGGGTTTCGCTAACTTCGGGTCGGATTTCGCGCATGGGGTCATGATAAACCACCCACACCGCGCTGTAACGCACCCGTGTTTCGCGATTTACCTGGACCCGGCCTTGCCTCTATAATGAGCCGCTTCGCCGCAGGCCGGATCTGAATTATGCGCATTGTCCAGGAAGCCCTCACCTTCGATGACGTTTTACTGTTGCCCGCCCATTCACGCGTGCTGCCCAAGGATGTGCGTCTGACCACCCGCCTGACCCGCGGCATCGTCCTCAACACCCCGCTGGTTTCCGCCGCCATGGACACGGTCACCGAGGCGCGCCTCGCCATCACGCTGGCGCAAGAAGGTGGCATCGGTATCGTTCACAAGAACATGACCTACGAGCAGCAGGCGCATCAGGTCCTCAAGGTCAAGAAATTCGAAAGCGGCGTGATCAAGGAACCGATCACGGTCACGCCGAACACCAGTATCCGCGACGTATTCAAGATCACCAAGGCCAACAACATTTCCGGTGTGCCGGTGGTGGATGGCGAAGATCTGGTCGGTATCGTTACCAGCCGCGATCTGCGTTTCGAGACGCGCCTCGACAATCCGGTCTCCAGCATCATGACGCCGAAAGATCGACTGGTCACCGTGCGCGAGGGTGCTGAACGCGATGAAGTGGTCGCACTGCTGCATAAGCACCGCATCGAAAAGGTGCTGGTGGTCAATGACAAGTTCCAGCTGCGCGGCATGATTACCGTCAAGGACATCCAGAAGTCCAAAGACAACCCGAACGCCTGCAAGGACGAGTTCGGTCGTCTGCGCGTCGGCGCAGCCGTCGGTACCGGCGTGGGCACCAATGAGCGCGTCACCGCGCTGGTCGCCGCCGGCGTGGACGTGATCGTGGTCGATACCGCGCACGGCCATTCGCAGGGCGTGCTGGAGCGTGTGCGCTGGGTGAAGCAGAAATTCCCGCAGGTACAGGTGATCGGCGGCAACATAGCAACCGCCGCCGCTGCGCTGGCGCTGGTGGAGGCGGGCGCCGACGGCGTCAAGGTCGGCATCGGTCCGGGTTCGATCTGCACCACACGCATCGTCGCCGGTGTCGGCGTGCCGCAGATCACCGCCGTAGCCAATGTCGCCGAGGCACTGGCCGGCACCGGCGTGCCGCTGATCGCCGATGGCGGTATCCGCTATTCGGGCGATCTGGCCAAGGCCATCGCCGCGGGTGCCTGGTGTGTGATGATGGGCGGTCTGTTCGCCGGCACCGAAGAAGCACCGGGCGAGGTGGAACTGTATCAGGGTCGTTCCTACAAATCGTATCGCGGCATGGGTTCGCTCGGGGCGATGTCGGGACAGCAGGGCTCCAGTGATCGCTATTTCCAGGAAAACACCAACGACGCCGACAAACTGGTGCCGGAAGGCATCGAAGGCCGCGTGCCGTACAAAGGCAGCGTACTGGCCATCGTGCATCAATTGATGGGCGGACTGCGCGCCAGTATGGGTTATGTCGGCTGCGCCGACATCGAAGAAATGCGCACCAAGCCGGAGTTCGTGCGCATCACTACGGCCGGCGTGCGTGAGAGTCATGTGCATGATGTCTCGATCACGAAGGAAGCACCTAACTACAGAGTCGACTAGACGCTGAACAATCCTCTTAGGGAAGTAGCGAGTGGCGGGTAGTGAGTTTCGAGCTACGACATTTCGGCGCGCGCTACGACTCGCTACTCGCAACTGAGTTTTTATGCCCAACATCCATTCCGATCGTATCCTCATCCTCGATTTCGGTGCTCAGTACACACAATTGATCGCGCGGCGTATCCGCGAGGCCGGGGTCTATTGCGAGATCCATCCCTGGGATATGAATGAGCCCGCACTGCGCGAGTTCCGGCCCAAGGGCATCATCTTTTCCGGCGGCCCCGAATCGGTTACCGAGCAGGAAACGCCGCGAGCGCCGCAAGCGGCTTTCGATCTGGGTGTGCCCTTGCTCGGCATCTGTTATGGCATGCAGACCATGGCCGCGCAGCTCGGCGGCACGGTAGAGACTTCCACGCACCGCGAGTTTGGTTATGCGCAGGTGCGCGCCCGCGGTCACTCGCAGCTGCTGGCCGATATCGAGGATCATACCAGCCCGGAAGGTTACGGGCTGCTGGATGTGTGGATGAGTCACGGCGATCGCGTCACACGCCTGCCGGAGGGCTTCAAGGTCATCGCCAGCACCGAGAGCGCACCGCTGGCCGGAATGGCTGACGAAGCACGTCATTACTACGGCGTGCAGTTCCATCCGGAAGTCACTCACACCCATCAGGGCGCGCGTATCCTGTCGCGCTTCGTGCATGACATCTGCGGCTGTGCGGCTTTGTGGACGCCCGGCAATA
>JBBQDK010000209.1:0-2608 GCA_038319625.1 Gammaproteobacteria bacterium
CCGTTGCGCGCGTGCTCACGCCTGGTTGCACGATCGCGACTACGTATCGCCCGAAGACATTCACGCCATCGCGCACGATGTGCTGCGGCATCGCGTGCTGCTGTCATATCAGGCCGAAGCCGAAGGCGTGACGCCCGATCAATTCATCAGCGCCATTCTGCGCCATATCGCTGTTCCCTGAGATGACCCATATGACCACATCAAGCAGCAACGGTATCAATGTCAGTCTGGAGGAACTGATCGAGCTACGGTCCCAGGGCATCGGCCTTTCGCTCGCCGCGGGGCGCAGCAGTGGTGGCCTGATGTCCGGTGGCTACCGCTCCGCATTTCGTGGGCGCGGCATGGACTTTGAAGAAGTGCGCGCCTATCAGCCCGGTGATGACATACGACGCATGGATTGGCGGGTCACGGCACGCAGCAACCGTCCGCATACGAAATTATTCCGCGAAGAACGTGAACGTCCGGTACTGCTGTGTGTCGACAGCGGTGCGAGCATGCACTTTGGTACGCGTATCGCTTTCAAGTCAGTGCAAGCGGCGCGCGTCGCCGCGCTGCTCGGTTGGGCGGCGCTGGAAAATCACGACCGCATTGGCACATCAATCTTTGCCGGCAGCAAGTCACTAGAGGCGCGTCCCGCCAGCGGCAAACGTGCACTGTTACGCTGTCTGCAACTGCTGGTCGCGACGAGTGCGACGGCGCCGGATCAGCAGACCAATGCCTGGTCGGATGCCTTGCTGCGGCTGCGCCATTTAGCTTCGCACGGTTGTCTGGTGATTCTGATCAGCGACTTCATCACACTCGACACGGCGGCCGAACAGCAACTCGTCGCACTGGCGCTGCACAACGACGTATTGGCTATCCGGATCTTCGATCCGCTGGAAGCCGAGCTGCCGCCACCCGATCGTTACGCCTTCAGCGATGGTCGACAGACCCATACCCTATGGACGACGGATACCGCGCTACGCTCGCGCTACCGGGCCGCATTCCGGGCGCGCAGCGAACACCTGGCTACTCTGTGCCGGGATCACGGTATGCGCTGGTTGTCACTGAGCACCGAACAGGATCCGGCAGTAGAGCTGCAGCGTCACCTACCGCATGTCCGGCACCGCCGGTACTCGTCTCGACGAGCGGCGGATGCCGCGGCTTTGTAGTGAAATGTGGCCTGTGTTGCGCGCCGTGAATTCCGAGTTTCGCTGCGTTCAACCCAGGCTACGGCACAATGATATTGTCTGAAAAGTTATTCATGCCATGACAATGAACGACGGCAATGCACTGCAAGGGCTGCGCGATATCCATCTGCCTGGCCCGGTACCGTTCTGGCCGCCAGCACCGGGCTGGTGGCTGCTCGCAGTTGCCATCGTCTTGCTGCTGGCGACGGCAGTGTGGCTGTGGAAGCGGCACCGGCGCATGGCGTACCGCCGTGTCGCACTGAGGAAATTGCAACAATTGCGACAGACACTCGTGCAAGGAGGCGAGGGTACATTAGTCATTGCCGAGCTCTCCATACTGCTGCGCCGTGTCGCCATCAGTCGTTACGGCCGGCTACAGGTTGCGGCCTTGAACGGCGTAGCGTGGCTGGAATTTCTTGATCGTACCGGCCGTACCTCGCAGTTCAGCAGCCAAGGCCGGGTGCTGCTGGACGCACCGTATCGCCGCACCATGACACAACAGGTCGAACCCATGTTGAGCCTGGCGCAAGACTGGTTGCAGGTGCAGACATGATGCACTTCGCCTGGCCATGGGTGTGGTTGCTGCTGCCATTGCCATGGCTGGTGCGCCTGCTGCTGCCACGCGCGGCGGCGACCGAAGCCAGTGCCTTGCGCGTGCCGTTCTACGCGCAGCTCGAACAGCTCTCGCCCCAGGCCGCGCGACACAGCACACGCACCCGTCTGCTGCGTTGGCTGTCCTATCTGATATGGCTACTGCTGGTGTGTGCCGCCGCACGACCGCAATGGCTGGGTCAGGCCATCGAGATTCCGCTTAGCGGCCGCGATCTGATGTTGGCGGTCGACCTGTCCGGCAGCATGAAGATTCCCGACATGAAGCTCGATGGCCATCAGGTAGACCGTCTCACCATGATCAAGTCGGTCGCGGGGCATTTCATCGACCAACGCGAGGGCGATCGCCTGGGGCTGATCTTGTTCGGCACCCATGCCTACCTGCAGACGCCGCTCACCTATGACCGCAAAACCGTCCATACCATGCTTGGGGAAGCGGCGATCGGACTGGCCGGCAATGAGACCGCGATCGGCGACGCGATCGGTCTGGCGGTTAAACGGCTGCGCGCACACCCGCGGCAGAGCCGCGTGCTGATCCTGCTCACCGACGGTGCCAATGATGCGGGTGAAGTCACACCCTTGCAGGCGGCGAAACTGGCGGCCGAGGAGAAGATCCGCATCTACACCATCGGTGTCGGCGCGGAACGCCTGGTGGTGCAGGGCTTCTTCGGCGATCAGGTCGTGAATCCATCGCAGGATCTCGATACCGACACTCTGCAGGCTATCGCCAGGGAAACCGGCGGTAAATTCTTCCGCGCGAAGAATACCGAACAACTGCGTGACATCTATGCATTGCTCGACAAGCTCGAACCGACGGTGACCAGCAGCGC
>JBBQDK010000210.1:0-2590 GCA_038319625.1 Gammaproteobacteria bacterium
ATGCGCTGGAAATGCTGATCCGCGGCGAGTTCACTCACGACGATATCATCACCCTGGTGCGCGATGCGCACTATATTCCGGAAGACACCCCGCTCAACACCCAGCTGCTGAATTTCCAGCGCGAGAAGCGTCGCATCGGCCTGGTAGTGAATGAATACGGCGACATCCGCGGCCTGGCGACACTCGAAGACATCCTGGAAGAGATCGTCGGCGAATTCACCACCGACCCCACCTCGCACATCAAGGACGTGCATCCGCAGGACGATGGCAGTTTTCTCATCGATGGCAGCGCCAGCCTGCGCATTCTCAATCGGCACCTCAATTGGCGCTTTCCCACCGATGGGCCCAAGACCCTCAATGGCCTGATCCTGGAATACCTCGAATCGATACCCGAACCCGGCACCAGCCTGTTGCTCGCCGGTCATCCCGTGGAGATTATTCAGGTGAAGGACAATGCGGTGAAGACCGCGCGCGTCTTGCCGCCGTTGCGCAAGGATGCCTCTGTTCCGGATGCCCCACACTGAATACGCGCTTGCCCCGGGAGCCATCAAATACCTGCAATCGTGCAGCAGTTCGCATTGTATCGACGCGGCAACCCGTTATAATCGCCGGCAGACTTCCCACGACCTAAGGTGAACAGGTGTTCAAACTGACCCTGTTGTTCAGAGGCAAGCTCCTCAACATACTTCACCTGACCGAGGGTGACAGCTACATTGGACGAGATCCGGACTGCACCCTGCAGATCGATAGTCTTGCCATCGAACCGCGGCATGTCCGCCTCAATATGCACGACCGCCAGCTTACGCTCTACGATCTTTGCAACACCGGCAACGTCCTGGTCAATCACAAACCGGTCAGCGAACAGCCACTGCAGGATGGCGACCAGATCCAGATCGGCAAACACACACTCAAGTTGAGCATCGATGAGTCGGCAGCGTTAATTCCGCAGGCACTCGATACCGCAACTGCAAGCACATCCACGGCGCCGACCCGTGTCGGCTGGTTGCAAGTGCTGAACGGCCCGCACCTCGGCCGTACCTTCCCCATCGAACCCGACCAGCACCGTATCGGCAAGCCCGGCATGCCGAGCGCGCTGATCAGTCACGCCGACGGCGGCTACCAGATCGTCACGCTTGAATGCGGCGATTGCCGTGTCGACAGACAGACCCTTGATACCAGCGGCCAGGCATTGAACGAGGGCGCCATCATCGAATGCGGCGAACTGCGCCTGCAGTTCTTCATGGATCAGGCCGTCAGTATCCCGGCCGCGCACCGGGTCCCGTCCAATGCCGCGGCCCTGCGTCATCACAGCCGCATCAGCTTCGATGTGCAGGTCTATCTGCGCAACGAAACGATGGTGTGGCAGACGCAACTAATCGATGTCTCGCTGAAAGGCGCACAAATAGCGCGCCCCGCCGACTGGCAGGGCGCCAAAGGCGACAAGTATCTGCTCGAACTGCTGCTCGACGACGATCAGGCCATGATCCGCATGGATGTCCTCGTTATGTATGTCCACGAGGACCGCATCGGTCTGCACTGTGAACAGATCGACATCGACAGTATTTCGCACCTGCGCCGGCTCATAGAACTCAACCTCGGTGATCCGGATCTGCTGGAGCGCGAATTGTCGGGCATGGAATAAGCAGTTCGGCACGACTGGCGTGCGCAGCTTAAAGCTGTTGCAAGGCCTCATCCAGCCGGCTCACCGCCCTGATATCCATGCCCTCGATCCCGCCTTTGGGGGCGTTTGCCTTGGGCACGATGGCGTGCTTGAAGCCATGCTTGGCCGCTTCACGCAAGCGTTCCTGACCGTTCTGCACCGGCCGGATCTCACCGGCCAGACCCACTTCACCGAATGCGATCAGATCCGAAGGCAACGGCCGGCTGCGCAGACTCGACAGCACCGCGAGCAGCACGGCAAGATCCGCGCCGGTCTCGCTGATGCGCATGCCGCCGACCACATTCACAAACACATCCTGATCGTAGGTGACCACGCCACCGTGCCGATGCAGCACCGCAAGCAACATGGCCAGGCGATTCTGTTCCAGCCCGAGCGTGACGCGCCGCGGATTGGAACCATGACTCTCGTCCACCAGCGCCTGCACCTCAATCAGCATCGGCCGGCTACCTTCACGCGTCACCATGATCACGCTGCCCGGCACCGGCTGCTCGTGGCGCGAGAGAAAAATCGCTGACGGATTGGCGACCTCGCGCAAACCCTTTTCGGTCATGGCAAACACACCGAGCTCATTCACCGCGCCAAAACGGTTCTTCACCGCGCGGATTACGCGATAGCGCGAATCCGGATCGCCCTCGAAGTACAACACCGTATCGACCATGTGTTCGAGCACGCGCGGCCCGGCCAGCATGCCTTCCTTGGTGACATGGCCGACCAGGAATAAGGCCGTGCCGGTCTGCTTGGCATACCGCACCAGTTGCGCCGCGCTTTCGCGCACCTGCGCCACGCCGCCCGGCGCCGATTGCAGCAGTTCCGTGTAAACGGTCTGGATCGAATCGATGACCATCACCTGCGGCTGCAGTTGTTGTGCCTGCGCCAGGATGCGTTCCACCGAGGTCTCGGTGAGCATGA
>JBBQDK010000211.1:0-2575 GCA_038319625.1 Gammaproteobacteria bacterium
CTTTGCTACAGATATTCTCGCTCACACTGTTCGAGAAGATGCCTATACAGCAAGCCTTTGAGGGTGGTGACTACATTTCAGAACAGGGCAATACAGCTAATCAATTGAATCTATTTCAGTATTAACCGGACAGCAGTGATACAGTCCAGAGTCGCTGGTCGACGCATCTTTCGCGTGCTGCATGCTGCGCCATGTCGAAGCGATCGACGGCGCGCGGGCCCGGGTTGTGCACCCCATACGCGGCTCGCGGCACATGCTCGGTTTTGCCGCTACAGTCGGCGTCAGCGATGGCGTGATCTGTCATGCCGCGCACCTGAATCTGCTTTGCTTTCCATTGTGTCGGCCTTGTGTGTATTGGAAAGGTGGGTGTGCGAAATATCAATTTCGAGACCACATAAAATAAGGAAGTCCCCGTTCTCCGCAGGTGAGAGCGAGTTGTGTTGCGGGTTATCCTGAAATGCCGTTGACCCGCAGTGACAGATCGATGGCGCGGATATGTTTGGTGAGCGCGCCGACCGAGATGAAATCCACGCCGGTCACGGCGATTGCGCGCACGTTGTCCAGGGTGATCCCGCCGGATGCTTCCAGTTTGGCGCGCTTGGCATTCAGAGTGACGGCGGCGGGTAACTTATCGGGAGAAAAATTGTCGAGCAGAATGACGTCGGCACCTGCCGATAGCGCCTGTTGCAGTTCCTCGAGATTCTCGACTTCCACCTCGACACTCAGTCCGGCATGGAGCTGTCGTGCCGTCTTGACGGCGTGTTCAATCGAGCCGGCGGCAGCGATGTGGTTCTCCTTGATGAGTATCGCGTCGTACAGCCCCATGCGATGGTTATGCCCGCCGCCGCAATGCACGGCGAATTTTTGTGCCGCACGTAGACCGGGAATGGTCTTGCGGGTATCGAGAATCTGCGCGCCAGTGCCGGCGATGGCCGTTACATAGCGGCGCGTCTCGGTGGCCGTGGCGGACAATGTCTGGAGAAAGTTCAACGCGCAGCGTTCGCCACTGAGCAGTGCACGGGCCGGACCGTTCAGGCGGCACAATTCCTGGTTCTCCCGGATATCGTCACCATCCTGCGCCAGCCAGCTGACGCGAATCGCAGCATCGAGTTGCGCGAACACAGCGTCAAACCAGGCCGTGCCGCACAGCACTGCATCCTCGCGCGTGATGACTGTAGCGGTACCGCTGGCCCCCGCGGGCAGCAATGCCGCGGTGACGTCCCCCGCACCGAGGTCTTCAGTCAGTGCGCGCCGAACATCCTCGGCGATTTCTGTCTTGAGTGCATCGTCCCTCACAGGATATCCAGTAACTCCACTTCGAATACCAACGTGGCATTGGGCGGAATTACGCCGCCGGCACCCTGTGCGCCATAGCCAAGTTGCGGTGGTATGGTCAGGCGACGTGTGCCGCCGACCTTCATGCCCTGCACGCCCTCGTCCCAGCCACGGATCACGCGACCGGCGCCGAGCGGAAATTGGAATGGATCATTGCGGTCCTTGCTCGAATCGAACTTCGCACCGTCGATCAGCCAGCCGGTGTAGTGCACCGAGACGGTCTGGCCTTTTTCGGCGGTGACGCCTTCGCCTATTACCGTGTCGTCATACTTGAGCCCGGAATCGGTCATCATTTCTGCCATAGTTGTCTCCGTAGTGCGGTGTGAACAGGGAGGGGTGGGTGTACGTGCGAAAGGTGTTCAGCGAGCGTCATCTTGCCAAGCAAGCCCATCAGTAGCGACATGCCAATATAGATGGGCGCCAACAGCCGCCGGCCAGCGTACTTGGAGCGTTCGATACTGCGTTCAATCATGATGGTAATGCTCTCGGATAGATGGCGGAACAATGGCTGCTTGAGCTGCCGGTGCATTATAACTGCATGATAAGTCATTGCCACAGGACGGGGGTAACCGGTGGTTTTCCAGACATCTGATATCTGCCCCTGTGTGGACGCGGCCATCGTGATTTACCGGGATATGGTTGCGGACTGCCGTGCGTCGCGGCGCCGCTGCCAGTATTTCTCGATCTCGACCAACACATACACGCTCGATGTCACGGCTACGATCCTGATCCAGTCCGACGCATGCAACGCCGTGGTGGCGAACAATTTCTGCATTAACGGCACATAGGTAAACAGCAGCTGAAAGCCCAGTACCAGAGCGATGGTCAGGAGTACATAGGGATTGCCGGTCAGACCGCGGCGACTGCTGGAGGCAGCGGTGATGAAGCGGGTATTGAGCAGATAGAAGGTCTCGAACACCACCAGCGTGTTGACCGCCACGGTGCGCGCTTGCTCGAGTAGTGCGCCGTGTGCCATTTCCCACATAAACATGCCGTAGGTGCCTGCCACCATGATCAGTGAAACATACAGGATGCGCCACAGCAGCAGAGGTGACAGCAACGCCAACTGCGGGTCGCGTGGCGGCCTCCGCATATTGCCCGGTTCGCCGGGCTCGAAGCCCAGTGCCAGCGCCAGTGTCACTGCAGTGATCATGTTTACCCACAGGATCTGCGCCGGTGACATGGGCAGCACCAGGCCTTGCGCAACTGCGGTCACCACCACCAGTGCCTCCGCCACGTT
>JBBQDK010000212.1:0-2565 GCA_038319625.1 Gammaproteobacteria bacterium
CGGCAGCAAGGCAGCCGATGCCGCTGCGCCGGCTCCGGCAGCGTCCAGCGCCGGTTGAGCGTTCGCTGACATGCCTGGTGCGGGGTAGCGGTGGCTACCCCGCACCCAGCTTACTTGGCGCTGTCGCTGACCGGCGCCGGCGAGCGCTCGAAGCTGCCGGCGAAGCCGGGGAACACTACCGGGCTTTCATAGCCATCGGCGGATACCGATGACACGCCGAAGAACCAGTCATCGACTACCACGTCCTTCAGCACGGTCTGGCTGACATCGCCCGCGGCGCGCTCGAACTGCCACTGCGGCGCGGTGGTGTCGCGCCAGTGCACGCGGTAGCCGGCGGCGCCGGGCACCTTGTTCCAATGCAGCGTGGTGTCGGTGCTTACCGCGCCCTCGACGCTGACGCCAGTGGGTGGTGCCGGCGCGCGGCTCAGCGCGGCCATGGTGATGGTGTTCAGTGCGGTGACGCGCGCCAGGTAGCGGAAATCGATGCCGGCGATGGTATCGCCATAGACCACGCCGTTCTCGGTACGCAGATCCTGGTGCTGATGGGTGTAGTCCTCGTGCGACTCGGTGACGCGCACGGCAGGGAAGCCGGCCTTGAGCATCTCGACCTGATCACCGCCGCGACCGAAGCGGTCGGTGCGGTAGATCATCCGCACGCGCAGGTCCGGCATGTAGCTGTCGGCGAGCGTGGACATGTAGCGGGCCAGGTTGCGCGACGGCGAATCCACCTCGCCACCGTGGTAGCGGCGATAGTTCGCTTGCGCCGTGGTTTCGTTGCTCTTGGTGCCTTCGGAGAAAATCCGCACCGTAGTGCTGTCGAAGATGCCGTTCTGGCCGCGGCTGTTGCCGATGATGTCGTTGTTGAGATCGGCCTCGACCTGCCAGCCCTGGGCCACGGCATAGTCGGCCAGCACCTTGCCGCCATACAGCCCCTGTTCCTCGCCGGACAATACGGCAAACACCACGGTGGCATCGTTATCCTGCTTCGACAGCAGCCGTGCCGCCTCCATGACCGCGGCCACCCCGGAACCGTCGTCGTTGGCGCCGGGCGCATCGCTGTGGTTGTTCATCACGTCGGTCACGCGCGAATCCAGATGGCCGCTGATCACGATCACCCGTTTCGGATCGCCCGTGCCGCGCTTGATCGCGAGCACGTCCATGACCTCGACCGGCGTCGGGATGCGGCTGCCGCTGACCATTTGCGATGGCGTCACCACGTCGATGCAACCGCCGCAATCCTTCGAAATCGCCTCGAACTGCGATTTCACCCAACGCCGCGCCGCGCCAATGCCACGCGTATCGGACCTGGTATCCGACAGGGTTTGGCGGGTACCGAAACCCACCAGCCGGGTGATCGTGGCGCGCAGTTCCGCTTCGCTGGGCGCGCTGGCCAACTGGTGCAACGTGGGCTGTTCGCGAGGCACGGCTGGCGCTGCTTGAGCGGCGCTGGCAGCGGCCAGCAGCACGAGAGACAGGAGGGGCATGGCTC
Organism: Gammaproteobacteria bacterium; assembly: GCA_038319625.1. Lineage (GTDB taxonomy): Bacteria > Pseudomonadota > Gammaproteobacteria > JBBQDK01 > JBBQDK01 > JBBQDK01. The sequence goes on from JBBQDK010000212.1 coordinate 1,490, forward strand.
GATTCATCGCTTGATCTTCCTCGACGGTGGATCGTTACGATACAACGAGCCTGCTGATGCGGGTCGAATCCGGTTTGGCCGGACAGGCCGCCTCGATGTTCCGTGCAGGCGGGGCAACAGGCCTGCATGCGTGCATGGCCTGCGCGGCCAGGTTCCGGTCTGAATGCACCTGAAGCCTACTGGCGTGGCGATTCAGATATTCAGGGTGAACTTGATCATCGCCTGACCTGCCTGTAGCTGCGGTTCCACCGGCGCATTGAATAATCCAGGAGACCTTGCTTTTGCAATCGTCTTGAAAATTGTCGCGGCGCGAAGTTCGCGGAACTGCCCGTCTTCGAGAGAGCCTGTCGCGCGTCCGTCGAAATTGCCGTTGCCCGGCAAGCGTGGCCTCAGCGTCAGGTTCTGCGGAATATCGGTACGATTCGTCGCGCGCCATAGGGCCCTGCGGGCACGAACACCGTCACGCCAATGGAAAAAAGGCCCGAGCATTGACGCTCGGGCCATCAAGTGTTCCGTTGCATCCGGAGCGGATGATTCCCTACTCTGGATGAGCCGACAGAAATGTCATGTGATCTTCCCTGCAATCCTGCATGAACGACAACGCGGCTGGTCAACGGCCGGGGTCTCCGGACCGTAACTCGGCGACCGCTCCATTCGGAGGCGGATCGCCGAGGGGTGCGTTGCTTATTGCGCGGTCAAGGTGAGGTCATCCAGTACGAACGACGTCTGCGCCGAGCTGTCTTCTGTGCCCGTGAACTTGATCGTGACCGTCTGGCCGGCATATGCGGCCAGGCTGCTGGTGTGCACCGTGTAACCGGTGGCATGGTTGAGGTTCGAGTACGTGGCCAGTGTCGTCAGGACTGTCCCAGTGCTGCTGAGCACCTGCACCGTCAGCTTGTCGTAAGCCGTTGAGGTTGTGGTTTCAGCCGTATCGACATGCAGGTAGTACGACAGGGTCACCGTGGTCTTGCCACTGGGGATGGTGACCGACTGCGACAGTGTGTCGGTATGGGTGGTCCCGTACCCGTCAAGCCATGCGAACCAGCTGCCTGCGTGGGCAACTTCGCCGGAGCAGG
>JBBQDK010000213.1:0-2455 GCA_038319625.1 Gammaproteobacteria bacterium
TGCGCAAGTATCTGTGATGATCCGACCGGGCCGACTGGCGGTGTTGGCGCTGGCGCTGCTGGCAGCCTGGAGCATCTGGTGGTTGCGCCACTTGCAAACCGCGCCGCCACCGGGACGCGCAGCAAAGGCACACCGCATCGATTACACCATGGAAAATTTCGATGTCACCGCCATGGACGTCACCGGCAAGCCGCAGTACCACCTGCAGGCCGATAGCATGAAGCACTTTGCCGATGATGACAGTTCGGAATTTGTGCGGCCCCGCATCGAATACCTCGACAAGAACAGCACCCACCTGCGTCTCGAGGGCGAGCGCGGCTGGATGGCCTCGCGGGGCAATGAAATCCGTCTGCTCGGCGCGGTGCGCATCGAAGGTTTCGCGAAGCGGCCGTTCACATTGCTGACCCGCGATATCAGTTTCAAACCCGATGACAGCCTGGCCGAGACCGATGCACCAGTTGAACTGACCAGCGCCGGCGTGCGTATCAGCGCCATCGGCTTCCGCATCAACATCGATCAGGAACGCGTGCAATTGCTCGCAAAGGTACAAGGCCGTTATGACCCCGCATCGCATTAGCGCACTGATCGGTCTGCTTGGCCTGTTGCTCGCCGGCAGCGCCGGCGCCATGTCCTCGGATCGCCAACAGCCCTTGCAGATCGATGCCGACAAGGCCGACATCGATCAACAGCATGGCATCAGTACCTACCGTGGCAATGTGCACCTGACCCGCGGCAGCATGCAACTGATAGCCGACGAAGTGGTTGTGAAACATGACGGAGGTACAGTGCATCTGGTCACCGCAACCGGCTCGCCGGCCAGTTACCGGCAGCGTTCCGACACACAGAAGGAAATCCGTGCCCGTGCACAGCGCATGGAATACAACATCGACACCGGACAATTGCTGCTGCTCAAACAGGCCGAATTGCATCAGGACACCAACGTGTTCGCCAGCGAGCGCATTGTTTACGACAGCATCAACGACCGGGTAACCGCCGGCGCCAACGCCGCATCGCCACAGGATCGCGTGCACATCACCATTCAACCCGGCAACGCGCCACAAGCGCCGCAATGAACGAACTCTCCGCCAGCCAACTGGTGAAACGCTACCAGGGCCGCACCGTGGTCGACGGCGTATCGCTGCGGGTCTCCAGCGGCGAAGTGGTGGGACTGCTCGGCCCCAACGGTGCCGGCAAGACCACCTGCTTCTATATGGTGGTAGGACTGCTGCCCTGCGATGGCGGCCAGATCCATATCGACGCCCAGGACATCACCCGCCTGCCCATGCATGATCGCGCCCGTCGCGGCGTCGGCTACCTGCCGCAGGAAGCATCCGTCTTCCGCCAGCTTTCGGTGGCCGACAATATCATGGCCATCCTCGAGATCCGCCCCGGCATGAAACGCAAACAGCGCCGTGAACGCCTTGAAGAACTGCTCAATGAATTGCACATCGGTCACCTGCGCGACCAGCCCGGAGTGAGTCTGTCCGGCGGTGAGCGCCGGCGTGTGGAAATCGCCCGCGCCCTGGCGGCAGAGCCGCGCTTCATCCTACTGGACGAACCGTTTGCCGGCGTCGATCCGATCTCGGTTCTGGATATACAGCGCATCGTCCAGCACCTGCGCGAGCGCGACATCGGGGTGCTGGTGACCGACCATAACGTGCGTGAAACACTGGGTATCTGCGACCGTGCGTATATACTTAATGCAGGGGTAGTCATCGCCGAAGGTGCGCCGACCGAGATACTTCAGGATCAGCAGGTTAGAGAGGTATATCTGGGTCAGCAGTTCCAGTTGTAAGCGTCCCGGCCAGATGACAGACAGACATTGTATGCAGTATCGTGGCGCGTCACCCCGCCCATACAATCCCGCGCTCCTCACCGGTAAAGATTTTCACCTTACACGATGTAATGGCATGCATAATGCAGTAAAATTCCACCGGGCCAACAACTCGACAGCAACCGGCATGCCAGCACGATGAAGCAATCCATACAACTCCGTCTCGGCCAACACCTGGCCATGACTCCGCAGTTACAACAGGCGATCAAGCTGCTGCAGCTTTCGACTCTGGACCTGCAACTGGAAATCCAGAACACCCTGGACTCCAACCTGATGCTGGAATTGGACGAGGGACAGGACGAGGCGCCGGTCAACGACGACTACAATCCGCGTGAAACCGCCCGCGAAGATGCCGGCGGCAACGACTTCGAGAGCGAACCGTCGGACGTCGCGCCGATGGAAAATACCAGTACCATACCCGATGAATTGCCGGTGGACAGCGTCTGGGATGATGTCTACGACGGCTCTTCCACTTACTCACAACCCGATACTTCGGGACGCGAGGGTTATGAAACCGGCGGCGACGGCGAATCACTCTACGAACACCTGCTCTGGCAGATGCGCATGGCGCCGTTCTCAGACACCGACCAGGCCATCGCCCTGGCCATCATGGACTCGATC
>JBBQDK010000214.1:0-2312 GCA_038319625.1 Gammaproteobacteria bacterium
CCTCTGAACAAGTACTCGCATCAGTCGCGCACAATGTGTTCAGCGTGATATTTGCCGTTAAGCGCCGCTCTTTGCCGTTAATGCAGGTGTTTTAGGCCTATTTACAGGCCATTTCCCGCTCATCGGGCGCACCTCGCCTGCAGCGTTAATATTCGTCGCCGCGCCATGTAGAGATTCGACAAGGCGAACAATGAGAACACTTGGGCGGCATTCTTGGCGATGCCCCGGTAGCGCACCTTCAGATAATTAAACTGACGCTTCACCACCCGGAACGGATGCTCGACTTTGGCGCGGATCGAGGACAAGCGTTTATTGCGCGCTTCCTGCTGCTCCGTCAGTGACCTGCCGCGCGCGGCCTTGGCCAACACTCCCCAGCGGACTTCTTTTTCACGCAGCGCCTGCCGGTGTTCCTCGCCTGCATACCCCTTGTCACCGTAGACCACCTGCTCGTCACCGTGCAGCAGCTCGTCCATGATGTTGATATCCGCTTCACTGGCCGTCGTTACCACCACCGTATGCACCAGCCCGCGTTTGGCATCGACGCCGATGTGCGCCTTCATGCCAAAGTGCCAGTTATTACCTTTCCGCGTCGCGCTCATCTCCGGATCACGTTTGCGCTCAGCGTTTCGGGTCGAGGGCGGCGCCGCGATGATCGTAGCGTCCACGATCGTACCCTGGCGCAGCAACAGCTTGTGTTCTTCCAGGTACTCCACTACCTCGGCGAAGATCTTCGCCGTCAGCTCGTGGGTTTCCAGCAAACGCCAGAAATTGAGGATGCTAGTCTCGTCCGGCACTGCCTCATCATTCAGCTCAATCCCGGCGAACCGGCGCAGGGACTCCATGTCATAGAGCGCTTCCTCCATCCCCGGATCGGACAGCCCATACCACTGTTGCAGGTAGTAAAGGACCTTATATCTGACCTGCCATATTTAGATGTGGCCATGCAAACGAGTGTGATTTTTCTAGTCAACGCCAGCCCAGCACAACTACCGCTAAATGGTCAAAAATAAACCAGGTCAACAAATCTGGGTTGAATATTACTCACTCAGATGACAGCAGCTTACTCCACCCACGGATTGAATTTCGTCTCGATAAATCCCGCCGGATCGATAAAAAACGCGGCGCCGCCTTCACAAATGATGGCGTGACTCTTGCTTATGCCACTGCATGAGGTTTTCTTGACGGGCAGATGCCATGCATTGAGTAAGCAGCTTCCAGAGAGTGCCAGCACCGAATTAACAACAAGCCTATTAGGCAGTTACATTCCTCCATGCGTACGAGAAAGCTAATACTTGCCGTGCTTGCCTGCCTGTCATGGGGCCGGGCGCAGGCGGTCGACGTGCAGATATCGCAGCTGGTCGATACCCCCGATCCCGCAGTGCGAGCGGGGCAGATCACTTACACCGTCAACGTCCAGAATAGCGATCCGGATATTGCGAACGCCGTGGTATTGAGCGTCCCTCTGCCGGCGACCACGACTTTTATTTCAGTCAGCGGCGACCCCGGTTGCACCCACACTGGCGGCACGCCCGGTACAGTGACGTGCAACTTCGGCAATCTCACCGGCGCGATCGGACCTAGCCCGGCGGACATACGCAGTATCGACATCGTGATCCGTACCACCGCGGCAACCGGCGCCAGCATCGGCGTGACCGGTACGGTGACCACCACTTCGCCGCAGACCAACACTTCCAACGACACTCTCACGCAGAACACCACCATCAACGATGGTGCCGATCTGTCAGTGATCAAGTCCGGCAGCCCTGATCCTGTCGTCGCCGCCGGCTCGATCAACTACAGCATCGACGTCACCAACAATGGGCCGAACGATGCCAGCTCACTGACCGTTACCGATACGCTGCCCGGCACATTGACCTACCAGTCGGCGAGTGGCTCGGGCTGGAGCTGCGGCAATAGCGGCCAGACCGTGACCTGTACGCGCGCCACACTGCTCAATACCGTTACCGCGCCGACCATCGCCCTAGTCGCAAAAGTCACCGGCGCAATCACCGGCACAGTGACCAACAGCGTCACGGTAGCGGCTGTCACCGGTGACCCCGACACCGCCAACAACACGACGACCGCCAACACCACTGTCACCAACGGCACCGATCTGTCGATAAGCAAGAGTATTAGTGCGCCGGCGATCGGCAACACCACCACGACATTCACTTTGCAACCACGCAACCTCGGGCCGTTTGATGCCAGCACGGTCAGCGTGACCGATACATTACCGCCAGGATACAGCGCCATCACGGCCTCGGGAACAGGCTGGAGTTGCAGTCTGCTTGTCCAGACCGTGACGTGTACGC
>JBBQDK010000215.1:0-2249 GCA_038319625.1 Gammaproteobacteria bacterium
GATCTGTCCGGGAGACGATATTTGAACGCTATCCCAAAGTGATCAGTACCCAAGCATGAGTACTTTCTGGATCATCGGCATCGTCATCAATGTCGCACTGACCATCGCGGCACTGATATGGGTATTCCGCCAGATGAAACCGCGCTCCAAGGACAAACGCCCGGATTGAGCGCGCACGGCAAGATTTCCATTCCCAATTCATCGTAGCGCGTACCGGCTTCCGATATACCGAGGGAGCAGTCAGCCGGGTTGCGGACTATATTTCAGGGAGGACGCGAGAATGCGCGGCAATACGCTCATCTGCATTTGCATCGGCCTGATGGCCGGTGCGCTGGCGTCAACCCACAGCTATGCCGCCCTCGAGGAGTCCACCATGCCGCTGACATTGACTTCGCCCGCTTTTGCACATAATACCGGTATCCCCGCACACTACACCTGCGATGGCGAAGACATCTCTCCGCCGCTGACGTGGCAAGGCGTGTCCGCCACGGCAAAAAGCCTGGTATTGATCGTCGATGACCCCGACGCGCCCGATCCGGCCGCACCACGCATGACCTGGGTGCATTGGCTGCTCTATAACCTGCCCGCCTCCAACAGCGGTCTGCTGGAGAATGCCTCCTTTACCGGCTTGCCGTCCGGCACGCGGACCGGCATCAACGATTGGCAGCGCAGCACCTACGGCGGCCCCTGCCCGCCCATCGGCGAGCACCGTTACTTTCACAAACTTTATGCGCTCGACGTCGTCCTGCCGGATCTCGACATGCCCGACAAGGCAAAACTCGAGCACGCCATGCAGGGGCATATCCTGGCGCAGACGGAACTGGTCGGCACCTATCAACGTACGCGCTGATTTGCGCCTGCTCTGTCCATGAGCGTTGCACGTTGGAAACACTCTCCGCACGCGACATCCTGATCCGCAGCCTATCGACGCGCGACTCGAGCCGCTCATCTGCAAAATGGCATAACCGCACGCGAACCTGAGTGAGCCATTGCACCCCGTCTCGCGCTACGCGTCAGCAGCAAAACCGGCGGAAAAACCGCCATAACAGCCAGCCTTGACCCGCTATGAACAAACTTGCGCGGATTTTCTGGCATACTGTCGCTGTTCACAGCAAGTAACCTCACGCAATGCCCGTCAATCAGACAACTGCAGTACGCCGCTCATTGAATCGTTCGCGGCAGATGATGTTCTCGCCTAACGTCTGGAAAACCCGCCTGGTATTCTGGCTCGGTGCATTATCGGTGGGCGGCCTGGCGGCACTGTTCGCCCTGGCCAGCGAATGGGCCAATAACATCTTTCACCTGTTCGCCGCCTATACCCGATGGCTGCCGTTCCTGATCTGTCCCGCTGGCCTGCTGCTGGTATCCTGGCTGACCAAGAATTTTTTCCCGAAAGCTGAGGGCAGCGGTATCCCGCAGTGCATCGCCGCACTGGATATTTCTGACAGCGCCCAGCGCAATCAACTGCTGTCATTGCGCATCGCTTTCGGCAAGATTCTGCTGACCTTCATCGGCCTGCTCTGCGGCGCCTCGATCGGTCGCGAGGGACCGACCGTCCACATCGGCGCCTCGATCATGTACAGCCTGGGCAAGATCGCGAAGTTTCCGCGTCACGAACTGGAACGCGGACTGATTCTGGCCGGCGGCGCGGCCGGCATCGCCGCGGCCTTCAATACACCAATCGCCGGTATCATCTTCGCCATCGAGGAAATGAGCCGTTCCTTTGAAGAACGCAGCAGCGGTACCTTGTTGATCGCCGTCATCATCGCCGGCGTCACGGCGTTGGCCATTCAAGGTGATTACACTTATTTCGGTTCGACCAGTGCGGCACTGACCCAGCACGACTGGCTGGTGATACCCGCCACCGGTATTGTCGGCGGTCTGCTGGGCGGCGTTTTCGCCTTGCTGCTGGTCATCGGCAGCCAGCGCATCAAACCCTATCTGACACGCCATCCTTACCGCGTCGCCCTGAGTTGCGGCCTGCTGCTTGCTGTGCTGGGACTGCTCTCGGGCGGCACCACCTACGGCACCGGCTACCACGAGGCGAAAAATATTCTCACCGCCGTAGGTAGCGAGAGCATGTTCTATCCCTTGCTCAAAATCGCCGCCACCCTGGTGTCGTACCTGAGCGGCATTCCCGGCGGCATTTTCGCCCCGTCGCTGGCCGCCGGTGCGGGCATGGGTGCGGACCTGGCTCACTGGTTCCCCGGCACGCCAGCCGCTGCGGTGGTGATCCTTGGCATGGTGAG
>JBBQDK010000216.1:0-2248 GCA_038319625.1 Gammaproteobacteria bacterium
CTTCCAGAGCCCTGCGGCTGGATGATCCAGCGTGATCATGTCGAAGGCCGGTGAACTGAACCAGCGCACGGTCGGGTTCTGCGGATCGACGTCCGTGGCGGCGAGACGCTTGCCGTCCGGCGCCTGCAGGAAGATCTGCACCTTGGGGTTTTCCTTGGTCGCCACTACCGTGACTTCCTGGATGGCATCATCGGCGTGAAACTCACCACCTTCGATCGGCAGCATGTCCGGCGTCTTGGCGCTCTCGAACAGGCTGGTGAAGACGTCGTGCAGATCCTTGTCGAGCAGCGCCAAGCGAAACTGGCCGTGAGTCGTTGCGGCGATTTCCTTGAGCAGTGCGACATCGGAGGCCTGCGTAAAAGCAATGGTATACAGCGTGATGTGGGCCTTGCTCAGTTCCGGTACCAGCGTGTCCTTGAGTTGTGCCGTGAGCTGCGCATCGCGCGCGGCATTGCCCGTGTCCATCTGGCCATCGGACATCAGAATTACATAACGCGGCCGGTCGTCCTGCTGGGCACCGAGCATATCCCGGGCCTGCAGTAGCGCATCCTGGAGGTTGGTGAACTGACCATTCGATTCGACCTTGTCGACGGCCTGCAGAAGTTTCTCCCGGGCCGCCTGGTCATGGGCCGGCATGAGCGCGGCAAGCGGATAGCCCCGGTCGCTGAAGCTGATGATGCCGGCACGGTCAGTCTTGCCGAGCAGCGCAATAAACAGCTTGGCGGCCGGCAACCGCAGATTGAGCGGATCGGTTTGCTTCATGCTGCCGGAACTGTCCAGCACCAGCACGGCGTCGATGCCGCCGCTCTTGGCGGTGGATGGCGCGGTAGGCGCCTCGGCGGGTACCGGATGCGACGCTGTCGCTTCACTGGGTGTATGCCCGGCGGGAAGTGTCGAAGGAACGCTCGACGGTGCGACCGGTTTGCTATCGGCAGGTACCTCGGCCGGTGCCGGGGTGGCGGGTGTAGTGGGCTCGGCAGCGTAACTCACGGATAAATACAGCGCTGACAGCAGAACTGCCGTCTTGAATAGCGCACGCACAACGCACGCGTTCAGTTCAATCATCAGTCAATTTAAAACCCAAGCGCATAGCGGTAACCTCGTAGCGTCAGCGTGCCGAACCCCTGGCCTGGCGTATCTGTTCATAGGCCGCTTTTATTTCCTGAGTCTTCTGCGTTGCAAGCCGGAGCATCTCCTCCGGCAAACCCTTGGACACCAGCTTATCGGGATGATGCTGATTCATCAAGCGCCGATAGGCCTTTTTGATTTCGATATCATCGGCCTGCGCGGTCACGCCGAGCACGCCATAGGCCTTGGCCAACTCATCTCGCGACGAGTGGCGCGTCTGCCCGCGCTGCGCACCGGCAAATTCGTGCTCCGCCCGCGCCCGCGCCTGCATGGCCACGAACGCCAGCCGCGAAAAGCCCAATACCGTGCAGATATGTTGCAATATATGTTGTTCTGCGGGATGCAGTTCGCCATCGGCGTACACGGCATGCAGTTGGATCTCGATGAACATCTGCAGCAGACTGCGACGCCTGTGACATTCGCGGCGAAATTGTTCGAGCACAGCGTCGAGATCGAAGTGCGGCTGCTTGCCGGCATTGAACAGGCTGATGGCGGCGTGTTGCAGCTCCGGCGATAACGCCATCTGAGCCATGACCCGACGCGCCATCGCGATCTCTTCCGGCGAGACGTGACCGTCGGCTTTGGCCAAATGGCCCATGACCGAAAAGGTTGTGGTGAAAAAGGCCGATTGGATACGTTCGTTGTCGATCGGCGCTGCGCCGTTATCGGCCTCGATGCGCAGCCCGCCGAGCCCCTGATCGAACTGATGCCCGAAGGCCGCGCCCAGCAGCGCACCCAAAGGCCCGCCGAGCATGAACCCGAAGGTACCGCCGAGTAATTTTCCCCACCAGGACATGTTGTCTTAAGCCTTATAAATCTTTATGAACCACCAAGGGCTCCATACACCTTAGCAAACCCGGATGTCCGCACCCGCACCGTCGGGCGTGACGATTTTCTAACCTGACAGGAACTATTTAAGGAAAGTCTGAAAAACCCTCAACCGCCAAGGGCGCCAAGATATTTCCTCTTGAATTTCAAAACAGATTTTCTTGGCGACCTTGGCGGTTCAAAAAATGTTCAAACCGACTGAAATGCAATCGGGGGCGCCCGTTGCGGCGCGCCCCCAAGGGACAGCAAGAAGTTAGGGACCCCGTATCGGTGGGAACCCACCCACGAATGG
>JBBQDK010000217.1:0-2245 GCA_038319625.1 Gammaproteobacteria bacterium
ATTTCAAAGTATTTACCACCCGGTTGCTGGCGGTTCTGATTGTACATTTGAGTCTTTACCAAGCCCGGCCAGAGTTGGGTGCGCATCACCGAAAGCTCGGATGACAGCGGGTTGGCGAGGTGAATGGGCGCGCGCTCGGGATCCAATTGACCTTGTAGCTGCGGGTCCACGAAACTGTAGGTGACGATTTCCTGGTAGCCGCGGTCGACCAACAATTGGCGGGCCCTGTCGAAATTGTGCGCGACCTCCGGCTGTGGCGAAATCATCAACTCGGCACGTGTATAGCTGCTCGGCAATTGATTATAGCCGTGCACACGCGCCAGCTCCTCGATCAGATCGGCTTCGAGTGCGATATCGAAGCGGAATCCGGGTGGCGTGACGCGCCAGCCGTCCGCATGATTTTCAACGGCCATTCCCAGCAGCGCAAGCACCTCCGTGATTTCCACATCGGGCAGTGCCATGCCCAGCAAGCGACTGATACGGGCGCGACGCAAGATAATCGTCGGGCGTACCGGTAGTGCTGTCTCACTCACGCTTTCGACAATCGGTCCGGCCTGTCCACCTGCAATTGAGAGCAACAGGCTGGTCGCACGTTCCATGGCGCGATGTTGCATATCCGGATCCACGCCACGCTCGAAACGATAGGCGGAATCGGTCTGCAGTCCGTAACGTCGGGCGCGGCCGGCTATTGCGTCAGGCGCAAAAAAAGCGCATTCAAGAAAGACACTGTCTGTAATCGTGCTCACGGCAGCAGCCAAGCCACCCATGACACCGGCCAGTGCCTGCGCGCCGTTGTCGTCGGCAATGACCAGGGACTGCGCATCGAGCGAGATTGTCTTGCCATCCAGCATCGTGATTTTTTCATCGGCCTTGGCCCAGCGGACACATACCTTACCCTGTAGATGATCGAGGTCGAAGGCATGCATGGGCTGACCCAGTTCCATCAGCACATAGTTGGTAACATCGACCAGGGGGCCCAGGCTGCGCATGCCGCTGCGACGCAGGCGTTCTTTCATCCAGAGCGGCGTCTGCGCCGTGCCGGCCAAGCCGCGAATCACACGACCCAGATAGCGGGGGCAGGCCTGTGGCGCCTGGACATCGACCGGATATTTATCTGTCAGGGTGGGCGTTGTAACGGCAAGGTCCGGCACACTGACAATGCAGCGATTCAATACGCCGATTTCGCGCGCCATGCCGGCAAGGCTCAGGCAGTCACCCCGGTTCGGTGTCAGATCCACTTCTATGCTGTGATCATCGAGGCGCAGCACCGTACGTACATCGCTACCCGGTGTCGCATCCGCCGGCAGAACCAGCAAGCCTTCCGCCGCTTCGGCAATGCCGAGCTCCTTGGCCGAACACAGCATGCCGCTGGACTCTACGCCGCGCAGTTTGGCCTTCTTGATCGCCATCCCGCCAGGCAGGTTCGCACCGATCAGTGCCGTGGGTACACGCATTCCGACACGTACGTTGGCCGCGCCGCAGACAATCTGCAAAGGTTCCGCAGTGCCAACGGCAACGCGGCAGACTCGCAACTTGTCGGCGTCGGGATGTGCATCGATAGCCAGCACCTCGCCCACCACCACGCCCGCGAAGGCCGGAGCCACTGCCTCGACCGCATCGACTTCCAGTCCCGCCATGGTCAACTGCTCGGCTAACTGGCTGGTCGTCACAGCCGGGTCGACCCACTCCCGCAGCCATTGTTCGCTGAATTTCATATGACTTCAGATACACGTTTCAAGTTACAAGAAACAAGGTCCAGGCTGATGTGTTCCGTAGGGCAATCATACATTCTGCTGTGTTTTATATCTTGCATCTTGTCTCTGCCTTTTAATTGAACTGCCGCAGGAAGCGCAGATCATTTTCGAAGAACAGGCGCAGGTCGTTGACACCGTAACGCAACATCGCCAGGCGCTCCACGCCCATGCCGAAGGCGTAACCGGTGTAGCGCTCGTTGTCGATACCAACGCTATCGAAGACCTTGGGGTGTACCATGCCGCAGCCCAACACTTCCAGCCAGCCGCTGTGTTTACAGACCCGGCAACCGCCACCGCCGCAGATAACGCATTCGATGTCGACTTCCGCGGACGGTTCGGTGAACGGGAAATACGATGGCCGGAAGCGCACCTTCAGATCCTTCTCAAAGAAGTGGCGCAGAAAATCATCAAGCATGCCCTTCAAGTCGGCAAAGCTCACCGTCTCATCCACCAGCAGCCCTTCGACCTGATGGAACATCGGTGTGTGCGTG
>JBBQDK010000218.1:0-2116 GCA_038319625.1 Gammaproteobacteria bacterium
CGAGTCCGGCATTGATTTCCAGTTGTCCGAAGCCACTGCTCTGTACCCGGGCGACGCAGGTACCGTTGCCGCAGAAGATGGCGGCATCGGTATTCATCATCGTGGCATAGCCACGAGCCTCCAGACGCAGGCCAATGTTACGGGTGATGAAGTATTTATAGCCACCCGCGAGTTGCATCTGGAGGCGTGTCGCGGAGTCGTAGGCGGAATCCTTCGGGGCGAAGTAGGCGATGCCGAGTGTTGCGCTTATGAAAGGTTGCACGCGCGCATCCCGCCAGACATAGGCGCCGCCGGCGGACAGGTAATCCACATCCAGGTCGAACTGGCGGTTACCGGAGAACGAGGGACCGAGCTGCAGGCCGGTGTCCTGATGGCTGTAGAGGAATTCCCATTGCGTGTTGGCATCGTGATCGCTGTTGATGACCAGGCCGTAACTCGGAGCACCATCGAGATCGAGGGTTTCCTGTGTGACGGGATCCTTGAATGAGCCGCCGGTTCTGTAGCCAACGATCGGCGTGATTTCGATACCGTGCAGGGGGGGCTCGGCCGCATCTGTAGCCGTCACGACGAACAATGATGTGACCGTCATGGCGCAGAGAATCGCCCAAGGACACAGGCGGCCTGAGCGCGGGGTCGTCGTGGCGAACATGCCGGGTTCTCCTGTAGTGCGGCTGACTAAATTATACAACGCGGCAACCAGGCGGGTAGTGCGGAGATAGCACGGCGATCAGGGTTTCAAAATCCCGGTCGGCTTGCCGTCCAGGCTGAGCTGGTTCTTGTCCTCCCAGTATTTTTTGATGCCGTCCACACCTTTCTTTTCCGCCCAGTTTTGCAGGGTGCGTTCACCTTGGAACTCGAGCAGCGGCACGCCGAAACCACAGGAGGTTTGCACCAGTTCAATTCCGACATCGATGATCTGCCTCGCGCCCGGCAGTTCAGGGAATAAGCCGATGAGTTCATGCCACTCGGCATCCCGAGGATGGATAACGCGGCCATGGCCGTAGACGCGCAGTATCAGCGGGTTACCTGTGAAAGCACAGAACATAAGCGTGATGCGGCCATAGGACTGAAGGTGCGCGGCGGTTTCGTTGCCGCTGCCGGTGAGGTTGAGCCAGACGATGCGCGTGTTGTCGAGGACGCGCAGGGTATCCAGGCCTTTCGGCGAGACGCTGACCTTGCTGTCGTCATCGGCGGTGCCGACGAAGAATAAGTGCTGCCGGCGGATAAAGTCGGTGAATTTTTCGTTGAGTTCGTTATAACGCTGGGCCATGGTGTGCTCGCATGCAGTAGTGACTTGGTGCGGGTGCAAACGCCATGTGTCTGTACGCCTGCAGTGCGACGCTAGCGTTTTTGCAGCACATCGCTAAGTTTAGCGCGCAGATTGCGCAGCAGTGTTTCAGTGGTTTCCCAGTCGATGCAAGGATCAGTGACTGAGACACCGTATTTGAGCTGTGCCAGGTCGTCGCCCATCGGCTGGTTGCCGGCGTGCAGGTGACTCTCCAGCATCAGGCCGACGACGGAGCGATTGCCGGCGATGATCTGCCGGGCGCAGTCGTCCGCCACTTGAGATTGCAGGGTGTAATCCTTGTTGGTGTTGCCATGGCTGCAATCGACCACGATGTTGGCGGGCAGTTGACCGGCGGCCAGTTCTTTTTCGCACTGCGCGATGCTGGCCGCATCGTAGTTCGGTTTGCCACCGCCGCCGCGCAGTACCACGTGGCCGTAACGATTGCCGCGGGTACGGAACACGGCGCATTGGCCGTCCTGGTTGATACCGAGAAAATGGTGCGGGCGTGACACTGAGTGCAGGGCGTTGATGGCGACACCGAGGCTGCCGTCGGTGCCGTTTTTGAAGCCGACCGGCGTGGACAGGCCGCTGGCCATTTCGCGGTGGGTCTGCGATTCCGCAGTGCGCGCGCCGATCGCGGTCCAGGTCACCAGGTCCGAAAGATATTGTGGTGTCACCGGATCGAGCGCTTCGGTGGCGGTGGGCAGGCCGAGCTCGGCGAGATGCAGCAGCAGCTCACGCGCCATCGCCAGGCCTTTTTCGATATGAAAGGAATCGTCCATGTCCTGATCGTTGATCAGGCCTTTCCAGCCGACCGTGGTGCGCGGC
>JBBQDK010000219.1:0-2037 GCA_038319625.1 Gammaproteobacteria bacterium
CGCTCGGAGCATCACAGGAACTGGCCTGGGCCTTTCCGCGCAGCGCAGACCGCAGCCTCTACAATGCCGCCGTGGATTTTTTCGCCGACCTGCATCGTAAACATGTGATTGCCTCACTAATGGAGCGCTACTACGGGCATATGGACGCCTTCAGTTCAGTGGGCACCCGTACCTACCTGGCGCAAATCCGTACCCGCCTGCCATCATTGCGCGCCTGGTTCGTGGAAGCCGGTAAAGAGACCGGACTGGACTGGCGGTTGTTGGCGGCTATTGGTTACCAGGAATCGAAGTGGGATGCGACCGCTCGTTCGCCCACTGGAGTCCGGGGGGTGATGATGCTCACCGAAGATACAGCTTCAAGTCTGGGAGTGAAGGATAGAACCGACCCGCGAACCAGTATTCTGGGTGGCGCACGTTATTTCAAGCAAGTGAAGGATGCACTGCCGGCAAGCATCAAGGACCCTGTACGCACCTGGATGGCACTGGCCGCCTACAATATCGGTATCGGACATCTGGAGGACGCGCGCCGGTTGACAACAAAAAGCGGAGGCAATCCCGACGCCTGGGTCGACGTCAAAAAATCACTCAGCCTGCTCAGCAAGCACAAATGGTTCACACAGACACGGCTCGGCTATGCACGCGGTTATGAAGCTTTGCAACTGGTGGAGAACGTACGCAGTTATTACGATATTCTCAGCTGGTCGAGCCGGACCGGCACTACCCTTGCCGAGCAGCAGAACACCGGACCGGATGACGCAACCGGCGTACCGAATGCCATTCCGGAATTGAGTGCCCCGGCGCTGTCAGTTCTCTGAACCCTGATCCGGCGACGCGGCCTGGCGGCGCGCCTGAAAAAACCGTTTCAATAACATCCCGCACTGCACGGCCAAGACTCCGCCCTGCACACTGACGCGATGATTATGCAGCGTCGACAGCAGCGTATCGAAGACACTGCCCGCCGCACCGGTCTTGGGATCGGCGGCACCGTACACCACGCGCGCGACGCGCGCATGAATGATGGCGCCCGCGCACATCACGCAGGGTTCCAGCGTGACGTAGAGGGTGCTGCCGGCAAGACGATAATTGCCGACGTGCTGTGCGGCGTTGCGCAACGCCATGATCTCCGCGTGGGCCGTTGGATCGTGCGCGGCAATCGGCCGGTTCCAGCCACTCCCTATCACTGCCCCGTCCCTGACCAACAGTGCACCCACCGGCACTTCGCCCTGCTCCGCCGCCTGTTGCGCCAGCGCCAGCGCCTGCTCCATCCATACGGTGTCGGTCATGGCCTCGCCGATCGACACCGCGAAACCGCAAGGACACAAAATCTCTTGAAGCAAACATGGATCATCTCTTTGCGCCTGCGCCGCGAAGGCATCACTCCCACTCGATCGTGGCCGGCGGTTTGCCTGAAATATCGTAGGTGACTCGCGAGATGCCGTCGATCTCGTTGATGATGCGCCGCGACACCAGATCGAGGAACTCGTACGGCAGATGCGCCCAGCGCGCGGTCATGAAGTCGATGGTTTCAACAGCGCGCAATGCCACGACGTAATCGTAACGCCGCCCGTCACCCATCACGCCGGTAGATTTCACCGGCAGGAATACCGCGAAGGCCTGACTGACTTTGTCGTAGAGGTCGTGGGTGCGCAGCTCGGTGATAAAAATAGCGTCGGCCAGGCGCAGCAGATCGGCGAATTCTTTCTTTACCGTGCCCAGGATGCGCACTCCCAGACCCGGCCCCGGAAACGGGTGACGATAGACCATCTCAAACGGCAGCCCGAGTTCGACGCCGATTTTGCGCACTTCGTCCTTGAACAGCTCACGCAAAGGCTCGAGCAGTTTCATGCGCATGTGCAGAGGCAGGCCGCCGACATTGTGATGCGACTTGATGACATGCGCCTTGCCGGTTTTGGAACCGGCCGATTCTATGACATCCGGGTAGATGGTGCCTTGTGCAAGCCAATTGGCGTTGGTGAGCTTCTGCGCCTCTTCCTCGAAGATATCGACGAACAGCCCGCCGATGATCTTGCGCTTTTT
>JBBQDK010000220.1:0-1987 GCA_038319625.1 Gammaproteobacteria bacterium
TATGAGGGGGGCCACGGCCGCCGACTTCGAATCGGCGATTCGAAACATGGAAATTGAGAAGTTACGGCGGTTCATGCGGCGCATGATCGAGATGCGCCTTCAAAGGAAGACGTACGACGAGCACTTCGGAACGGCCACCGAATGCTTCGTGGAAGCCTGTAGGAACATCGTCGTAGATCCCGCATCCAGTCGATTGGCTGGGCTGATCAAGCACCTATTTGCCAGGACAGCGCTTGCCACAGAACTGGTGATACCGCAGGCACAGGCCGCCCCTGCATCTGACCAAGAGGCGCCTGCCGGCTCCGCTCACAATCCTGACATCGCCATGTGAAAATCGCTTAGGGCAACGCTGAAAAAGTCTCCCACAATTGCGAAAATAGCGCTGTCCTGACATTCAAGCGGAATCGCGACGATGAAACAGCAAACACTGGCGATGGCAGCGGATCAAGGCGAAGGTTTCGAGCAACATCGCCGAGCGACGCGTCGAGATGTGTTTTTGTCGACGATGGAGCAGATCGTGCCGTGGTCAGCGTTGTGCGCCGTGATCGAACCGCACTATCCGAAGGCTGGGAGAGGTCGTCCGCCGGTGGGGCTGGAGCGGATGTTGCGCATGTACTTCGTGCAGCACTGGTTCAATCTGGCCGACGAAGCGTGCGAGGAAGCCTTGCTGGACAGCACGGCACTACGCCGGTTTGTAGGCATCGATCTAGGCCGGGAGCGAGTTCCCGATGGAACGACATTGCTGAAGTTTCGCCGTTTGTTGGAGAAACACGAACTGGGCGCAGCACTGTTCACGCAGGTCAACCAGACCCTGCAGGATCGTGGGCTGAAGATCGGCACCGGAACCATTGTCGACGCCACGATCATCGGCGCACCGAGCTCGACGAAGAACGCCGACAAAACGCGTGATCCGGACATGCACCAGACTCGGAAAGGTCAGCAGTGGTATTTCGGCATGAAGATGCATATCGGTGTGGATAGCCGTACCGGTCTGGTGCACAGCGCGGCGGTGACCGCCGCCAACGTGCACGACAAACATCTGCTGGAAGATTTGCTCCACGGCGAAGAGCGACGGGTCTATGGCGACAGCGCCTACGCCAGTCAAAAGGCGCTGATCCGCGAGCACGCACCGCAGGCGAAAGACTTCACCAATCAACGCATCCGCAAGCATGGCGAAGTCGATGAGGCCGAGCGTTCGCGCAACCGC
This sequence comes from Gammaproteobacteria bacterium, assembly GCA_038319625.1. Lineage (GTDB taxonomy): Bacteria > Pseudomonadota > Gammaproteobacteria > JBBQDK01 > JBBQDK01 > JBBQDK01. The sequence continues at coordinate 1,208 of JBBQDK010000220.1, forward strand.
AACAAGTCGCGAATCCGGGCGCGCGTCGAGCACGTCTTTGCGGTGGTGAAGCGGCTGTGGGGATTTAGCAAAGTGCGCTACCGAGGTTTGGACAAGAACGCCAACCGCCGCTTCGTGGCCCTCGGGCTGGCCAACCTGTACCTGTCGCGCATCCGAGTACCGGCTTGAGGGCCCGTTGAGGGCCAACAACGCGCCTCACGGCGCGAAAAGGGTGAAAACCACCAGCAGAAAACCTTGATCTACCCGGCCGATCAGACGCGAAACTCATCAGACCGGCAGATTGATAATTGCGACGGCTTATTCAGCGTTGCCCTAAGCTAAGCGGCCGTGCGGGCCGCAACGCATGATTGCACCAGAAACTCCCTCCCGCACGGTCCGCTTGAGCGCATAGTTAGGCGGTGCCCCGTCACTTCTCAACCACGGGGTAGCGGACAGTAATTTCGCCCGTCGTATTTGTAATTCCATCAGGAACCAAGGGTATAAAGAGCCGAATTTCTTTCACATCGCGCGGTACGGTGACGGCTTGCTTCAGGACTAAGGTCCCACTCGGAGCGGAGACCTCCTGAATTACTTGCTTTCCGGCAGTCACCAAAGGTCTATTTTTTTGGTCCTTCCGGGATTCCCGTGGGTAGCTGGGAGTAGGAGGATGGGCGGGTTCGGTGAGAGGAGCCCGTCCAATGCGCGATGTAGAGCTATACCGGCAGATCCTTGGTCTATCAGCGCCATGGCGAGTGACGGATGTTCATCTGGATCTGCCGGGGAATCGGGTGGAGGTCGAGG
>JBBQDK010000221.1:0-1986 GCA_038319625.1 Gammaproteobacteria bacterium
GTCTTGCGGCCGACGCCGGGCAGGGCTTCCAGCGCAGCACGGTCCGCGGGGACTTGCCCGGCGTGCCTTTCGACCAGAGTGGCGCAGGTCTTCATGATGTTTTCGGCCTTGGTATTGAACAGGCCGATGGATTTGATCTGCATCTTGAGGCCATCCAGTCCGAGCTTGAGGATCTTCGCGGGCGTATTGGCTTTTTTGTAGAGCTGTGCCGTGGCCTTGTTGACACCTTTGTCGGTAGCCTGCGCTGACAGAATCACGGCGATCAGCAGTTCGAATGGGGAGGTGTATGTGAGTTCGGTGGTGGGGGTGGGATTGGCGTCACGCAGGCGGGAGTAGATTGCGTGGCGTTTAACGTTGTTCATGTTTTGTCGGTCGATTGAAAAAGGCGTTAAACGCAAAGACGCAAAGGTATAAGTTATGGCTAGTTCGGAATTCGTCTGCATCCGAACCGGGATGTATCATGGTGTGCACTTTATACACCGTCAGTAGTTCTTCGCGGTCTTTGCGTCTTTGTGTTGTGCTTCAGTGCATCAGGCTATGTGCCTTCAACTAGGCAGGAACCCCGTCTACACTCGGCTCAATAACGGGTTTGGCGGCGCGTTCAGCCAGCCAGCTGTCGATGGTGTTTTTAAGGGCGATCAGCAAGGCCAGTCCAAAGAATGCGCCGGGTGGCAGTACCGCGAGCAGAAAGCCGCGATAGTGTTCGAATACGGTGATCGTGTAAGCGCGGCCCGCTGCGCCGAACATCATCTGCGCGCCTTCGAGCAGGGTGCCGTGGCCGAGCAGTTCGCGCATGCCGCCGAGCAGTACCAGTGCATAGGTGAAGCCGATGCCGTTCATCAGGCCGTCGAGCGCGGCGCGCGGAATGGGGTTCTTGGAGGCGAAGGCCTCGGCACGACCGAGCACGAAACAGTTGGTGACGATTAGCGGAATGAAGATGCCGAGGATGAGATAGAGCTCGTGGAAATAAGCGTTCATGCCGAGCTGTATGGTAGTGACCACGGCGGCGATCAGGACCACGAATACCGGAATGCGGATCTCCGGGCGCACCCAGTTGCGGATCAGCGAAACGATCATGTTGGTAACGATCAGCGTCAGCGTCGTCGCCAGGCCCATGCCCAGGCCGTTGATGACGGTCGAGCTCACCGCCAGCAGCGGGCACAGACCGAGCAACTGGACGAAGCTGGGGTTGTTGGTCCATAAACCGTCTTTGATGATCTTGCTGTAAGCGGTTTCCGCCATGTCAGTTTCCGGATTTGCTGGACGTACGTCATGTGATTACCCCTGTCCTCGGATCCATTCCCCGTCGGGGAGAGGGTGCGGGTCAGGGAGCGGGCCGTGCGAACAATCGGGCGCGATTCTGGGCGAAGTATAGCAGACAGCGATGTACTGCACCGACCACCGCGCGCGGTGTGATGGTCGCACCGGTAAATTGGTCGAAGACGCCGCCGTCACGTTTGACCTTCCAGCCGGAGGCCGCTGGATTACTGAGGGAATGCCCGACGAAGCGCGTGATCCAGTCGCTGCGGCTCTCATCGATGGCATCGCCCAGGCCCGGTGTTTCGTGATGTTCGAGCACGCGCACGCCGGTCAGCGTGCCGTCGTAGCGAATGCCGACCAGCAGTCTGATTTCTCCGCCGTAACCGTCGGGGGCCACGGGGGTGAGGATCGCTGCTACCGGCCGGCCCTGTTGACGGGCGCGATACACTGTGACCGCTTGTTTGGTGCCAAGCAGCGCCGGATCGTGTATCTGCAGCGTATCCTGAATCGGATCGTTGTCGAAACTGCCCCGCGGCAGCACCGCGGCGAGTCGTTTCATCAGGACAACGCGTTCATTGGCCGCAACGCGCGCGCGCGTGCCGGTGTAACTCAAGCTCACCAGGCCGGTGCCGATCATCGCGAACAGTGCCAGCATGACGGCGGTGAGCAGAACGCGTTGGATGTCGAGCTTGCTAGCCATTGGGTCTGCCGAACACCCGTGGCTGT
>JBBQDK010000222.1:0-1942 GCA_038319625.1 Gammaproteobacteria bacterium
ATAAACACCAGAAACCCGATCTGGAATGCCGTCTTCAGTTCGCTGGTGACGAAAGCCGGCAGCAACAGGGTGAATGGCGTCTTGTCGGGGGATTCAATCTCGGTCTTCCCGGCGATGTTGGCGAACATCTGCAGATCGGCATCGCGGGTTTGCCGCATCATGAACGCGCGGAACGGCTGCAGGGCCTTCTGCAGCGCCTGTTCAGCCGGCAGCTGCTCGTTGAGATAAGGCTGCACGGCTTCGGTATTGACCTTGTCGAAGACCGGCGCCATCACGAACAGCGTGAGAAACAGCGACAGACCGACTAGGATCTGATTGGACGGCGTCGAGGCGGTGCCCAGCGCCTGACGCATGATCGACATGACGATGATGATGCGCGTGAACGAGGTCATCATCATCAACGCCGCCGGCAGCAGCGTCAACAGAGTCATGAGGGCCAGTATTTGAATGCTCAGACTGTAGGTCTGGCCGCCGCCAGGGCTGTTTTGCACGGTGAAGGCCGTCAATCCTGGCTGCACGGCATGCGCCATCAGCGGCGCCAACAGCAACAGCAGCAACAGCGCACACTGCGGGTAGCGGTTGCCGTGCACCGGGTTGCCGGTTATGCGCTTGCAGAAAATATTCATCAATACCTGCCTGTCCACGATTAACTGAGCTGCCTTTACCCGTCCGATACCTGTTACTGTTTTTTCGCCAGGGCTCCGGCCAGGCGCTCGGCGAAGCCACCCTGCGGCGGTCTGGCGCTACCTTCACTCACTGGTTCTGCCAGCACATGCAGTGTCTGAATGCGACCCGGCGCCACGCCGAGCAACAGTTGCTGCTTGCCGACCTGTACCAGTACCACGCGCTCGCGCGGTCCCATCGACAAACCGCCGATGATGCGCAAGGCACCATCGACGCCCGATTGCAGACGACCATAGCGGCGCAACAACCAGGCACTGCCGACAATGGCGGCGAGCACGACCAGTAGACCCAAACTTAGTTGCAGGAGATTGCCGGCACCGAGCGGCTCGTTCATCGCTTTGGCGGGCAACGCATGTATCAGCTTGTCGGCTGCCCGGGCCCCAGCCGGCAAGATGCCGAGCAAGCTCAGCGCGACACCGCGAGACAGTTGGATAAAGGAATAACGCGACTGCCACATGGACATGCTATTTCAACTTCTTGACACGTTCGGCGGGGCTGATCACGTCGGTCAGACGGATGCCGAATTTTTCGTTCACCACCACCACCTCGCCGTGCGCGATCAGCGTGCCGTTGACCAGCACATCCATCGGCTCGCCGGCCAGTCGGTCGAGCTCGACCACCGACCCCTGATTAAGCTGTAACAGATTGCGGATGGCGATGCGGCTGCGGCCGATCTCCATGGAAATGGTCACTGGAATGTCAAGAATTACATCCAGATTGGAGTCATCCCCCTTACCGGCGCCCGGTTCCGGTTGCAAGTCCTGAAAAGCGGCACGCTGATAATCGTCCTGCGGCTTGCTCGCCGGCCCGGCGACGCTGGCGATCAGATCATCTTCATCCTGTCCACCGTCCGGCGCGCGCGCAGCCTCGACCTCGGCCTGTTCGGCCAGTGCCGCACCCCAATCGTCGGATACCGGTTCGTTGGTATCTAAATCGTCGCTCATCATTGTCTCCTGAAATCTTTCCTGACCGACCGTTACACTCTGTGTCTGACCCGATCAGTGATCTTGATCGCGCAGTTGCCCTGTGCCACGCCAAAGCGGCCGCGGAACACCGGGATATTCTCGGCACGCAGCGTCACCGATCCGGGGACTTCGATGGGAATGACATCACCCGCCTTCAGATTCAGCACTTCACGCAGCGTGATCTCGGTTTCCGTCAAGGTGCTGCTCACTTCCACCTCGCCTTCCTTGACCTCTTCGCGCAGCGCCGTCACCCAGCGCTCATCGACATCGGTGCGGTCGCTCTGCACACCGGC
>JBBQDK010000223.1:0-1725 GCA_038319625.1 Gammaproteobacteria bacterium
TGTTTTTGCGAGCCGCCGGCCGTGCCAGCTTGAGTGCCCGTATCAGGGAGCGGCCGCTGGACAAGATCTCCGATCTGTTGATGCCGGCGGTGCTACTACTCGACTCCGGACAGGCCTGCGTGTTGGAACGGCGACTTCCTGACAATACCTTGCGTATCCTGCTGCCGGATGCCGGCGGCTTTCAGGATGTGCCGCTCGCCACGCTTGCCACCGATTACAGTGGTCGCGCCATATTCGTAAAGCCGGTCTATCGTCACGATGCCCGCAGCCAGGACCACGGTGCGGTCCGACCGAAACATTGGTTCTGGGACACCATACTGGCTTCCTGGCCAATTTACGGTGAAGTATTGGTGGCATCGTTCCTGATCAATTTGTTTGCCGTTGCCTCACCGCTGTTCGTGATGAATGTGTATGACCGCGTCGTGCCGAATCACGCCGTTGAAACATTGTGGGTGCTGGCCATCGGTATTGCCATCGTTTACTGCTTCGATCTGGTGATGCGAGTACTGCGCGGCTACTTCCTCGATATCGCCGGCAAGCGTACCGACGTGCTGCTGTCAGCCACCCTCTATGAGCGCATTCTGGGTGCCAAGCTATCGTCGCGGCAGAGTTCGGTCGGGGCCTTTGCCAACAGCCTGACGGAATTCGAGTCGTTTCGTGATTTTTTTACATCGGCATCCTTGTCCGCGCTCATCGATCTACCCTTTATAATTTTGTTCATCGCGGTTATCGCCATGCTCGGCGGCACCTTGGCGCTGGTACCCTTGCTGATTCTTCCGCTGTCACTGGTGGCGGGCTATTTTGCACAGGCGCAACTCGGCGGTGTGATTGAAGAACTGTTCAAGCACGGCGCGCAGAAACAGGCAACCTTGATAGAAACGCTTACCGGTCTGGAAACGATCAAGAGCATGGGCGCGGAAGGACCGGCACAGAAGCGCTGGGAGCAGGCCGTCGGTCATCTCTCCAGGCTGGGCCTGAAAGCCCGCTACCTTTCGGCCGGCGCGGTCAGCATCACGAATTTTCTCCAGCAGTTGGCTACCGTCGTGGTGGTCATTGTGGGCGTATACAAGATTACCAACGGCGAATTGACGGTAGGTGGGCTGATCGCCTGTACTTTACTCACGGGCCGCGCGCTGGCGCCGCTCAGTCAGGTCGCCGGTACCCTGACTCGCATTCATCAGGCGCGCGCCTCGCTGGCGACCATCAACCGCCTCATGGCACTGCCCATGGAGCGCCCGGATGACAAGACGTTTGTGCATCGGCCGCACATTCGCGGTGCCATCGAATTTCGCGACGTCACCTTCGATTATCCGCACCAAAGCGTGCATGCCCTGGAAAAGCTGTCGCTGCGTATCGAGCCGGGTGAACGCGTGGCATTGATCGGCCGCATCGGTTCCGGCAAGAGTACTATCGAGAAACTGATACTCGGCTTGTATGAACCGACTGACGGTGCTGTGTTGATCGACGGCACCGACATGCGCCAGATCGACCCGGCCGATCTGCGCCATAACATCGGTTACGTACCGCAAGATGTCATGTTGTTCTACGGCAACGTCAAGACCAACATCATGATGAGCGCACCGTACGCCGATGATGCCGCGGTGCTGCGCGCCGCGGAGATCGCCGGTGTCACCGATTTCGTCAACCGACATCCCGCCGGGTTCGATCTGGAGGTGGGTGAGCGTGGTGAGGGATTGTCCGGAGGGCAACGCCAAGCGGTTGCCG